>NZ_CBFHHX010000009.1:0-138200 GCF_965655845.1 Candidatus Salinivivens marinus
TCCAAGTCATCCAACCCCTTCATGTCAAATGGGTTTTCTAAATTATCTTGGATGTTACTTAACATCACTAAAACAAGACTATAAATAAAGGCCACTACCAGTCCCACGGAATAAAACTCACTACTTAGTGATGCAAAGTAGGGAGAGAATAAGATTGGAAATATAGCCAAAAAAACATTACTGTAGGCTTTCAAACCTCTTGGAGTCCTATACTCCGAAAGACTATTTAGAGTTTCATAACTGGACATTAAATTATTGTAGAAAAATACTAAGCTGGAATCAGGGCGAATTTTAGAAGTTAATTTAAATAACTCCTCAAAATTAGTGTATATTTCTTGTTTTATTAGATTTGTAGATTTCTGGTCTTGTAAATCTTCCTTTATCAGATCAAACAAAGCACTGATAGTTTTTTTCAAACTATCTAGGTTACACGTGTTTTCTTTATCATCTAGTTGCCAATTTTTGGCTATAAAAAATATCGAAGCAAAATTAGAATTAATTGCACCATATTCTTTAAGGGCTAAGTCTCTTCTTTGAAAAGCAGTTCCTATTGTAAAAACAAGAGGGAAGACCACAGCTAATCCAATTAACGAAATAGGTATTTCAGTGACAAATTCATTTTCTATACAATAAATTGTAGCACCTAAAGCAGCTGCGGCTACTATCAAAGTTTTTATAGTTATAACGTATAAAAAGTCTTTTATAGTCAAAATTAAATTTTCCAATAATATACCTATTTTTTAATAAATGTTAAAAACACTTTCATTTCAGGAAAGGCTAGCCGGTGATATTAAGTGGCGCAATAAAAATCTGGCGTGGGACAAATAGCTACAGTTTTTGTACTAGCTGGACGGGGCGAGATTGTTATTTCTAAAGGGTAGCTGTTCATAAAAGGACAACAAATGCGTTTAATTAATAAAATAGCAATGGCCGTTGCAGCGATATGAAAAAGTTTTTTTTATTTTTTGTTGGGTTTTTTCTAATCACATTCAATCTGAGTTTTGCTGAAACGAAAGCCGACCACTCAAGCGAAAAAGTAGAGATTTCAGACATCAATACTGATCATTTAGTATACACCAAAATCCTCTATGATGAAATTTATGATATTGACATCTCTGAGGGACACTATCGTGCCTCCGTCGAAGTTTTGCTCGCGTGGGAGGATGAAAAAACTGCAGAATTTTTAGCTAAGTTTGGCGACGAAATAATTCATGGCGAGGAACTTAATGAATATCTCCATGAAATTTGGTACCCCGAATTTTTTATATCAAATGCTGAAACTCCAAGAACAGTTCATTATAAAACACTAGACGTGCTTGACGGTAAATTTGAATTATTTGAGCGATTTGACGCCGAATTAAGTATTGATGCAGAAATGCCGAAGTATCCATTCGGTGATCTTGATTTATTTTTAGATATCGCGTCATTTTCTGGAAATAAGCAAAAAATGGTTTTTTATCCTGAAAGCATAGAAATTGGCCATCACGATGCTCATCATAAAGTGGTAAAGGGTAATTGGGAGGTAGAAAAAACCATTCTGGAAGAGGAAGGTAGAACAAGTTTAAACCACGGCGGTCATGAAAAATTTTCTTATATTATAGCTCATGTAAATGTAAACCATGGGTTTTTAGATGCCTTACAAAAAATACTATTTCCAATTTTTTCTATAGTATTTCTGTCCTTGTTGATGAACCATTTCTACCCGTCTGGAAACTACGATATTTATAATTGGCGAATTGGTGGTCAATTGACTTTATTTCTCACGATCCCTGCGCTTAAATTCTCATTAGCGGGTGAATTGCCAACAACTCATTATCTGAACTTTACGGATGCATTGTTTATTTGGGCAACGGTCGTAGTAACCTATAATATGATGATCGGAATAATTAGCCATTACAAAATGGCGAATGAAGGTGCCAACACGGGTCGTTCAATCGAAAGGTTTGCAAGGATTTCAAGTCCTTTGGTTGCAGTATTGGTTGTTGGGGTGTTGTTATCTTATATCTTTTAATGATAACTATGTCGGTTTAAGATAGCGAAGAGGGTCGAATTCCGTTTTTTAGGTCAGGAGCCAAGTTAGTGGCGGTCGGCGCCAAACCCTGGTGCAATATCTCCCCATAGGCAACGCCCAATAAATGGATAATGCAAGGTTATAAAGTAAACATATTTGCCATTTAATTGTCCACCGTTACACTGGTCCAGAGCTTCATGATCGTGAGAATAGACATAGTCCTCATTATAAGTACCGTCAAAAGCTCCTCCAGGACCACTAGTTCTCTCTCCAGATCTAAGCGTATATCCTGACTGCACTTTTCTACCCACAAAATGGATTTCAAATCCATCACCAGCGTATCCGATAAAGGAGCTTTCAGGGTTCCCAATCAAGCTTTCAGCGATCCCATGATAATGATACAATCCATTAGGTCCCACGTGACCGTTGTTTATATCTAAGCCTAGTTTATTTTTCGCTCCAAAGATATCAAGCGTCCATCGCTTGTCACCATTGCGACTATGACCACTTTTCGATGACGGATCATAAGATCCTGCGGTATTGGGTCGAAACTGAATCCCATTTAATGCTATCCCTATTGTCCCTTTGATGAATTGTGGTTTGGAATTTTTCTTGGGATTATTTGAAACACACAATTTGATCCTTTGTTCTCTGATGCTATGTGGGTTCGCACGGTTAGGAAATGTCCCTACTTTGTGATCTGGAATGCTATTCGATTCTATACATATCGCATCGCCTTGTGTGATTTTACTTTGGTTTACTTGCGCGAAAGCATACCCAACGGAGAATTTTAAGAAAATGAGAAGTATAATTAAATTGCGCAAACGTGAGTTCCAAACAATGTTTTTTGTTCAAACACTATTTGAAACTTTTAATAAACAGAAACAATAATTACTAAAGAAGAACATTATCCAAGAAAAATATGGGGTTGTGATGATGCGTTGTCAGCAAACACACCGCGTTTCTAAGATGCCAAAGCCTCAACCCCGGCCTGACACAAACTAACGCTGGGTGCCTAATGGGTGCCCGCCGTGGCCGGACACCACAAGCCACCAGAAGCCAAAAACCCAACCATAGTGGCCGTAGACGGACACCACGAACCACCAGAAGACATAAAATAACGGTTTTGAGCCCCGTCAACCGCGCCACTTTTTCACAAAGATTAAAAATTAAATGGAAAATATTGGATTTGTTGCAGCAAGGGCAAATGCTAAAAAAATGCCGTGTAATGTGCCTATTGTATATGATCCGATATTTTTTCTTTGGAATTTTCCTATGTAACCAAATACTAGAAAATAACATATATATATCGGGACAGTTGTGAACATAACGCCATATTTTTCGGGAAAAATTGCTAATAAAATTGAAAATCCTATTAATGGCACGAGCCGAATAAAAATTGCTATGGCAGTAGCTGACATCGAAATAAGTTTTTCGATCGCTACACAAAAAATAGTTAATGGTATTATCATACTCATAAATGCAAAAACTCTATTATTAGAAATAAAGAATGAGCCAATAAAATGGTTGATTAAAATGACTAAAATCGAGAAAGCGACCAACATTTTAATAAATGGATAAAAATTGAATCTTTCTGAATTTTTCCATATTTCTCTGCATAACAGCAAAGTAGCGGCCCCTACTAATCCAAAATATGCTGCGACACTCCCAAAACCGAAGATTGAAAAGAGCTCATATTCAAAGAAGCTCGAGGATAGGGCGATAGTTGGTGAAGAAATGCCAACGACAATTGATTTGACTGAACTGACCCTTGTGTTCTCATTGTAGTTCATCGATGATACCTTACTTCGTGACAATCCATAAGTTATCATAGTTAAACCAAGCAATGTCCAAATAATGTGAGTCGACCAGAGCGTTCTATGAACATTTTCTAGGTTAAACCATTCTGTAATTGTTGCGCTCGTTTGGGGAGAATAGATAACGCTTACATGCCCTGTGTTTTTTGTGAAAGAAGCCTTCCTGCGAACAAGTCCATTAGAATATTCAACATTTTCATCCGCATCTTTAGCTATTAACTTTGTAAATTTTAAAGAATGATTGCGAAGATGTTTTTCAAATTGGCCTGATGTTAGTAATAGGTCCTGAGGAAAATTTTCTGTAACCTTAGTAGAATAAGGCGAAATAGCAGCTATTGATGAAATATTTTGCTTTTCGCTAGCCCGAATAACAATATCTGATGCCATAGAATGGCCAATTAAATTCAATTGAATATCGCTACCGTATTTTGATTTTAATAAATCAATTACCGAAATTACTTGATCAACAAGTTGTTGTGTGGTCCCAGAAAGCTCAGTGGGATTATTTATTAACTTTTGGGAACTGGATCCATGCCCAATGAAATCAAAAATTACAGCATTACTCCCTGCGTTCGCAATGTCGAATGCTAGTTGCCTCATCATTTCTTTGGAACCAGCGTAGCCATGACAAATGATTGTAAAAATTTTTGAGGGCACCTCACTCTGTATTATTTCAATAGTATCGTTGCCTAGGTGCTGAAAATGACTTTTATATGATTGCCTATCGATTTGGATCAGAACCAACAAAAATATCCCAGCAATAAATGTATAGGAAGAAAAGCTATGTAATTTAATCATTAAATGCTCATTCAGTAGCTGAAGTAAGATTCAATTAGGCGTTTGTTAATAGCAAATTTTTCTTACCCACTCTTAATAGTTAGAACTTTTTAAGTTTAATAAAGTTATTTGCAAATTTAATATGTCGATGACATTTTATCATCTTTTGAAATTCAATTTCTAGATCTCAAAGAGTACAATTGTTTCCAATCGCTCGGCTCAATATAAAAGTATCACAGACAATTATAATCATCAAAGTAATTTAACTTGACATCTCGAATAGGGTACGGTGTCTTTGAGCGATGGGATCGGGGGATACTATGGGCAGTC
Organism: Candidatus Salinivivens marinus; assembly: GCF_965655845.1. Taxonomy (NCBI): domain Bacteria; kingdom Pseudomonadati; phylum Pseudomonadota; class Alphaproteobacteria; order Rhodobacterales; family Paracoccaceae; genus Candidatus Salinivivens; species Candidatus Salinivivens marinus. Next base: position 4,936 of record NZ_CBFHHX010000009.1, read on the forward strand.
AGAAAATACAGGGATTTAAAATTTCTGAAATAAGTGAGTTAGCCAGGATAGAGTTTAAAAGGAATGAAAAGACAACTCGAAATCATTTGGGTAAGCCAGACAAAAAAATAAAGCAATCTGTTCTGCGTCAGCTTCAAGAGCATAAGAAATTTCTAAAAAATACCTAGAAGCAATAGTATTATTGTAGAATACCAAAAATGATCACGATCCATGCGAGACCAACTGCAATAGCGGATATGGCAACAGCAGCACTGGCAGTATCCTTCGCTTGTTTTGCACGATCTCTTTTGTCCTCAGAGATATCATCAACTACTCGTTCTATGGCAGTATTCATGCATTCCATTGCAATTATCATGATGCCCCCCATTATTATTAGAGACCTTTCAGCCACTGATAAAGGCAGTGAGAAAGCTGCGATCGTGGAAACAGTATTTGCGAAAACCCATTGGTAGATACTTCGCTCAGTGGTCAAAACGTGAGAAAATCCTTCCCAGGACCATATTGCTCTTTGCGTTATGTAACTAATTATCCTTAAAAACATCGAATGCGGCCTGAAGGGATACTAATTTATGTTCACATCAAACTTTCTCTTCGGAACTGAGTTCTGATGCTCTTTGCTCCACCAATTCTACAATATGGTCAATCATTTTGGCGTTTTCTATTCTATGGTCTTGTTTTCCAGCCCAATAAACCATTCCATTTCCTGCACCGCCACCCGTAAAGCCTACATCCGTCATTAACGCTTCACCTGGGCCATTTACAACGCACCCTATTATAGACAAACTCATTGGAGTTTTTATGTGTTCGAGCTTTTGTTCTAAAATTTCAACTGTTTTTATTACATCGAATCCCTGCCTCGCACACGATGGGCAAGAAATTATATTTACACCCCTGTGTCTCAATCCAAGCGATTTTAGTATTTCATATCCGACTTTTACCTCCTGGACTGGATCTGCAGACAAAGATACACGAACCGTATCTCCTATGCCCATCCACAATAAGTTTCCAAGTCCAATCGCAGATTTAATTGTTCCGCTAGTTAGGCCACCTGCCTCAGTAATTCCAAGATGAATAGGCGCATCTGTAGCTTCAGCTAGTGCTTGATAAGCCGCCGCCGCCATAAATACATCCGATGCCTTGCAACTTATCTTGAACTCGTGAAAATCATTGTCTTGAAGAATTTTAATATGGTCCAAACCGCTTTCAACCATCGCATCAGGGCAGGGCTCTCCATATTTTTCCAGAAGATGTTTTTCCAGTGAGCCGGCATTTACACCAATTCTTATAGCACAATTGTTGTCCTTTGCTGCCTTAATAACTTCTTTAACGCGATCTGCTGATCCGATGTTACCAGGATTAATTCTTAAACATGATGCGCCAGCTTCTGCAGACTCAATACCCCTTTTGTAGTGAAAATGAATGTCGGCGACTATCGGCACTGAGCTATTTTTGACAATTTCTTTTAATGCTGCGCTGCTTGCTTCATCGGGAACTGAGACTCGAACTAAATCTGCTCCAGCTTCCGCTGCTGATGTAATTTGTTTAAGGGTTGCTTTGACATCAGTTGTATCTGTGTTTGTCATAGTCTGTACTGATATTGGTGCATCCCCACCAATCGCAACATTCCCAACTTTTATTTGCCTAGAACGCCGCCTCTCTATGGTGCGCCAGGGACGAACATGGTTGATAGACATACTAATCCTCGAATGTTACCACTCTATTGCTTGTAAGGCTAAAACTAAGTTACGATTCTAGCAAGGCACCTATTGATCAAGTGACTCAGCAGTGAAGCTATTTAATCCTAGCTCGGCAACTAACTTCTGCAAATCTGGATCACTTTTTATTTGTGCGGGTTCATAACTCAAGATTATAGATTGAGGATCCAAAGTGACATCTTTCACAACATTTACACCTTTACCGGCAGGACCATACAGAACGCCATCTATTGCCATATAAACATAGCCAGACATACCGGCTAGTAGTTTAGGGGCGCTCTCGGTCTGAGGAAGGGCAAATTCAACTCCTGGTTGCATCAAATTTTTGTAAATTACAGATCCATCAGCTGCGACAATTTCGATCCAAGCCTCTTTTGAGGTAACTAATGTTACAACCGGAGGAGTGTCGGCAGATACTTTAGGAAAGTTTATTTGAAGATTTTCATCGGTACTATTTTTTCTGGGTATTAAATCAGAAATAATTTCTTCGATTCCAATTTCTTTGCTGGATGGAATTGGCGCAAAAAGCCCAAATTGATTTGGATCTAGCTTAGATATAGGTTCGTCTCGGGCGACAATGACGGGTTGATCTAGTGCAGTTGATCTGTAAATTCTGTTAATCCTAGATGACCCTTCCTGAAAATTTTCTGTATTGTCCAGCATAGGATTATTTGTAATATTCAGTGCTGTAGGTAAGTTTTGCAGCTCTGTAAGTACTACAGGCTGACTTTCTGTAGGAGTTATATCAACTTTTTGTATTTCTTGAAAAAACGACCAAGCTCCATATCCTAGGGCTGAAACTAAAGCGATCGTAACACAAAGAGAACCTACGGCACCTGGTTCAATATTTTCATACCATTTTTGTTGCTTTGGTAAATATGCTGTAGTCGGCTTGATGAATATACTATCTTCTAGATTCCTATTGCCGTATTTTTTTTCTTTCTCTTTTGCACTTTCCTTTGCCATGCCATGCATGGTCTGAAAGCCACTTTCATTGCAAAAAAGTGTATAGATAATGTCTGGATCTAGCTCAAGATAGCGCGCGTATGATCTAACAAAACCGGCAATAAAGCCCTGGGATTCAAATACTGTCGGATCGCAGTTTTCTATTGCTGCTACATAGTTGGCCTTAATCTTCAATTCTTTTTCGACATCAAGTAATGACTTGCCTAATGTAGCACGCTCACCTCTCAAAATATCCCCAAGACGAAAGTCATAATCATCGAACCCTTTAGGGTGCGCTGTTCGAGAAGTTTCGCTACCTTTGGGCTCTCGCCATTTCATATTTCACTCAACCAAAAATATTTGAAGTCGATTCGCAAATTGCATGCCAAATACCTAGCACAATTACTATATAATGCACATATCCGTTAGATTGTGCTGCTAGGCAGTAAGTTCAGTCCTGTTCAGTGCGCAATGAGACCAGAGTTCGTCCATAGCTCTCACCAAATAATCGATTTCCTGGATTCCATGCACTGGAGAAGGTGTAAAGCGCAATCTTTCTGTTCCTCTGGGTACAGTTGGGAAATTTATAGGCTGAACATAGATTTTGTGGTTTACTAATAATAGATCAGATAGTTTCTTGGTATGAACTGGATCACCTACAATAACGGGTACGATATGAGACCCATGATCAATAATTGGTAATCCCAGACTTTTTAAACGCATTTTTAGTATCTTCGCGTTCAATTGATGTTTGTCTCTAACCTCTTGGTGTTCTCTCAAATATCGAACTGAAGCTAAAGCGCCGGCCACTAAAGCTGGAGATAGTGAGGTTGTAAAGATAAAACCCGGGGCATAACTTCTGATTGCATCACAAACCTTTGCACTTGCTGCAATATATCCACCCATTACCCCGTATGCTTTTGCGAGGGTTCCATTGATTATATCTATTCGGCCCATTAGCTCTTCTTGCTGTGCGACCCCTGCTCCGGTGGCTCCATACATGCCTACCGCGTGGACTTCATCTATATAGGTCATGGCCGAAAACTCTTCAGCCAAGTCACAGATCTCTTTAATCGGTGCAAAGTCACCGTCCATTGAATAAATTGATTCAAATGCTATCAATTTTGGGTTTGAACTATTGTCTTCTTGTAAAAGTCTGCGAAGATGCTTCATATCATTATGCTTGAAAACCCTTTTTTCGCCACCATGTCTGCGAATACCTTCAATCATGGAGGCGTGGTTTAGCTCATCCGAGTATATTATCAAATTAGGTAGTAATTTTGCTAATGTAGATAGTGTTGCATCATTTGCAATGTAGGCACTTGTAAACAGTAAAGACGATTCTTTGGAGTGAAGGTCCGCCAACTCTCTTTCAAGTTCTTTGTGGTAAACAGTTGTTCCGGAGATATTTCTTGTCCCGCCTGAACCGGCTCCTGCTTCGTCGAGCGCCTCGTGCATAGCTTCAAGGACTAAATTATTTTGCCCCATTCCCAGATAATCGTTTCCGCACCAAACTGTTATTTTGTCTAGGTCACCGTTTGGCGTTTTCCATGCTGCGTACGGAAAATTCCCGCGTTCGCGTTCTATATCAATGAAGGTTCTATATCGGCCTTCTTCGTGCAAACGATTTATAGCAGCTTCAATATGATCTTCATAGTTCATTATTTTCTCTTCCACTTGGGTCGTTTGAAAGCATACTTTCTGACATTCCGTAAAACAACATATTCATAAAATTAAATATGTCAAAAAAATAAACATTTCACTTTCGATTTGAGTAATAGATAGCAGGAGTTTAAGAAGAAGCTAGTTAAAAAATGGTGCTGATTGACGCATCTGGTTGAGTAATTCGTACCCAATATATAAAAGTTAAAATAAAAAGATTGAATAAATATTAGACTGTTCAGGTTACAAATTTGCGACTATGATATTGTTAACTATCTCTTTGGGTTTAAGAAATAATTCGTAAATAACAAACATCGGGCTTTGCATGTTTGGAGGATTTAAAAAACATCGTTTAGTTTTAAAAGATTGTGATATATTCTTTGTTGATAACGGCAAGGGTATCCCTGTCGTCCTCTTACATGGATTTCCTCAAACCCACGCGATGTGGGCTAATGTAGCCCCGTTACTATCAAACGGCTATCACGTTATTTGCCCTGACCTACGCGGATATGGTCAATCAGCTAAGCCACTAGGTTATGAAAATTATACTTTTCGCAATATGGCAAAAGATGTCGTTGCTATTTTAAAATCCCGAAATATCAAAAAGGCGCATATCATTGGCCATGACAGAGGTGCTCGAGTTGCATATCGGCTGGCCATAGATAATCCAGAATTAGTATCTTCCACGATGTTTATGGATATAGTCCCAACGAAGACAGTATTTACCGAGCTATCTGCATCATTAGCTTTCTCATACTATCATTGGTTTTTTCTATCCCAACCTTTTCCAGTTCCTGAAAAACTTATAGAAAGGGACCCTGATCAATTTTATAATAGCTGTCTCCAAGGATGGGGTGCCACTGGCATTAATGCTTTTTCAAAAAACCAACTAAATGCTTATCAAAAAAGCTGGAAAAATAAATCCTGTATCCGCGCAATGTGTGATGATTATAGAGCAGCATATCACATTGATCAGCATCATGAGGCTGCTGACGGTAATTCCCCAATTAAAGTACCATTTGCCGCTGTATGGGGGAGGGATGGGGTTATGGCAAAAACGTTTGATATGGACTCTGTTTGGAAAACAAAAGGGAAACTTTATTCAGGGATAGAAATGCCAGGGGGGCATTTTTTTGTTGATCAATATCCCTTGGAGACTGCTGAAATGATCGACAATTTTATAAAAAAAGTAGGGGTGACAAACTGAAACTTTTGTCTCGTCATTTTTTTCTCTCGGATTGAGCCACCTGTAAAAGCATCTCTAAAGGTACAAATCCACGCAGAAATTGGCTACCCAAAATAAATGTTGGTGTCCCACTGATTTGAAGTTTTTTAGCTAATTCTGCAGTTCGAGAAATTTCCTTTAAAACTGCATCGGATTTCATTTCTTTAAGAAGTTCATTGGGGTCTAGTTTTAGTTCTGTGGCTATTCTTCGAAGATAAATTTCATTCGGCTCTGCAGTAAGTGTCAAAAGGATCTCATGAGCTAATTTATATTTCTCTGATCCACCAATATTCTTAACTGCTATTGCGAATTTTGAGGTAGTAAGTGAAGCTTCCCCTAAAATAGGAAATTCTTTAACAATAAATCGAATATTGTCATCTTCTTTCAGTAATTCTCTAACTATTTCAGCGGCTTTTCGACAATAGCTACATTTATAATCTACAAATTCCACCAACGTTATATCGCCGTCTAAGTTTCCTCCGACATAAGAGTAATTGTCATAAAATATATCTTCATAATTGGATTTGATCAGCTCTTCATCTTCAAGAATTTCGATTGCCGCTTCCCGCTTTCTAACAAGATCGGCAGCTTCAAAAATTATATCTGGGTTTTCAAGAATGTATCGTCGAATTTCTTTTTGCAAAACTTCTCGATCTGTATTTGTTAAATTGTTTAAATCTAGCGCAATCACCATTGAACTGAATGCAAAGAGAAATATTGACGTTAATAGTGCTTTATACAAAATTTTACCAAACTTAAGTGCGCTGCAAGTGACTTGATCTAAGATCAACTCTCCGATTTTTTGAACGTGTTAAAGGCGTTTTAAAGCTATTCTTAAAAAGTTCAACTTGTCTCTTTAATATATTATATATCTTTTTGGGTATACAGTAATTACAATTGATTTGAACTTTAAAAAGAACTTTTGGAATATTAGGATGAAGAACTCAGCTCGTGGTAGAGTGGATCCATTTATCGTTATGGATGTTATGGAGGCCGCCCGACAAATTGAGAAATTAGGGCATGAAGTAATACATTTGGAGGTTGGGCAGCCTGGCACTGGAGCCCCCACCTTGGCTAAAGAAAAAGTGATAAATGGTTTGTCTGACTCTACGATGGGTTACACTGTTGCGTTGGGTATCCCAGAATTAAGAGAAAAAATAGCTGATTTATACTGGCGATGGTACAAAATTAAAGTCGATCCAGGCAGAATTATAGTAACACCTGGTTCATCGGGATCATTTATACTCGCCTTCACAGGGCTATTTGATGTCGGTGATACTGTGGGAATAGGATCGCCTGGCTACCCAAGTTACAGGCAAATTCTCAAAGCTCTTAGTCTAAATACGTGTGCGATAAAGACAACAAATGATAATAAGTTCCAACCTGTAGCTACTGACATTATCGATAATAACCTTGATGGTTTACTAATTGCTTCACCAGCTAACCCAACAGGATCTATGTTAAATAAAGATGAACTTGAGGGGCTGATGGAGGCATGTGATCGGAAGCAAACAGTTTTCATTAGCGATGAAATTTATCATGGAATTGAATATGATGCGAGGGCTGTATCCGCTTTAGAAATTTCTGATGACTGTTTTGTTATAAATTCATTTTCCAAATATTTTTCCATGACCGGTTGGAGATTAGGGTGGATAGTCGTTCCTGATGATTACATTCGGCAATTCGAAAGATTAGCACAAAATCTATTTATTTGCGCGCCCCACATATCACAAGTCGCGGCTCTGGGCGCATTGGATTCTCATGATGAGTTAAATCAAAATCTCAAAACATATAGAGCAAATCGAGCTTTGCTAATACAGCAACTACCCAAAATCGGTTTTAAAAAATTTGCCCCTCCAGATGGTGCTTTTTACTTTTACATAGATGTTTCGGAGTATACAGATAATAGCCTAAATTTCTGCAAAGCAATTTTGGAAGAGGTGCGTGTAGCAATAACTCCAGGGAGTGATTTTGATCCGGAGCGTGGACTTGAAACTGTTCGGTTGTCGTACGCTTGCAGCACTTCAGACCTAAAGAAGGGATTAAGACGACTTAATAATTTCATGAGCAATTACAGACTTTAAAATGAAATATATAAAAATATTGTTTTTGTTGTACCTGATATGGGCAAATTTCGGACCTAAAATTGGTAGCCATCCAATATTTCAAATGGCGAATGCTTCAGATTTCAATGCTATTTATGATTTCCGATTAAAATTGGATGAGGCGGTACCATTCAGAGTTTATAGTTTTAATCATCCCAATAGGATTGTCCTTGAATTGCATACATCTGCTGTCAAAGGTCTTGAAAATTTAGAAGTAACAAGTTCACCACTTTTAGGAGAAATAAAATTTTCGAAAGGTTTAGATGGGTGGTCAACTATTTCTATCGAATTAGCCAAACCAGCAAAAGTCCACAATCTAACCATGGACCAACATAAATTGCACGGTTTGGATGCAGAACTAAGTTTTGCACTGGTTCCAATCGAACAGGAAGATTTCAATAAAATGGTTAGAGTTTTTGCTGACGACCGCTTTGATACGTTACCAATCGGTTTGAAAAATGAGGACTTTGAAAATACAAATAATAATTTGACTGTAGTTATTGATCCGGGTCACGGTGGATTAGATCCCGGTGCGAAGGTTGAAAGTATTCGAGAATCAGATTTAATGCTCACTTTGGCTAGGGTGGTAGCGGAAGAAATGAACGCTCTTGATAACACAACCGTCATTCTAACTAGAAAAACCGATGAATTTACTTCATTGGATAAAAGACTTACATTAGCAGTTCAAGTTGGTGCCGATCTATTTATTTCTTTGCATGCAGACACTGTTAAAAAGGGTAAGGCGTCTGGATCAACTGTCTACACTCTATCAAACGAAGCTTCTGACAAAGCGAGTGCAAGATTGGCTGCCAGGCATGGTGGAAACGAACTTATTTCTGGTCTAGATCTTTCAGGCGCAGAAACAGCAGTAACATCTACCTTAATGGGTCTGTTGAGACGGGAGAATACTGTGCGATCCAATACATTGTCAAAATCAATTATAGAAAATTTGGAAACCTTTGATATTAAGCTAAACCCTAAACCTTCACGAAAGGCAAACTTTTCTGTACTAAAGCTACCTAGTGTACCCTCAATTTTGATCGAAACTGGTTTCATGTCTACGAGTTCTGATTTAAAAAACTTACAAGATCAAGAGTGGGCTGAGAAATTTGCGTTAGCGATATCTTCAGGAATTTTAGAGTGGATTGAAGAGGATCAGTTGTTTGCAAAGAATAGAATGAAATGACGCGGAACATAAAATATAATGCTCGAACTGAGGTTACCATTTTTCATAAAGCTGCGAATTATAGAATTGCTTAGTCAATTTGTTCGCAGTGTGTTCGGCTTTTTGGGCACTATTTTTACTCTTATTACTATGAGTACCATTGTTTGTGGGCTGTCTTTAGGTGGTATTTTTTGGGTTTATGGCCGCGATTTGCCAAGCCATGAATTTCTTGCTCAGTACAAACCTCCAACTATTAGCCGAATTTATTCCGCGGAGGGAAAAATAATTGATGAATTTGCAAAAGAAAGACGGTTATTTACGCCAGCAAATCAAATCCCAGATTTGATAAAAAATGCGTTTATTTCCGCAGAAGATAAAAATTTTTATGAGCATCCGGGTTATGATATGAGAGGTATTTTAGCCGCTTTAGTCGATGCAGTTCAGTCGAGAGGTAAGCGAATACGGGGAGCATCAACAATAACGCAGCAAGTTATGAAGAATTTCCTACTGGATCGTTCTCGAAGAGCGGAGCGAAAGGTTAAAGAGATAATATTGGCTACTCGTATTGAGAGAAGTTTGACAAAAGAACAAATTCTCGAACTTTACTTAAATGAGATCTTCTTGGGTCAGAATTCTTATGGAGTAACAGCTGCTTCTCAGACTTACTTTAATAAAACTTTAGATGAATTAGCTCCACATGAAGCAGCATTTCTGGCTGCTTTGCCTAAGGCACCATCAGATTATCATCCTGTTCGTGAGAAAGAACGTTTATTGGAAAGGCGTAATTATGTTTTGAAAGAAATGTTCCAGAATGGTTATCTTCCTAAGAGAATTTATGAGTATGAATTAACACAACCCATAAAATCGGTGCAGGGTCGGGATTATACAGGTTTTCGATCCAGATTGCCTAGTCGTAACTACTTCACAGATGAAATAAGAAGGCAACTCAGCGGGACTTTTGGAGAAGAAGAGTTCTTTACGGGAGGTCTGACGGTGCGATCGACTTTTGATCCAATTTTGCAGCAAAAAGCTGCTCTGGCTTTACAGAGAGGTCTTCAACAATATGACCGTAAGCAAGGCATTTGGCGAGGTACTGGCAAAAAGATACCGTTTGCAATTTTAAGTGATGAGGCAAAGTGGCAAAATTCATTGGCTAGTTTAAATCTACCTAGGGACATAAATTTAGATGGTCAATGGATCCCAGCGGTTATTCTTGGAATTGAAAATTCTGAATTGCGTATTGGCATTGAGGGGATTGAGGATACAGCTGAAGGTAATTGGATTCCACCAACTGATATGACTTGGATTAAAAAGGTTTTTGCTTCGGGAAAGCTGGTAGATGTAGTTGGGCAATTTTCAGATTTTGTTAATATTGGAGATGTTGTTCTAGTCCGAAGGCTTAATGATCAGGATGGTAATTTTTCGCATTGGAGTTTGCGGCAAGTTAGTGAAGTTCAAGGCGCCTTTATGGCAATGGACGTCAACAATGGACGCGTTATTGCAATGCAGGGGGGCTTCTCTTATGAATCGTCGGTTTTTAACCGCGCTACACAAGCAAAAAGGCAGCCTGGATCCAGTTTTAAACCATTTGTTTACGCCTCAGCTTTAGATAGCGGGTATTCTCCAGCTACAGTTGTTGTAGATGCTCCAATTGAGATCGATACCCCTCAAGGTTTGTGGCGTCCCAAGAATTCGAATGATAAATTTTATGGTCCAACTCCACTTCGGACTGGAATAGAAATGTCACGAAATCTCATGACAATTCGTTTAGCTCGAGAGGTGGGTCTAGATATAATTGCGGAGTATGCTGAAAAATTTGGCGTATATGATAATATGAAAGAATTCCTTGCAAACTCTCTTGGTTCCGAGGAAACAACATTATATCGGATGGTAGCAGCCTACGCCATGTTTGCAAATGGTGGCGAAAGAGTTATGCCTACTATGGTAGATAGAATACAAGATCGATATGGTAAAACTATATTTAAGCATGATCAGCGAATTTGCTTAGATTGCGGAATTGATCAACTATCTTTGGGAGATGTTCCTACGATTTTAACTAATAGAGAGCGCGTTATGGACCGAATAACAGCTTACCAGTTAACATCTATGATGGAGGGGGTAGTCTCTCGTGGCACCGCTAGAAGGACAGTTAATCTAGCAGTTCCAACCGCAGGAAAAACTGGCACTACCAATGAAGCAAAAGATGTCTGGTTTTTAGGCTTCACGTCCAACATTGTGGCAGGCTGCTACATTGGGCATGACATTCCGCGGCCTTTGGGACGGGGGTCCGGGGGTGGTTCCATGTGTGGTCCTGTTTTTAATGAGTTCATGTCCGCTGTATCGGAGATTTATGGAGGAGCTGATTTTATAATACCGCAAGGCGGTAAGTTTATAAAAATCGATAGATACTCTGGAGAGCGGCTTCCAGATCATGCCGACGGTGAGCACGTTGTTGCGGAATTTTTTCGGGATGGTGAGGAACCAAAGTTTGGCTTAACTTTTGATGGGGGCTTTGCAATGGGTAGTAATTTTACCTTGATCAAGCCCGGTGAAACAGTTCTTCGAGAAATCAAAACAACCACTGGGGAAACAGTTCTAGTAGCCCCTAAAGCAACGTTGGGAACTTTAAGCGCAGGCGGTTTATACTGAGCTTGCTCTTGACGTATCACTGGTTTAACTAACTTCCTGACTGCTAGTGGGGTAAGTTTCAGATATGCGCGCTGACATACAAATTATTATTAGTGAAATCGACAAATCTCTATCGCTCTTAAGGCAGAGGCTTGATTGGGATAATGTTAGAAAAAAGCGAGAAGAGTTTGATGCTTTGACGGAAGATCCTGATCTTTGGAATGAACCTGATAAAGCCCAAAAGCTTATGCGGGAACGGCAGAATTTTATTGATCAGGTGGATGCTCATGATGCAATGAGTACTGAATTGAAAGAGAACATTGATTTAATCGAATTAGCTGAAATCGAAGCTGATGAAGAAATATTGCAAGAAGTAGTTACAGCTTTACAACTGCTCAAAAACAGGGCCTCAGCGAAAGAATTAGAGGCTTTATTGAACGGTGAGGCAGATGGCAATGATACATTTCTTGAGATTCATGCTGGAGCGGGAGGTACAGAAAGTTGTGATTGGGCAGGAATGATTTCTAGGATGTATGTAAGGTGGGCTGAAAGGTCAGGTTATAAAGTTGAACTTCAGTCAGAAACGGCCGGTGATGAAGCGGGACTTAAATCTGTAAGTTACAAAATCTCTGGTCAAAATGCCTATGGATGGCTCAAAACTGAAAGTGGTGTGCACCGATTAGTAAGAATTTCACCTTTTGACTCAGCCGCAAAAAGGCACACCTCTTTTTGCTCAGTATGGGTTTACCCCGTTGTAGATGATAATATTGATATTGATATCAGTCCTAACGACATCAGGATTGATACTTTTCGTTCATCTGGAGCGGGGGGACAGCATGTGAATACAACAGACTCCGCAGTTCGGATAACACATAATCCCACTGGAATCGTTGTCACAAGTTCTGAAAAGTCGCAGCATCAAAATCGGGATATAGCGATGAAGGCACTAAAGTCTAGGCTTTACCAGATGGAGTTAGACCGTAGAAATGCTGCAATTACGGAAGCACATGAGAATAAAGGTGATGCCGGTTGGGGTAATCAAATCAGGTCATATGTGCTTCATCCATACCAAATGGTTAAAGACTTAAGAACTTCTTATGAGACTTCGGATACGAAAGGCGTGCTAGACGGCAATATTGATGAATTTATGGCAGCAACGTTAGCCCTTGATTTATCTGGTAAATCGAGAGCAGAGGCAACATCTTGAAATTGATAACTTTTAATTTAAAGTACTAAGAGCTTTTGGATAAGTGATTGATAAACAGTGGATATTTTAAACAAAGAGGCTTGGGAACAAAAAGCGCTTATTAAGGCTGGAGCGCTGAGTGTTTCAGAATTAATGCAGGAGACTTTAGCTCGCATAGAGTTAGTCAATCCTAAAGTTAACGCTTTAGTTAATATATTGAGTAAAGAGGCCTGTGAGAAGCTGACATCAGCAGAGTGCCCTCTTGGGGGGGCTTTGGGCGGGATGCCCATGGCAATTAAAGATCTAGCGAATGTAAAAGGTTTTAAAACTACCGAAGGATCTCCTTTGTATTCCGAGAGAGTAGCTCGAAAAGATGATCAAATGGTTGCTCGATTAAGAGCCGCAGGAGCATTATTTATTGGAAAGACAAATACGCCTGAGTTTGGACTGGGCAGTAACACCTTCAACCCGGTGTACGGTAAAACTAAAAACCCGTATGATCTCACCAGGACATGTGGTGGCTCGTCTGGAGGAGCTGCAGTCGCGTTAGCCGCCAGAATGCTAAGTATTTCTGACGGATCTGATATGATGGGGTCTCTAAGAAACCCAGCTGCTTGGAATAATGTTTATGGTCTGCGTCCTACTTGGGGACTTGTTCCTCCTGAGCCATCAGGGGAAATCTTCCTGTCTCAGCTCTCAACTTTAGGTCCAATGGCCCGATCGCCAAAGGATTTGGCTTTGCTTTTGGATGTTCAAGCAAATTATTTTGACAATAAGTCTTATGTTTCACAGAGTAAGAGTTTTTCGAATTTTACAGCACAACCACGTATGAAAGGTATCAAGATTGGATGGTTAGGGGATTGGGGTGGAACACTAACTTTTGAGGATGAATTGCTAGATCTAGCGCAAAATGCCTTGAACGAAATGTCTTCGCTCGGTGCGACTATTCACGATCTAAAGGCTCCATTTGCGATGAATGACATTTGGACGTCTTGGTGCGATTTACGTGCCTGGCAAATTACGAACGGATTGAGAGATATTTACGAAGATATCGAGAAGCGGAAGAATTTAAAGCCTGAGGCTGTTTGGGAAATCGAAAATGGTTTGTCCTTATCAGGTCAAGATATATATACTGCGGCTTTGAAGAAGTCGAAATGGTATAACTCGGCATCAGAGCTCTTTGAAAAATTCGATTTACTTGTTTTGCCGAGTACTCAGGTGTGGCCATTTGATCTGGCAGAAATTTATCCAGTGTCTATTAAAAATGAAAAAATGGATACTTATCACAGATGGATGCAAGTAACCATCCCAGCAGGTTTGCTAGGTTTGCCTGTTGTCAATATACCAATTGGATTTGGTAAAACAGGTTTGCCAGCCGGAATACAACTCATAGGCTCGAAAGGATCCGATGGCTATATTTTAAGTATTGCCCAAGCATGGCATGAGCACACAAAATGGCCTTATGTAAATATTCCAAATTTTAATTAGAAAAGAAGCTTTTTATGATTTTGAATTATTTGGTTTGAATGTTCTGGTCTGGTTTCCATCTGCCATAATAATAAGATTTACATTGCGGATAAGGTACCCTTTATATAAGCCGTTATCAAAAAGGAGATTTTTTATGGCTCTTGCTTTCATCGCACCAGGGCAGGGTGCACAGTTCATAGGGATGGGTCTAGAACTGGCTGAGTCATATCCTCAGTCGCGCCTTGTTTACGAAGAGGTTGACGACGCTTTGGGTGAGAAATTAAGCGATCTGATTTGGCACGGGTCAATAGATGATTTAACACTGACAGAGAATGCGCAGCCAGCGTTGATGGCGACCACTTTAGCGGCCTTCAGGGCTCTTGAGTCTGAGGGCTTAAAAGTAGAGGACGCCAAATTCGTGGCTGGACATTCCTTAGGTGAGTATTCCGCCTTAGCCATGGCTGGGTCTTTATCAATAGGCGATGCAGCCAAATTGCTTCGTATTCGCGGCAGAGAAATGCAAAACGCGGTTCCTGTTGGAATTGGCGCTATGGCTGCTATTTTGGGTCTGACCTACAGCGATTTAGTGGAGGTAGCTAAAAAAGCTGCTGATAATGAGGTTTGTCAAGCGGCTAACGATAACGACCCCTCTCAAGTTGTTGTTTCTGGGCACAAAGATGCAGTGGAAAGAGCAATAGAAATTGCAAAAGACATGGGTGCAAAGCGTGCAGTGCTTCTGCCAGTTAGTGCGCCATTTCATAGTGAGCTAATGGCTCCAGCCGCTCTAAAAATGGAAGACGCACTTTCAAATACCTCTGTAGCAGACCCGGAGGTTCCTGTGGTTTCTAATGTAAAAGCGCAAGCAGTAGCTTCAGCTGTTGAAATTCGCAGTTTGCTCGTAGCACAAGTTACTGGGGTTGTTAGGTGGAGAGAGTCAATTGAGTGGATGGCGAGTAATGGAGTAAAAGAAATGTGGGAAATTGGTGCAGGAAGAGCACTTTCTGGAATGGTGCGTCGGATTGATCGCTCTATTTCATGTTCATCTGTGTCCAAACCTGAAGAAGTTAAAAAAGTAATTCTTTCACAAAATGAGATGAGATAATGTTTAATTTAAATGGTAAAAATGCACTCATTACTGGTGCTTCTGGGGGAATTGGAAGGGCTATTGCGGAGACGCTTCACGCATCTGGAGCCAGGTTAACCATTAGTGGCACTCGCATGGAACCTTTGGAGGAACTTGCAAATAGTTTAGGTGATAGGGTTCAAATAATGGGCTGCGATTTATCTAATGGCGTTGAAGTTGAAAATTTATATAAAGGCGCTCAGGAAAAAATGGGTTCGGTAGATATTTTGGTAAATAATGCCGGCATAACAAGAGATAATTTATTCTTAAGAATGACAGATGAGGACTGGGCTAGTGTTTTGGAGGTAAATCTGACTTCCACTATGAGGCTTTGTCGTGGAGTGTTAAGAGGAATGATGAAGTCGAGATGGGGCCGAATTGTAAATATTGGCTCAGTAGTTGGTTCTACTGGCAATCCTGGTCAAGGAAACTACGCTGCCTCCAAGGCAGCACTAGTTGGTATGTCGAAGTCTTTGGCTAATGAAGTAGCTTCTCGAGGCATAACGGTAAATTGTATTGCGCCAGGTTTTGTAAAAACTGCTATGACTGAAAAGTTGAACGAGAAGCAACAAGAGGCAATCAAATTGCAAATACCAGCCGGAAGAATGGGAGAAGTATCAGATATAGCTTTTGCTGCGTTATATCTGGCATCCGAAGAAGCATCTTATATTACTGGATCAACTCTACATGTAAATGGTGGTATGGCGATGCTTTAATTCCCTTTGGATACTAGCTCTAGGCGATGATAATCTTTGCAAGTTAGAATTTTAAAATCGTGCCGCTTGATTTTAATTTTTTAAAAAAATTAAGTAAAAATGTTTGCCAATTGCTCGTGCTATGATATAGGCGGCTCATAAAATCGGGCAGAATTTCAGAATTGCCAAGTTTCCAGTTAGGATGTAGAAACTAGCTGGGCTATGTAACGGCCCATTCTGGGCGAAACGGGCTTGGCCCATTATTTGATGAGGGAAATACTATGAGTGATATCTCAGACCGCGTGAAAAAAATTGTTGTCGAGCATCTAGGGGTCGATGAAGATAAAGTAGTTGATAATGCGTCTTTTATTGATGATTTAGGTGCAGACAGTTTGGATACAGTTGAGTTAGTAATGGCATTTGAAGAAGAGTTCGGTATAGAAATCCCAGACGATGCCGCTGAAAATATCCAATCATTCGGCGATGCCGTTAAATTTATCGAAGACGCGTCTTAGTATTTTCAAGTTAATAGTGATTACTGCCCTTGTCATAGGACAAGGGCTTTTTATTATGCGATTTTGTTGCTGGCCTTGCTCAACGAGCATTAGTCGAGTTATTAAGTATTCTAAAATGCTTTAAACAAAGGAATTAACATGCGTCGAGTAGTGGTAACGGGTCTTGGTTTAGTAACGCCATTAGCTTGTGGCGTTTCGGACACCTGGGCCAGGCTTATAGCTGGTCAATCGGGCGCCGGTAAAATTACTAGATTCGATCCGTCAAGAGTTACTACAAAATATGCCTGTGAGGTTCCTTTTGGGGATGGGGCAGATGGGACATTTAATCCCGATGACTGGATGGAGCCAAAAGAACGCCGTAAAGTGGATGATTTTATTCTGTATGGAGTTTCCGCCGCAGAACAGGCGGTTACTGATGCTGGTTGGAAACCTAATAATGAAAAAGACTTAGAACGAACTGGAGTTATGATAGGATCAGGGATTGGTGGTTTAAACTCAATTGCTGAAACTGCCGTTTTGATCCATGAAAAGGGTCCAAGACGTGTATCCCCGTTCTTTATACCCGGAGCATTAATTAATCTTATATCTGGCCAAGTAAGCATAAAGTATGGTTTTAAAGGCCCAAATCATTCTGTAGTCACAGCCTGCTCTACAGGCGCACATGCCATCGGCGATGCAGCTCGTCTGATAATGACCGATGACGCTGATGTAATGATAGCCGGGGGCGCAGAAGCATCAATATCAGAAATAGGTATTGCTGGATTCAATGCTTGTAAGGCATTATCAACCAAATTTGAAAGTGAGCCGACGGCTGCTTCACGGCCCTATGACATGAACCGTGATGGTTTTGTAATGGGTGAGGGTTCAGGAATTGTGGTTTTAGAGGAACTTGAGCATGCGGTTTCTCGAGGTGCAAAAATATATGCTGAGATACTAGGTTATGGCCTTTCCGGAGATGCTTATCACATAACCGCACCGTCAGAAAATGGTGAAGGCGGTGAGAGGGCTATGCGAGCCGCCTTATCAAAAGCAAAACTCGATCCTGAGGATATTAACTACATTAACGCTCATGGGACATCAACTATGGCTGATGTTATTGAGCTTGCAGCGGTTGAAAGATTAATGGGTGATGCCGTTGGGAAAGTAAAAATGTCATCGACAAAATCGATGACAGGACACCTCCTGGGAGCAGCCGGAGCTATAGAAGCTATCTTCTCAATATTAGCCATCCGCGATCAGGTTGTTCCTCCTACTATAAATCTCGACGAGCCAGCTGTAACGACGCAAGTTGATTTAGTCGCCAACCGGAATCAAGAATGTGAAGTTAATTACGCTTTGTCTAATTCTTTTGGTTTTGGAGGTACTAATGCCTCATTGCTTTTGGGTAAACTGCAATAATGTTACGCTCTTTGGCGTCGAACATGCTAACCGTTTTGATTTTTGGCTTTTTCCTGATTGGCGCTATGGGTATTTGGGGTAAGTCGCAATATGTGGCAGAGGGTCCACTTAAAAATGCAATTTGTTTCAAAGTCAAAAGTGGCACCAGCATGCGCACTGTGGTTCAAGACTTGGTTAATGATAAAGCAATTTCTTCAGAATTTGTTTTTAGGGTTGGCATGGAATCCAGTGGTTTGTCGCGAAAAATCAAAGCTGGAAGTTTTTTAGTCCCCGAAAACGCTTCAATGGCGGAAATATCAAAGCGACTTACTGAGTCTGGCATTAGTAATTGTGGTAATCAAATAATTTACCGTGTTGGTGTAACATCGCTAAAAATTGAAATAAGGGATACTGATCCCAATACGGGCAAGATGGTTAAGGTTGGCGATTTTATTTCTGATGAGTTTGCAGATGAAAAAATTAATGAGTTTGCCTCTGAGCACTCCACCAGGTTTAGAGTTACTTTGGCCGAGGGGGTGTCGAGTTGGCAAGTATATAAGGCATTGTCGGAGATAAAATTCTTATTGGGCAAGTTAGAAAATATTCCTGACGAAGGAACTATTGCACCGGCGAGTTATGATTTTGTTATAGGTATGACAAAAGAGGCATTAATTAAAAAAATGCAAGAAAGGCAAGCGTCTATTCTGAACGAAGCATGGAATGCTCGGCAGCCAAATCTTCCAATTAATACAAAACAGGAAGCACTTATTTTAGCCTCAATTATCGAGAAAGAAACATCCTTGAAAACTGAACGAGGTAAAGTTTCATCCGTGTTTGTAAATCGATTATTGCGAGAAATAGCATTGCAAACAGATGCTTCGGTCGTATACGGAATTACCAGAGGAAAAAAAGTCCTTGGTAGGGGGCTTCGCAGAAGTGAGCTAAAAAAAGATACACCCTGGAATACATACGTAAACAAGGGTTTGCCACCTAGCCCAATTGGAAATCCGGGAAAGGCCTCTATACATGCTGCGTTGAACCCCGATATAACTAACTATTTATATTTTGTTGCAGATGGCAGTGGTGGGCATGCTTTTGCTGAAAATTTGCGAGAACATAATATAAATGTTGCAAAGTGGCGAAAGATTGAAAAAACCGATAATTAATCATGAATTATCTTTAAATGATTTGCATCGTTAGAATCTACTGAATTTGAAAATCAATAAATAATATTATATATATCTAACAAGGCTGAGAGCAAAGCTTCAAGAAACAGTAATTATTTGAGTGGAGTAGGAAATCTTATGGGTAAGAAAAAAGAAGTGTTAAACGCACTCGACCCTGTTTGGGAAAGAATTCAGATCGAAGCCAAAGCTGCCGTTGAAAAGGAGCCACTGCTTGGAGGCTCGCTTCACTCCTGCATTCTTCACCACAGTTCAATTGAACAGGCTATGGCCTATCGAATAGCCTCTAAACTTGCGTCGCAAGAAATGAGTGAGCAAATCCTGCGTGAATTATGCGATGATGCTTATAAAAGTGAGGGTGAGCTTTCCATGGCTGGCCGTGCTGACATAGTCGCTGTTTATCAAAGGGATCCTGCTTGCAATACTTATCTCCAACCTCTTTTATTTTTTAAGGGATTCCAAGCCTTACAAGCGTACAGAGTTGCGCATTGGCTTTGGAAGAAGGGTAGAAATGATATGGCTCACTTTCTACAGATGCGGTGTTCTGAAGTCTTTGGTATTGATATACATCCAGGTGCTCGTATTGGTAAAGGAATTATGATCGATCATGCACACTCAATTGTTATTGGAGAAACCGCTGTGGTGGGAGATAATGTTTCTATGCTACATTCTGTAACTCTTGGTGGCACGGGTAAAGATGATGAAATCAGGCATCCTAATATAGGAGATGGTGTTCTTTTGGGGGCGGGAGCTAAAGTGCTTGGTAATATTTCAGTTGGCAGTTGCTCACGGGTTGCAGCGGGATCTGTGGTGTTGCAGAATGTGCCCGAAAAAACAACTGTCGCAGGTGTTCCCGCGAAGGTTGTTGGCGCAGCTGGATGCACTAACCCATCGATCAGTATGGATCAAATAATTAAAAGAAAGTAACTCGTTTATCGGAAATTTGAATTAAATATTTAGTAGCCCAATCGGGTTCTCTAAATTATCGACGATAGTTTGCAAAAGTTGAGCTCCAAGAACACCGTCGATTACTCGATGATCAACTGATAAAGACAGTTCCATTTTTGTAGCAACACCCAGGGATCCATCATCTAATACAGTTGGTTTTTTCTTACCAGTACCCACAGCTAAGATTGCGGCATGAGGCGGGTTAATTATTGCGTCAAAGCTCTCTATACCAAACATGCCTAAATTTGAAATAGCGAAGCTTCCACCTTGAAACTCTGTGGGCATTAGTTTCCTAGCTTTAGCCCGGGAGGCTAGATCTTTCATTTCTTCCGAAATATTTGAAATAGTTTTTTGATCACTATCTTTAATTACAGGTGTGAATAGGCCACCCTCAACGGAGACTGCGACAGCGATATCCGATGATTTGAATTTAATTAATTTATTTCCAGCCCATATTGCATTTGCATTAGGATTGCTTTGCAGTGCTTCCGAGCATGCTTTTATTACAATATCGTTAATGCTTACTTTTATATTTTTATCCGACAATTTTTTATTAATTTTTTGTCTAAAATCTAAAAGATTTTCCATTTCTACACTTCTCCTTAAATAGAAGTGAGGAATATTTTGTTTTGCTTCAGACAAACGAGATGCAATAGTTTTGCGCATTCCATCTAATGCTATTTCTGTAAAATTTCTATTTGAGTAAATTTCCAAGAGCGCATCATAAGAAAAACTATCTGATGTATCTGGAGATACATTTTTTGCAGTTATGACATCAGGTTTTTGAAGAACCTTAGCTAAAGATGTTGATTTTATATTGGTTAAATCTTTTTTAATTATTCGACCGTGAGGCCCAGTCCCTTTAACTAGTTTTATGTCAATTCCCTGTTGTTCTGCAATTCGACGTGCAAGAGGCGTGATAAAAACGCGGTCTCTAGGTTTAGAACTTGAATTATTTTTAATGTCTTTCGCAGTTTTTTCGGTTGCATCAGTTATAACTGGTTTAGGAGCAGCAGGCTCTTCAATTTTTTTACTAGTCGAATTATCTTCCCCACTTAAGGTTGCAATTGCTGAATTTACTTTAACCCCTTCTGTGCCTTCAGCAACTAAAAGTTTCTCGATAATTCCTTCTTCGACAGCTTCAAACTCCATGGTTGCTTTGTCCGTTTCTATTTCTGCAAGAAGGTCTCCAGACTCAACTTTGTCTCCCTCTTTAACAAACCATTTTGCCAATGTACCTTCTTCCATGGTAGGAGAAAGCGCTGGCATTAAAACTTCGATAGCCAATGTTTTCTCCTTACTCATATATTACTTTTTTGACAGCACTAATAACTTCAGCTGTAGTAGTTAGCGCAAGTTTTTCTAAATTAGCAGCATAGGGCATAGGTACATCCTTCCCAGTACAATTAATTACAGGAGCATCCAAATAGTCGAATGCTCTTTCCATTATAACAGCAGATAAATGGTTACCTATCGAACCGATAGGAAAGCCTTCTTCAACAGTTACACATCGATTTGTTTTTTCGATTGAATTTATAATTGTTTCGTAATCAATCGGTCGTAGCGAACGTAAATCGATAACCTCTACTGACACGCCTTCTGCTTCCAACTGGTTTGAGGCTTCAAGAGCATATTGCATTCCAATGCCAAAAGACACAATTGTAACATCTGTACCTTCGCACCAAACACGGGCTTTGCCGAAAGGCACCGTGTAATCTTCCAAAAGTGGAACTTCGAATGATTTTCCATAAAGTATTTCGTTTTCTAGGAAGATAACCGGGTTGTCATCACGTATTGCTGTTTTCATTAAACCTTTAGCGTCGGATGCTGAGTATGGTTGCACTACTTTTAATCCCGGTATGTGAGCATACCAAGCGGCATAATCTTGGCTATGTTGTGCGCCAACCCTAGCAGCAGCACCATTGGGCCCTCGAAACACCATTGGCGCACCCATTTGGCCACCAGACATATAAAGGGTCTTAGCTGCGGAATTGATAATCTGATCGATCGCTTGCATAGAAAAATTAAAAGTCATAAATTCAACGATAGGTCGTAACCCCGCAAATGCAGACCCTACTGCTATACCGGTAAAACCATGCTCAGTTATTGGTGTATCTATGACACGTTTTGAGCCGAATTCATCCAATAAACCTTGAGAAACTTTATATGCCCCCTGATATTCCGCTACCTCTTCTCCCATGAGATACACGGTTTCATCACGGCGCATTTCTTCTGCCATGGCATCTCGAATGGCCTCTCTGACCGTTTGTGTTTTGGTTTGGATGTCAGTGCCCCATTCGGCTTTCATGCCGCTTAATGGTGTTTCTTGGCTTTTAAACTCAGTCCTGGTTAAAGGAGCATCAGTCTGAACATTTTTCTCAATCGGCTGTACATCAACCGTGCTTTCGGTTGCTTCGTTTGCCATCGTCGCAATTGGTGAATTTACTAATACACCTTCTGTACCTTCAGCCACTATAATTTT
Organism: Candidatus Salinivivens marinus; assembly: GCF_965655845.1. Classification (NCBI taxonomy): domain Bacteria; kingdom Pseudomonadati; phylum Pseudomonadota; class Alphaproteobacteria; order Rhodobacterales; family Paracoccaceae; genus Candidatus Salinivivens; species Candidatus Salinivivens marinus. Next base: position 27,358 of record NZ_CBFHHX010000009.1, read on the forward strand.
TGCAAGTATACCTTCATCTACTGCTTCAAATTCCATAGTGGCTTTATCTGTTTCTATTTCGGCTATAATATCTCCTGCTGACACTTTGTCGCCTTCTTTTACAAGCCACTTAGCAAGCTTGCCCTCTTCCATAGTCGGCGATAATGCTGGCATTAAAATTTCAGTTGTCATAGTTTAAACTCTCAAGCGTATATGTCTGTCCAAAGTTCTTCTGCGGAAACTTCTGGGCTATCTTTTGCATATTCAGCACATGCATTAATTATCTCTTTAATCTCTTTATCTATAGTTTTGATTTCTTCATCTGTGGCGTGTTTTTCTGAAACTACTAGAGTTCTAACTGCTTCTATTGGATCTCTTTGAGCTCGCATTTTCTGCACCTCTTCGCGAGTTCTATACTTTGCAGGGTCAGACATCGAGTGTCCTCGATACCGGTAAGTTTTAATCTCTAAGATATATGGACCTTTACCTGCACGGCAATAATCTGCAGCTTTGTCTCCTGCAGTTTTTACAGCTATTACATCCATCCCATCAACAGCTTCACCTTTTATTCCAAATGCCTCACCCCTTGTATAGATTTCAGGGCTTGATGTTGATCTCTCTTGGGCTGTTCCCATAGCGTACTGATTATTTTCTATTACAAATATTACTGGAAGTTTCCATAATGCTGCCATGTTAAAAGTTTCGTAGACTTGACCTTGGTTAGCTGCGCCGTCTCCAAAATATGTAAATGTTACGCAATTGTTTTCTCGGTAGCGATCTGCAAAGGCCAAGCCGGCACCGAGAGGTACTTGTGCCCCCACAATTCCATGCCCACCATAAAAGTTTTTTTCTTTAGAAAACATATGCATGGATCCACCTTTGCCTTTTGAGTAGCCTCCACTGCGCCCAGTGAGTTCCGCCATAACACCATTAGGGTCCATGCCGCAGGCAAGCATGTGCCCATGATCTCGGTAGGAAGTTATTCTCTTATCGCCGTCTCTGGCCGCTGCCTCTAAGCCAACAACAACTGCCTCTTGACCAATATACAAATGGCAGAAGCCACCTATCAATCCCATGCCATAAAGCTGCCCTGCTTTCTCTTCGAAGCGTCTTATCAGGAGCATGTCCCGATAAAATTTGAGTAAGTCATGGCTCTCATCAGTAGATTTTTTAGTGACTTTGCTTGCAGCCATCAGCTTTTCTCCGATAAGTAGTTTAACGTTAAACTACTTATTACATATATTTTTGCAAAGTGCGAGTGCAAAAAATCAAAAGCATATCAGCTATGACTTTTATGCAATTTCAAATGGTAATGTTGCTACTGGATTACAAGTTCGTCTGATCTAACGTATCCGAGAATATCTCTGGCCTGTTGGTCCAAAAGTTCTAGATCCAAGTAATGATCGGAAAGACGCCGCGTCAGGTTTTTTAAATCTGCTATTTCGACATTCAAACTCGTTAATTCTGCCTGTAATTTTTGTATATCGTGATTTATTTCAGCTCGACGAAGGATACCAAAATCGCCTTGCACGGCTGCAAAGGTAAAATAAAGTCCCAATGAAAGAGAAATTGTGAAAACACAAATAATGACCCAAGGTGTGCTTGATCTTTGTTCTGCCATTTTGCCTCAATGTATCTTTTTGGTCAAAGGATGGCACAGAATTAATCAAAAGTGAATCCCCTTTTTTAACTTAAGTCAGAGATGCTTCGTAAATACTTTGGATAGTTTGCTCTAATTGTTTATCAAACTCTTCTTTCGGGTCGTTTCTTTTTAAGCCTTCCGCCAAAGCTCTTGAGAAACTTGCGATAATTTTTTTATTTCGGATTAGCTTGTCAACGGCTTCGTTCTTTTTGAAGCCACCACTTAAAGCGACTATTCGCAATATGTTGGGATGTTTTGTTAGTGGTTCGTATAAATTGTCTTGATCAGGGAGGCTCAGCTTAAGAATTACTTGTTTGTTCGTCCCAATTCGATCGAGCCTGCTCCTAAGGCTGTCATACAGCAGATCTTCAGCTACTTTTTTGTCAGAAATTGTGATGCTCACCTCTGGTTCGATTATTGGTACAAGCCCATATGATAGTATTTCTGAAGCTATATCAAATTGCTGATCTACGATATCTTTGATGCCAGTTTCATTTGCGCCATTTATTACAGAGCGCATTTTTGTACCAAACACTTTGTTTTCTTTTGCCATTTTCAAAGAAGCTTCAAGGTCATCAATTGGCTTTAGTAGTTGCACTTGGTTGTCTATTGAAAGTAGGCCCTTATCGATTTTAAGAAACGGCACGACTTTCAATTTTTCCCAGAGATAAATTGCAGATGGTATTTTATCTATTTTCTTTTGTATTGTATTTTCAAAAAGTATTGCTCCTAAAATCCTGTGGCTAGCGAATGCATTTGACTTTATAATTCGTGTGCGCATTTCATGAATTAAATCATACATATCTTCGGAATTATCATACTCTGATTCCTCTATGCCGTAGAGTTTTAGGGCTTTTGGCGTAGATCCGCCGCTTTGGTCAAGGGCTGCAATAAACCCTTGACCAGCTGATATTTTTAACAATTGTGCATTATTCAATTTATTTGAACCTTTTAAACCATAAGATGGACAATAGCTTAGAAGTCTCGGAAAATGATTCAATCCTGTTAGCGCTATAAATTAAAATTTATTTAAAACCAATTATCCATTATTTTTCTCATTCTAGTGCTGCAATTCCAGGAAGTTTTTTACCTTCCATCCATTCCAAAAATGCGCCACCAGCAGTAGACAGATAGCTAAATCCATCAGAGGCTTCAGCGTTACTTAACGCCGCTAATGTGTCTCCACCACCAGCAACAGAAATTAGCTTTTCATTGTAACTTAAGTTTGAAACAAAATTAGCTAGAATATTTGTCGCCTGGTCAAAAGGCTTTATTTCAAACGCCCCGAGTGGACCGTTCCAAATTACGGTTTTGGAGTTTACTAGAATTCCTTTAGCATTTTCTAGCGTTTTAGGCCCAATATCTAAGATCATTAACTTACTCGGGCAATCGGTTACTGGAACAACAAAGTTTTCAACATCGCTATTTAACTGTTTTGCGACTACCACATCTGAGGGCAGTAAAATTTTACATCCAGCTTTCTGGGCAGTATCTAATATCATGCAAGCATTATTCTTCATTTTGTGTTCTGCTAAAGAAGCTCCAATTGAAAACCCTTTAGCCGCTAAAAAAGTGTTTGCCATGCCACCGCCCAGTATCAGTGTATTCACTTTTTGGATAAGATTGTTGAGTAAGTCTAGCTTGGTAGATACCTTTGAACCGCCCACAATCGCTGTTAAAGGTCTTTCCGGCTTGGTAAGTGCAGATTCCAGAGATAGTAGCTCTTGTTCCATCAACTTGCCAGAGCAATTTGGGAGCAAATGAGCAATCGCCTCGGTGGATGCATGCGCTCGGTGGGCGCAAGAGAAAGCATCGTTGCAGTAAATGTCAGCCAGTTTTGCCAATGATTTTGCAAATGAGATAGAGTTTTTCTCTTCACCTGCATGAAAACGGGTATTTTCAAGTAGAACAACTCCACCAGTTTTCTGTGATTTGACAGCCAGTTCGGCCGCAGTTCCAATGCAGTCGGCAGCAAATATTAAAGGCAAACCGATTAATTTTTCTATGTCAGCAAAAATTTTTGCAAAACTTAAGTGTGGATTTCTCTTACCATTCGGTCGGCCAAGGTGAGCAACTAATATCGGAAGCCCGCCTCTTTTAATTATGTGAGATAAGGTTGGAATAATTTTTTTTATTCGCGTATCGTCTGAAATTTTTTCGTCTTTGATCGGGACGTTTAAATCTACTCGGGTCAGAACCCTTTTGCCTTCTAATTCCATTTGATCCAGCGTTTTCCAGCCCACTGATATTCCCCCTCAATTCAAACTTGGGCTCTTATGCCTCAATAATTAGCAATTATTCAATACGATATCTTGTTAATGAAATAATTTCATCATAGGTATCGTAGCTACAATTAACAGGAGCCGTAAATGGACAATATAAAAGACCCAGAAAACACAATTATTATGGAAGTAAAAGGTGGTACCGTTCTGATAGAACTGCTGCCAGATATTGCACCACTTCACTGTGAAAGAATGAAGACCCTTGTGAGGTCAGGACTTTACGATAATGTTTGTTTCCATAGAGTCATCGAAGGTTTTATGGCGCAAACTGGAGATGTGCAATATGGCAACATGGAGTCAAATTTTGATATAAGAATGGCAGGCCGTGGGGGTTCAGAGTTTCCGGATGTAACAGCAGAATTTTCAGGCATTCCCCATGATAGAGGCACTCTTGGAGCAGCTAGAAGTGCGAACCCAGATAGTGCAAATAGTCAATTTTTTATAAATTTTAACGATAATCACTTTTTAAATCGGCAATATACGGTTTATGGGCGGGTTATATCAGGAATGGAGTTCGTTGACGCACTTGAAAAAGGCGAGCCACCGGCATCTCCAGATAAAATGATATCGGTCGTGGTGGCTGCCGATGCATAGATTGTTACTGTCTTTTTTTATTTTTATGTTTTCGACCATAAGCATCAACGCGGCTAAACTCGAAATTTCAATAAAGGGTGAGGGAGCAAACGGTACTGTAGTAGTAGACCTCTTTGAAGATGTAGCACCACAGCATGTCGAAAGAATTTTGACCCTAGCATCTAATGGAAGCTATGATGGTATAGTTTTTCACCGGGTGATTGAAGGCTTTATGGCTCAAACTGGTGATGTTCAATTCGGTAAAGTTGGAGACAATATCGCTATGGCAGGGCGCGGTGGATCAGAACTGCCAGATTTGCCTGCAGAATTTTCGAATATACCGTTCGATAGAGGTATAGTTGGTATGGCTAGAGCTCAAAACCCAAACAGCGCCAATAGCCAGTTTTTCATAATGTTCAAAGAAGGTTACTTTTTGAATGGTCAATATACAGTAGTGGGTAAAGTCGTAGAGGGAATGGAAATCGTTGACACCATTAAGTTAGGTCTAGGGTCAAATGGAGCGGTTTTAGGAGCTCCGGATTTTATGGCAAAAGTTTCGTCTATGGTTCAATAAATTCCAGGCTTACATGTTCTATTATTTTTGAAGAGTTACAATAGCATGCCTTTTCTTGCCCGCACTAATTTTTAAAGGTTCATTAAAGTCATGAACACTTAGAATCTGATTTGTATCGCTGATTAAAACTCCATTAAGACGAGCTCCATTTTCTGAAATCAAGCGTTTGGCTTCCTTTCCTGATTTAGTCAGTCCTGTTTTCATCAATAATTGGGCCACAGACAAACCAGTTTCAACTTCATTCTTCGAAACGAAGTATGATGGAAGATCGCTTCCAACGCCACCTTTCTCAAAAACTTCTTTTGCAGTTTTTTCTACATCTGATGCCACTTTTTCACCGTGGCATAACTTGGTTACTTGGTTTGCTAGAATAGACTTTGCTTCATTAATTTCGGAGCCTTTCAGAGATCCTAATTTTTCACATTCGATCAGGTCAATTTCCGTGTAAAGTTTAAGGAACTTTCCAACATCTGCATCAGCAGTGTTTCGCCAAAATTGCCAAAAATCAAAGGGTGATAGCATTTCTTTATTTAGCCAGACTGCTCCGTTTTGAGATTTACCCATTTTTTTGCCGTCTGAAGTTGTAAGTAAGGGAGAAGTTAAACCAAATACTTTTGAGTTTGCTTTACGGCGTGACAATTCCATACCGTTTATTATGTTTCCCATCTGATCGGAACCACCCATTTGCAGTATACATCCATATCGCTGGTTTAATTCGTAAAAATCATATGCCTGTAAGATCATATAGTTGAACTCTAGAAATGATAAAGATTGTTCTCGATCTAATCTTGATTTGACACTTTCGAATGAAAGCATGCGATTTACAGAAAAATGGCCACCGATTTCACGAAGGAACTGAATATAATTCAGATCATCGAGCCATTCCGAGTTGTTTACCATTAATGCATCAGAATTCTTCTCTCCAAAATTAAGATAATTTGAAAAAATTCCTTTTATTCCTGAAATATTTTCCTCTATCTGTGAATCGCTTAACAACGGTCTTTCATCCGCCCTAAAGCTTGGATCTCCAACCTTTGTTGTACCGCCACCCATCAATGTAATTGGTTTTCCTCCGGTTTTTTGCAGCCAACGAAGCATCATAATTTGCATTAAGCTGCCGACGTGTAGAGATTTTGCTGTGGCGTCAAATCCTATATAGCCTGGACAAATTTGCGAATTCAAAAGATGATCTAACCCCTCATAGTCGGTGCAATCAGAAATAAAACCACGAGATATCATAATGTTTAGAAAATCTGACTTAGGTCGGAAAACCATTAATAATCCTATCTTTAAATTTCACTGCTTTATAACTAGGTAGCAGACCGAGTAAAAGATACTTACGTAAAATATGTTCTTTTTTTACTAAAAAATCCTTTATTTTTAATTGTAAAGAGTTCCTATGGACAAATTACCTTTTCAGTAATAAATCGTTAATAGTTAGCGCTAACATGAGCATTGCCTGTATATGGGGTGTTATTTGAGCTCGAGTGGTTTACTATACAGTCGGGTATTGTTTTTAGGAGTAAAAAATGGTCTCACGTGTGATCCCAGTTAAAGCCTTCGATCTTGTGGTTTTTGGTGGAACTGGTGACCTTGCCAGAAGAAAAATTTTGCCAAGTCTTTTTCGAAGGTTTGTTGCGGGTCAGATGCCAGATAATGCGCATGTTATAGGGGTTGCAAGATCAGAATTTGACACTAGTGGCTACCAAGATTTAGTTATTGCCGCACTACAAGAGTTTGAGCCAGAGCTGTCGGCGTCAGGTGAATTGAAAAGTTTTATCAAACAAATCCAATATGTACAAATAGATGCTCAAGGTGACCTTGGCTGGTCAGATTTAGCAGAAATAGTTCGAAAAGATGCAATACAAGCTTTTTATTTTTCAGTATCGCCGTCCTTGTTTGGTCCTTTAGCTGAAAAGTTGCACCAATATTCAATTTCATCCAAAAGTTCACGAATAGTATTGGAAAAACCCTTTGGCAGAGATTTAAACTCAGCTCGTGCTTTAAATGCAGTGCTAAAAGAACATTTTAGCGAGGAGCAAATATACAGAATTGATCACTACCTAGGCAAAGAAACGGTTCAAAACCTGATGGCTGTTCGTTTTGGAAATATGTTATTTGAACCGCTGTGGAATTCTCAGTACATCGATCATATTCAAGTCACTGTTGCTGAGTCAGTAGGGGTAGAGGGGCGTGGTAGTTATTATGACCAAGCTGGTGCCATGCGGGATATGGTACAAAACCATCTTATGCAACTGCTTTGTTTAATTGCGATGGAGCCACCAGCTAAGTTTTCACCAGATGCAGTGCGCGATGAAAAGTTGAAAGTTATACGTGCTTTAGATCCAATTAATTCAAAAGATATTGTTCGTGGGCAATATAGTGCTGTGGGCACAGAAAAGGGTTATCTTGAGGCTGTAGAAAACCCTCGTTCAAAAACAGAAAGTTTTATTGCACTTAAAGTTCAAATCAGCAATTGGCGTTGGGCTGGTACTCCTTTTTATCTAAGAACTGGTAAAAAATTAAAAGCAAGATGTTCTGAAATAGCAGTAGTTTTCAAAGAAACACCCCATTCAATTTTTGGCCCAGATGCGGGAAGTCATAGAAATGCACTCGTTATCAGGTTGCAACCCGATGAAGGGATGACAATGGATCTCACTATAAAAGAGCCGGGACCTGGTGGTATGCGACTGATTGATGTTCCTTTGGATATGACTTTCGCCGAGGCTCTAGGTCCTGAGATTGGTGCAGTTCCAGATGCATACGAAAGGCTTATTATGGATGTTATCCGAGGTAACCAAACGCTATTTATGCGAGGCGATGAGGTTGAGGCAGCATGGTCTTGGACAGACCCGGTGATTAATCAATGGGTAAGTAAAGGTACTTCGCCAATCTCTTACGATGCTGGAAGCTCTGGCCCTGAAGACTCTATGATGCTCATGCATAAAGATGGAAGAAAATGGCGCGAAATATCATGAAGAAGATAATAAAGTATGACGAACGAGAAGAATTAATTCAGAAAGTTGCAGCAAAAATATCGGGTGCCTTAATTACTGCGTTAGACGGTCGTGAAACCATTACATTTGCGGTGCCAGGCGGTACAACACCTGGACCTATTTTAGAAAAACTTTCTGAATTTTACTTAGATTGGGCTAGGGTGAACGTCATTCTGGGAGACGAGAGATGGGTTCCTCATTCTCACGAAAGATCAAATACCAGATTGATAATGAAGACACTTTTCAAGAATGAGGCAAAAAAAGCGAGATTTATCCCTATGTACGCTGATTTTGCAAGTCCAGAAGAGGGTATTTTGCGTATTAATAAAGATATTGAGCCTACTCTTCCGTTGTCAGTCGCTCTTCTGGGTATGGGGGAAGATATGCACACCGCATCACTTTTCCCGGGATCAAAAAATTTGGGGCTTGCTTTAAGTAAAGATGCTCCGAACGTGGTTGCTGTATCAGCTCCGGGGATACCTGAACCTCGAATCTCTTTGACTGCGAGAGTTCTAAATTCCTCGCAAGAAAAACATTTGGTGTTTTTTGGTGTAGATAAGAAGAGGGTTCTTGATGAAGCAATGTTTCTTGATCCTTTATCTGCACCGGTTAGTGCCGTTTTAGATGGCGCCGTCGTTCATTGGGCCGAATAGAAAACTGAATAATTTGAGAGAATGAAATGTTCAAGAAGTTAGAAAGACTTTGGAAAGAAAAAAGTTCTAGGTCAATAATTTCTCTATTCGATGATCCGAAACGAGCTATGGATTTTTCAGTGGATTTAGGGGATCTCCTTTTTGATTATTCTAAAACCCAAATTGATGACGAATGTCGTGCAGAGCTTTTAAAACTTGTGGAACTTCAAAAGGTCGAAAAGTTTAAGAATGCAATGTTTTCTGGAGACAAGATAAATAAAACCGAAGATAGATCCGTGCTTCATATGGCATTGCGGAATAAATCAGAGACAAAGATCTTTTCTGACGGTGAAAATGTGATGCCAAAAATTTTCGAAACTATTAAAAAAATGCGGGTATTTACAAAAAGTATACATGAAGGAGAATTTAATGGGTTAGGTGGCCCTATTACTGATGTTGTTAACATAGGCATCGGTGGATCAGATCTAGGTCCGCTTATGGCTACGTCAGCATTGGCCGCCTATCATAGTGGACCGAAATGTCATTTTGTTTCCAATGTTGACGGCGCTCAGATACATGACATTTTGAAAAACCTTAATCCTAAAACAACTTTAATAATTGTTGCGTCAAAAACTTTTACAACCACTGAGACTATGACGAACGCACACACAGCTTTGAGTTGGATGTCACGCGAAGTTCCAAATCCCACCAATCAGTTTGTTGCTGTTTCAAATTCAGTAAGTAATACCAAAGCCTTCGGTATTCCAAAGGAGCGTGTTTTTGATTTTGCGGATTGGGTTGGAGGAAGGTACTCGATTTGGGGCCCTATTGGATTGTCATTGATGCTCGCAATTGGGGTAAAGAACTTCGACGAATTTCTTGAGGGAGCCTTTGAAATGGACCAGCATTTCATGGATGCTCCAGCCGAAAGAAATATGCCAATTATGCTTGCTTTAGTAGGCATTTGGCATAACCAGATTTGTGGTTACCACACTAGAGCAGTTTTGCCTTACGAACAAAGATTATCCAAATTACCTGCCTACTTGCAGCAATTAGAGATGGAAAGTAATGGAAAAAATGTTTCTATAGAGGGTAAAAAATTAAATTATGACACGGGTCCGATTGTCTGGGGCGAGCCTGGCACAAACGGGCAACATGCTTTTTTTCAATTGATCCATCAGGGAACCAGGATTGTTCCATGCGAGTTTTTGGTAGGTGCCATGGGAAATGAAGGCTATCTTGTCGAACATCATGATATTTTGGTTGCGAATTGCCTTGCCCAGTCGGAGGCATTAATGCTTGGGCTTTCTTTACCGGAGGTTATCGAAAGAATGGCCAAAAATGAGGAAAATAAGCAAGAAATTGAAGCTATTGCATCTCATCGAGTATTTCCAGGAAACCGACCCTCGACCACACTAGTTTATTCTAAACTTAACCCATCAACTCTTGGAAAAATTATAGCACTCTACGAACATCGTGTGTTTGTTGAGGGAATAATTCTTGGAATTAACAGCTTTGATCAATGGGGCGTCGAGTTAGGTAAAGTTTTGGCGGAAGAACTTACTCAAATTATTGCAGGCAAAAAAAGTGCTGCTACAAAAGACGGGTCTACCAAAATGCTATTAGCGCGTATCGGTACTTACAAAAACGCATAAATTAACCAATTTTATATACTATTTGTTTGCATCCCATTTTGATACATTTTCTTGAATTTTCTCAATCCGTTTGTTGGTTTTGGGATGGCTGAGCAGCCAAGCGGGCTGTAAGTTACCGTTATTTCCGCTTAATTTTTCTAATTTCTCAAACATGGAGATCTGCGGTTTGACACCTATCCCAGATTTAATCATTATTGCAGATGCGTATTCATCAGCTTCGAACTCATCTGCTCGAGACAAACGAGCCATCAAAAGATTTGAAAGCACGTTGGCCACAATTCCGCCTACACCTGGTAAAACCCTTGAAAGAATGCTGCCCAAAGCCATCCTAAGAGCATTTTGACCTGAAAAGTCTATCATGCGTCGTCTTGTGTGTCCTAAGGCCACATGACCTAATTCGTGTGCGATCACGGATGCGAGTTCATTCCCAGTTACCTCACCGGATGTAAATTTATTATAAAACCCCCTTGTTATGAAAATTTTTCCATCGGGCGCTGCCAGCCCATTCACTGGTTCGATCTCATAGATGTTTACAGATATGCTTTCTAAATCAAGTGCATTAGCCAGCAATTGAATTGGTTTAAGGAGCTGTTTATCTGCTAACAAGCTTGATTGATTTTTAAGGGTTCGGTTCAACCTCCAAGCTGATAACCGAAACATCACCAAACCATATACCAGAGGCAATATTATGGGGACAAACTTTATCATCCTTTTAGATATGATACTTTGGTCAGCAATTTTCAACTCATGAGCGTAGTGTTTTCATGCCCTGGTCTATTCCATTTAAATTTAGCGGGAACATCCTTGATTGGAAAATTTCCTTTATAATTTCTACTGATTGCGTGTATTGCCACTGAGAAACGGGTAAGGGGTTGATCCAGATATTAGATGGCCATTGAGTTCGTGCACGCTCTAGCCAAACCGAACCAGACTCTTCGTTCCAATATTCATTAGCGCCGCCTGGATAAAGGATTTCATACGGAGACATCGATGCGTCGCCTACAAATATACATTTATAATCAGAACCATATGTATTTAGAATTTCCCAAGTGTCTATTTTCTTTTCCCAACGCCTAGTGTTGTCTTCCCATACACCTTCATAAAGACAATTATGAAAATAGTAGTGTTCAAGGTTTTTAAACTCTGCACGAGCCGCCGAAAATAGTTCCTCAACTAATCTGATATATGGATCCATAGAACCACCAACATCTAGAAAAAGAAGTAGTTTCACCGCATTACGTCTCTCAGGTCGCGTTTTAACGTCCAAGTAACCTTTTTCAGCAGTAGACCGAATTGTACCTTGCAGATCTAATTCATCCTCAGCACCATTTCTCACCCACTGCCTTAGACGTTTCATTGCTACTTTAATATTTCTTGTACCAAGTTCTATCGTGTCATCTAAATTTTTAAATTCACGCTTGTCCCAAACTTTTACTGCACGCTGGTGCCTACTTCGGTCCTGACCAATTCTGACGCCCTCAGGATTGTATCCATAGGCACCAAAGGGTGAAGTGCCTGCTGTCCCAATCCACTTACTACCACCTTGGTGGCGTTTTTCTTGTTCTTCGAGACGTTTCTTTAAAGTTTCGATCAGCTTTTCAAAACTACCAAGCGCTTCAATTTTTTCTAATTCCTCTTTGTCGAATACTCGCTCCATAAGTTTTTTCAACCAAGCCTCAGGCACATCCAAAGACTCTATTAGGTCTGTGATTGATAAAGATTCAATACCGGCAAAGGTTCTTGAAAAAGCTCTATCAAATTTATCTAAATGCCTTTCGTCCTTCACCATTATTATGCGTCCAAGAAAATAAAAGTGATCAACATCGTAAGTACAAAGCTCAAGTGATACGGACTCAAGAAATGTTAAGTATTCTCTTAAACTCACTGGCACCTTGTGTTGTCGTAAATTTTCGAAAAATTTGATAAACATTTTTTTAAAAAATCGTTCTGTCCAAAATAACAGTTATTATTACACCAATTATTGCATAAAATAGAAAGTATCCAGCAGAGTACTGAAGTATATCAAGTGTTTTGCCACCACGCTTTTTAGCTAATCTAGCACCCCAAATACCTCCAAAAATGCCAAATAATAGGTACATAGGCTTCTCCCCAAAATTATCTTTGATTTCGCGCCATAAAGGCTAGGCGTTCAAAAAGTTGTACGTCTTGTTCATTTTTTAAGAGTGCTCCATGCAACTGAGGTAAAGCGTTTTTACCTTGCTTTGTCAGATCAGTTGCACTCAGATCTTCTGCCAATAATAACTTTAACCAATCCAATGCCTCCGAGGTTGAAGGTTTCTTTTTCAATCCAGGCTGCTCACGTAACTCGAAGAATTGTGCCAGTGCTGTCGACAAAAGGTTTTGTTTTATATTGGGGTAGTGCACTCGAACTATTTTTTCTAATGTTTCTTGATCAGGAAACCTAATGTAATGAAAAAAACAGCGTCTCAGGAACGCATCAGGGAGTTCTTTTTCATTATTTGAGGTAATAATAACCACTGGTCTTCTTATCGCTTTTACGTTCTCGCCTGTCTCATATACGTGAAAAGCCATTTTATCTAGTTCTTGTAAAAGATCGTTAGGGAATTCGATATCGGCTTTGTCAACCTCATCAATAAGCAAAACAACTTTTTCCTTTGACTCAAAAGCTTGCCATAGTTTCCCTTTTTTAATGTAGTTTCTTACGTCTTCGACTTTTTTATCACCCAACTGGCTATCTCTCAGGCGTGAAACAGCGTCATACTCATATAAACCTTGTTGGGCTTTAGTTGTTGACTTAATGTTCCATTCATAAAGTTGTAGGCCCAGAGAGCTTGCTACTTGTTTTGCAAGCTCGGTTTTTCCAGTACCTGGCTCACCCTTAACAAGCAAAGGTCGCTCCAAAGTAACTGCTGCATTCACAGCAATTTTTAAATCTTCAGTTGCAACATAATTCTGAGTGCCGTCAAACTTCATTCAGATCACCTTCTTCTCAAAACTACCAACCAGTAAAACAACGAGATCTTTTGCACATAAATAAAAAACGTTCAATCTTCATTTTTGACTAGTGACATTTTAATCCAATTGCTTTACTTCGCCAGAGATAGGTTTAATTACATATCTAGATATTGGTCAAGTTTTGGATTTATGAACTGCTTGGGGGACAAAGCATGAAACAGGATAAGGTTTTTTTCGAAGATTATCGTCCAGTCGAGGGCGAGCCGTTTATGAATGATCGTCAATTAGAATACTTTAGACGTAAACTCGTTACTTGGAAAAATGATCTTATGTCTGATTCCAAGGAGACTATTGAAGGGCTCCAGGATAACACACGAAATATTCCCGATATTGCGGATCGGGCCAGTGAAGAAACCGATAGAGCGCTTGAATTGAGAACGCGAGATAGACAAAGAAAGTTAGTTTCTAAAATTGACGCCGCGCTTCGCAGGATCGATGAGGGTGAATACGGCTATTGTGAAATGACTGGCGAGCCGATCTCACTCAAAAGGCTTGATGCAAGACCAATCGCAACAATGACGCTCGAAGCTCAAGAACGTCATGAACGTAGCGAAAAAGTGCACAGAGACGATTAGAAATATAGTTTGATATTTTCTAGTCTTGATGCTGGAAAACTCGAAACATATTATTATTGTAGGAGCCGGGATAGCTGGCCTAACCGCTGCGATCAGTTTGAGGCACTATGGTATAAGAGCAAGCATATACGAGAGATCCCCGGAAATCATAACTGCCGGTGCGGGCATTCAGCTTAGCCCAAATGCAAACAGAGTACTCTCCAGGATAGGAGTTTTGAAAGAGATTTCTTCGGTCTCGATACGCTGTCATGGTGTGAAGGTCTTTGACTATAAATCAAACCGACAGCTTGCGCTATTTGATTACATGAAATTCAAAGGTAATGACTTGTTTTACTTTTGCCATCGAGCGGATTTAGTTGGGGTCCTCTATGCAGCCTGTAAAAAATTGGAAATTCCAGTTTACTTCAATAAAAAATTAGAGAAAATAGTTAATAGAAAAGCTATATTTTCAGATGGGAAGGCATTATCTGCTGAGCTAATAATTGGAGCAGATGGTTTGCATTCCAATGTTCGAAAAACCATTGCTGATGAGGCTAAACCCGTATTTACTGGTCAAATTGCTTGGAGATCAATTGTACCGAATTCAATCAATCAGGGTGATTTTTCTCATGTTACACTAGCTCCTAAAAGGCACTTGGTGAGCTATCCGATTAAAGATGGAAGTGAGCTGAATTTAGTTCTAATTAAGGAGCAAGATGAGTGGCAGCCGGATGGATGGAAACATCTTGAAGACCCAAAAGTAGTAAAAGAAAACTTCAAGGATTTTTCTGGTGGAACAGCTGAAGTTATATCCTCAATAGAAAATGTATATAAGTGGGGATTATTTAGATATCCCCTGAAACAAAGTTGGTACAACGACCGAGTGATTTTGATCGGAGATGCTGCTCATCCCACTTTGCCATTCTTGGCTCAGGGGGCTGCAATGGCAATTGAAGATAGCTTCGTGCTTGCTTCTAAAATCTTTGAATTTTCAAATTCATTTGTTGCTTTCAAAGAGTTCCGACGTGAAAGGTTTCCACGTGTAAGGCGAGTAGTACTCGCATCCACAAAAAATGCGCATATCTTTCATTTATCAAACATAATATCTAGAAGGGTTTTCCAAGTTTCATTGCGGTTCTTGAGTAAGTTCTTTCCACATCTTCTTGTAAAGCGTTTTAACTGGATCTATGATCATAACGTTACAAATAAACATTACTCTAGCTGATCCAGTGCATTGATTATTGTAAGTAAGATTAAATACTGAGTTCAATCCAGATTGGGACGTGATCAGACGGTTTTTCTCCAGATCGGATATGTTTATCAATTTTGCAGTTTTCCAATAAATCAGCGCATTGAGGAGTGAGTAAAAAATGGTCTATTCTCACTCCATCATCGCGGTCCCAGGCACCAGCTTGATAATCCCAGAAGCTGTAGTTTCCTGAACCAAAATTTTTTGCCCGGAAAGCATCTGTATAACCTAAATTAATTATTTTCCTGAATTCGGCTCGACTTTCTGGTAAAAACAGCGCGTCTTTCTCCCAATTGTCTATATTTGCTGCATCTTCTGGTTGGGGAATGATGTTGAAATCACCTGCCATAAATGCTGGCGCCTCACTATCTATAAGGTCTTTAGCTCTTTGGTAAAGTCTATGCATCCACTTTAGTTTATAATCATATTTGGGCCCAGGTGTAGGATTTCCATTTGGAAGGTACAAATTACACATGCGAATTGCGTGATCTCCCACAATTGTGGCTTCTAACCAACGAGCTTGATCATCTGTGCTGTCGCCTGGTAATTCGGTCACAACGTCCTCAAGAGGAAGTTTTGAAATAATGGCAACACCGTTAAATGATTTTTGTCCATTAACTGCTACGTTATAACCAACATCCTCAAATAGGTTTGATGGGAATTTTTCGCTAACTGATTTTATTTCTTGCATCAGAACTACATCTGGCCGAGCTTCTTCAAGCCAAGTCATTAAAGCCTTTTCTCTTGCTTTTATTCCATTAATATTAAAGCTGGCAATTTTCACCGTGATTGCTTCTTTAAATTGAAAAGCTAGTACCGCAACCACATGAGCTAGTCGCGTTAGGGTTATCGATCACAAATCTGGCACCAATTAATTCATCGGAATAATCAATAATAGCATTTTCCAAAAATGGGAGAGAAGCTGAGTCAATAATAACTTTTTCTCCGCCTTCCTCTATTACCAGGTCTTCCGCTGTTGGATTTCCCAAACTTATTTCGTATTGAAATCCGGAGCAACCACCACCTTCTACAGCAATTCGTAAAGCCTTTCCTTCATTCGCGGCATTGATTTCATTCAAACGTTCAAATGCTCTGCGTGTGACTTTTGGTGGTAGATACATCGATTAAATTCCAATATTATATGGCATACAAGAGATCTATACTATAATTTGTAATCACTCAATTTACAAGGAATCTTCAGAAAAATGCAGTCAAACTTCGCATCAAACCCTGCACAAAGCATGGGTAGATTGCATAATGAAAATAAAAGTAGTTTCCGTGATAACTTTCAGCGTGATCGGGATAGAGTTATTCATTGCAGCGCTTTTCGTCGTTTAAAACACAAAACTCAGGTCTTTGTTGAACACGAAAGCGACTATTTCAGAACGAGGTTAACACATACAATCGAGGTTGCACAGGTTGCTCGGACTATTGCGGGTGTATTAGGACTAAATTCAGAGTTGACCGAAGCAATTTCTTTAGCACATGACTTGGGTCATCCGCCTTTTGGGCATACAGGAGAGGAAGCCTTAAATAGTCTAATGTCAGAGCACTCAGGTTTTAATCACAATGCACATGCATTAAAACTTGTAACATTTATTGAGCGCCACTATGCCGCTTTTGATGGGCTAAATCTCAGTTGGGAGACTTTGGAGGGTATAGTTAAGCACAATGGCCCTCTAGTGAAAGAGGTTCCAAGGTACATCGAGCATTATGACAGGTTACATAAATTAGATTTGTTTGATTATGCTAGCGCGGAAGCTCAAGTAGCCGCAATATCAGATGATATTGCATATAACAGTCACGATTTACACGATGGCCTAAGGGCGGGGCTTTTTAGCATCGAAGAGTTAACATCACTGCCCTTGTTAAGTGAATGCTTTCAGTCAGTGGATAAGAAGTATCCACAAATTGATAATTACCGAAGACAACATGAGGCATTAAGATGTTTTTTGGGTATGTTAGTTGATGACGTTCTTAAAGAAGCGCAAAAGACTTTCGCTAAACTGGTACCCACTTCGCCAGATGATTTTAGGAAAGCTGGTTTCCAGGTTATTAGTTTTTCTCATGAACTAGAAAGGAATTTGGATATAATAAGAAGTTTCCTTTTTGAACGGATGTATAGGGCGTCAAGTGTTTTGCAGATGCGAGAGAAAGTTACAAAGATTGTTAAAGAGCTTTTTGCGGCTTACACTAACGATCCAAATTTGATGCCTAAAAAGTGGCAGAAGGATCTTATTTCTGTTTACTGTGATGCCGATATAGTAAGCTTAGTTTGTGACTATATAGCAGGAATGACAGATCGATTTGCAATTTCTCAATATGAAAAGATATTTGGTAAGCCGATTAAGACTTCTTAAAATTTAACTTGGTCCTGATAGAGCATTGAACTTTTTCCGTAGCTTGATAAACACAAGGTATTAAAGGGTTTAAGCAAATATGAATTTATTTACGCATGTTCGTGAAATTTTGATAGACAGTTTACATGATCTGTCAACTCAAGGTATTTTGCCTGCTGATACAGATTTTTCACAAATTACGGTAGAACCACCTAAAGATTCTCGTCATGGGGATATGGCAACGAACGCTGCGATGGTTCTTTCAAAGTCAGTAGAAACTAAACCGCGGGAACTAGCTAAGATAATAAGTGAGTCATTGTCACAGAATGAAATCGTTTTATCGGTAGATATAGCTGGTCCTGGTTTTATAAATATCAGTTTGAGTGAGCCATGCTGGCACAGTTTACTCTCTTGCGTACTATTAAATGGCATAAATTTTGGTAGGTCTAATATCGGATCCTCAAAAAAGGTAAACGTAGAATTTGTTTCTGCTAACCCGACAGGCCCACTTCACGTAGGCCATACTAGAGGCGCCGTTTTTGGTGATGCCCTCGCAAGTCTTCTATCATATTCTGGTTATGAAGTAACCCGAGAATACTATATTAATGATGGTGGCACTCAAGTAGATGTTTTGGCTAGGTCTGTTTTCCTCCGGTATCAGGAAGCATTTGGCAAGGAGGTTGTATTTGAGGATGGGACTTATCCGGGAGACTATTTGAGACCAATTGCACTAAAGCTAAAAGACAAAGTTGGAGATGCATATTTACAAAAGTCTGAGGATGAGTGGCTTCCTGAATTCAGAGATTACGCTGTTCAGGCGATGATGGACTTAATTAAGTCGGATTTAGATCTTCTGGGTATAGAAATGGATACCTATTTTTCTGAAAAATCTCTTTATGACAGTGGAAAAATAGAGGCTGCATTGGATCGCCTAAGCAATAATGGGCTCATTTATAAAGGGATTTTAGAGCCTCCTAAGGGCAAAAAGACAGAAGATTGGGAGCCGCGTGAGCAAACATTATTTAAATCCACTCTGCATGGCGACGATGTAGATCGGCCAGTTTTAAAATCTGATGGTACATGGACATATTTTGCTCCAGATATAGCCTATCACTTTGATAAAATAACCCGAGGTTTTGATCTCTTAATAGATATATTTGGAGCGGATCATGGCGGTTATGTAAAAAGAATGAAAGCCGCAGTTTCTGCTCTCTCTAATGGGGCAGTAACGTTGGATATTAAACTATGTCAGCTAGTAAAACTTTATCAAAATGGCGAGCCGTTTAAAATGTCTAAGCGTGCAGGTAATTTTGTGATGCTTAGAGACCTGGTTGAGCAGGTTGGGCCCGACGTAACTCGATTTGTTATGCTTACTCGAAAAAATGATGCAGCACTAGATTTTGACTTTCAAAAAGTATTAGAGCAAAGTCGCGAAAATCCGGTTTTTTATGTGCAGTATGCACATGCGCGAATAAAGTCAGTTATTCGTAAGGCAGAGGAATTGAATATTGATATTTCAGATCGCTCTCTATCCGAGATAAATTTAGCTGATCTTACACATTCCTCAGAATTGAGTCTTATTAAAAAGATCGCTGAGTGGCCCAGGCTTGTTGAGGTGGCAGCTCGTTTATATGAGCCGCATAGAATTGCGTTTTACCTTTTTGACTTATCGTCCCAGTTACACGCTCATTGGAGTAAAGGTAGCGACAATCGGGACCTTAGGTTTCTGCACAATGATAATTTAGTAAAAACTCAGGGCAAAATTGCACTTGCCCGTGCAGTTTCTATTGTTATTTCCTCAGGGCTTGCTATTCTGGGAGTAGAACCAGCAGAAAAAATGTAAAAACGATAATTCTGCGGTTTATGAGGCAAGGTGCTGGGATAACCCAGCGAAGAGAGGTTTTAATGACTGAGCAGCTTTATTCAGCCAGCGCTGTAGGGAATTCAAATAAAGATATCCAAAACAGCAAATTATCTATTTTTTCAATATTTGGTGCTATAATAAGTTTAAATCTGATATTGTGGGCAGGTTATTGGGCATACAATATCATTTCTCGTGATATAAACGGAATACCAATTGTCGCGGCTCAACCGGGACCACTAAGGGTCGCTCCGGATACCCCAGGGGGTATTGAGGCAGAAAACATTGAATTAGCTGTGACGAAGATTGCCTCACAAGAATTACCACCCAATCCTCAGGCAGTAGAATTAGCCCCTAGCACCGAAAAATTAACCCCTGACGATATAACGATATTTCAGGCTGTAGGACAAAAAAAGATAATTGATAGGCAAGCTACACTAAAAAATCAAATTCATGTAGGGATAATTGAGCCCAATCTTTCGAAAGAAATTTCATTCGAACCAGTCAATACAGTAACTAATACCGCGAATTATACTATCACTGAAAATCAATCTGAATTAGTGGCTGCCGCCCTTGCTCTAGCTTTGAAGCCAAGCGCTGATAATTTAATAGGCAATGCTTTTGCGCAAAACAATAAATTCAAACAAATAAAACCCAGGCCTAGACCAGGTTCGTTACTTGAAGTAAGTATGTCTACTACTGAGACTGTCATTCGTCCAGCTCTTGCTTCTGTTGAGACAGGCCTTGCGGTGGTTCAATTTGGAACATTCCCAACAGAAACAGTAGCTTTTGAGGAATGGGATAGGCTTTCCAAAAATCTTTCAGTTATTTTGGCTGGTAGGCCAAAATATGTCGAACGTATTAAAAGAAATGGTGCCGAGATATACCGTTTAAGATTAGGTGGCTTTGTTAATATTGATGACGCTAGCCGCTTTTGTTCTGCGGTCATATCTCAAGAAAACTGTGTGCCCGTAATAGCAAAGTGAATTAAGAGAATCTCTTGAGTAAATTTTTCTAATTTACGGATTCTTCCATGCAATTACTTGACATCTTTGTTCTGAAAGATCAGCCTTGTTAAGGGGTCCGCAAGAGTGAAGTATGAGTAACACACCGAACTTAGAATTTTTTACAGAAAATGATTATATCTCTGAAAATTCTCCGGAAAATTTAGTCGTCAATGTAGATGGTTTCGAGGGGCCTCTGGATATGTTACTGACTTTATCCAGAACCCAAAAAGTAGACTTACTTAAAATTTCTATTTCTCAGCTGGCTAGCCAGTATTTAGATTTTGTAGCAAAAGCAAAAGAATTACGGATAGAATTGGCTGCTGACTATCTCGTAATGGCCGCTTGGCTTGCATTTCTCAAATCGCGTTTATTACTTCCGGCTGATCCGAATGATGATGGGCCAACGGGAGAAGAATTGAGCGCCATCTTGGCATTCCGGCTAGAACGATTACAAGCGATGAGGAACGCTGGCGCTAAATTAATTGCTCGAAATCAACTCGGTAAAGATTTTTTTTCAAGAGGTATTCCTGAAGCTTTAGAGAAAAAACGTACGATCAACTATACATTGAGCCTTCTCGATCTAATGCAGGGATATGCCCGGATTCGCACACGTGATGACTTCAAGCCTTTTAGTGCGGATAGAGAAAGTGTATTCACAATGGAGAGTGCTTTAGAAAGAATGCGAGAGTTGCTTGGATTTTCAGGAGATTGGAACGATCTGATGAGTTTTTTGCCAGAAGAATGGCAAAATGAGCCAAAGAGAGTGAGGGCAGCTACCGCTGCGACCTTTGCAGCAACTCTTGAGTTAGTTAAGTCAGGAGCGGTTGAACTTAGACAAACAGAGACCTTTGCTAAAATTGAGCTTAGGAAAAGGACCACTGAATGAGTGATCAATCAAATAAATCGTTAGGTGAGCACAAGATGGGTGAAGTTGACCAAGCCAACCTTTTCGAGGCTCCATCAATACCTGAACAACGGCGTATGGTGGAGGCAATTCTATTTGCTTCCTCTACACCAGTTACAGTTGCAGAGTTAAAAAACAGAATGCCGCAAGGATCTGATCCCGCATTTGCTCTAGATGAATTAAAAGTGCAATATAGTAGCCGCGGTGTTAATTTAGTAAAAGTTGGTGATGGTTGGGCGATGCGCACTAGCGCTGATCTTAGTTTTTTAATGAGAAAAGAGACTATCGAAACTCGTAAATTGAGTCGTGCAGCAGTGGAAACATTAGCTATAATTGCTTACCATCAACCTGTGACAAGGTTAGAAATTGAAGAGGTCCGAGGTGTTGGAGTTTCTAAGGGTACTGTTGATTTACTTTTAGAGATGGATTGGATAAAATTTGGCAGACGAAAAATGACTCCAGGAAGGCCAGTTACTTTTGTTGTCACTCAACATTTCTTGGATCACTTTGGGCTAGAGAGTGCAAAAGATCTGCCTGGTCTTAAGGAATTGAAGTCTGCTGGTTTGCTCGAAAGTACTATCCCAAATGTTAAAGACACTGGGGAAGGGATCGATAAAGAAGATCAAGGTTTATCAGAGAATTTAGATCAGCCTGAGCTTTTTGAGGAATAAAAACAACTCTTTGAGTATTAAAAACTCAGAAACTTTTCTTGAAGTGTTTTGATAATTTTAGTCGTTGACCTTGATAATTTGATTTTACCCCTTGACCATATAGTTTTGTAGGTCGCTTGGACATTTTTTCATATATCAAACGTCCTACAACTTGACCATGCTCCAATACAAATGGGGCTTCATGGCATCTTACTTCCAATACGCCACGCGCGCCTGATCCACCTGCTGCATTGTGACCAAAACCTGGATCAAAAAAGCCGGCGTAATGAACCCTGAATTCGCCAACCATGGCGACATATGGTGCCATTTCCGCAGCGTATTCTGGCGGTATGTGAACACTCTCACGACTAACCAAAATATAAAATGCACCGGGGTCTAAAATTATCTCACCTTGTGAAGTTTTTATCTCATCCCAAAATTCCGCTGGATCGTAGTAATCAATTAGATCTAGATCAATTATTCCAGTGTGTGGTTTTGCTCTGTAACCGACCAAGTCACCTTGTGATGGTCTTAAATCTACTGAAAATCCAAGTCCGTCATCAATTATAGCGTTTCCAGGTACTAATTTTTCTTTAGCATGAAGAGCTGTTAAGTCTTCATCATTCAAAGTCGTATTTTTATTTCTAAATCTGATTTGATTGAGTTTCATTCCCTGTCGCACTAATACCGAAAAAGAGCGGGGGCATATTTCCGCGTATAGTTTGCCGCAATATCCACTGGAAACCCGATCGAACTCTTCCCCGGAGTTTGTAATTACCCTGGTTAATAAATCGAGGCGCCCGGTTGAGCTTTTAGCGTTGGCTGCAGCCTGGATATCTTGTGATAAATTTAGTTCTTCGAGGAGCGGTACTAAATAAACACACCCTTTCTCTAGCACTGCACCGTCTCTTAAATCAATTTCATGCATTTTTAAAGATTTTAATCGATCTTCAACTTTTTCACGGCTTCCGGGCAAAAAAGATGCTCTTATACGAAACGCTTTACCACTTAGCCTCAAATCTAGACTTGCAGGTTGTATTTGTTCAGGGTCTATTGGAACATCTGACGTAATTGAACCAACTTCAATGAGTTTCTCTATTTCCTGATTTGGGAGAACTCCGTTCATTTACAATACTTCCAATACAATATAATAGAAATTCACATGGTCGGGCTAGCAGGACTTGAACCTGCGACCTTCCGTCCCCCAGACGGACGCGCTACCAGGCTGCGCCATAGCCCGCCGTGTTAACACCCTAATTACTGGTTTTTTTCCCATACACAAGTTAAAAATTTTCTTACTTTTTTTTACTTCCATAATGAAATCAGATTTTTCATATCATTTATTATCGGTGTAATTTTGTTTACCTGGTCGTTGTTAAAATTCTCGATCTCTCTCAATAAAACTGATGTTGAAAACACTTCGCTCGTTTTATTTTCGATGGGTTTTGGATCAATTTTCTGATTTTCTGCCTCAAAAAAGTCAAAAAGGCCTGGTTGTTCTGGGACTTTTGGGCTTGAAGTATTGAGTTGTTCACTTTTCACAGAAACAAGTTTTGCATTGCTCATTTTTTCAATAGGTTTAACGACTTTTGTAATGCTCTCTTTATCGCTGCTTGTTCCCCCGAGATCTTGGGACATTAAGGGTTTTGATAGTCCTACGACGTAATTTAGGCCCTTTTCGCGAAAAACTTGTTTCGCACCCTTGATGGTATGTCCCTCAATATGCAGTAGCTGTTTTATTCCACCAATAATAAGCATGTCTTTTGGACGGTAATAACGCCGTCCCCCAGCTCGTTTAATCGGTTTAATTTGACTGAATTTACTTTCCCAAAACCTCAGTACATGAGTCGGGGTATCTAGCCACTCTGAAACTTCACTTATATTACGAAAAGCTTTCTCAGATTTTGACATAACTCTACAATAACCTTATTTATTTCCCTTCTGACACTCTGTCTTTCATCAAATGAGAGGGTCGGAATGTCAGAACTCTTCTGGGCGGTATAGGCGCTTCTTCGCCTGTTTTCGGATTTCGCCCAACTCTGGCGTTTTTCTGACGAATACTGAATGTTCCAAATGAAGAAATCTTAACTTGTTCACCTGCTACGAGCGATGCACTAATTTTCTCGAGCACGCTTTCTACTAAATCGGATGACTCGTTTCTGGAAAGTCCAACCTCCCGAAAAACTGATTCACTTAAATCCATTCGCGTTAACGTCTTTTCACTCATTTAATAATCCCCCATTTTTATCTAATTGTAGTGCTCACAAATTTAGTAAGTCAACTTAAATGGGACAACGATAAATAAAGTTGTTAATTTTTTTTATATATTTAGGTTTACCAGCGTATAACGAGCGATCCCCAAGCGAGCCCGCCTCCAATAGCCTCTGTAACAATCAAGTCATTTTTCTTAATATGCCCGTTTATTTTTGAAACTGACAAGGCGAGGGGAATAGAGGCTGCGGAGGTATTTCCGTGATCCTGCACTGTCGTTAATACACGGTCTGATGTTATACCCATCTTTTTTGCAGTTCCATGAATAATCCTAATATTGGCTTGGTGGGGCACAATCCAGTCAATTTCTTCAACAGAAATACCTGCAGATTTCATGGAGTCTTGAGCAGTAGTTGCTAACTTCTCAATTGCGTGTCTATAAACTTCTTTGCCATGCATCCTTAAATATCCAGTAGACTGCGTGGATACGCCTCCGTCCACATATAAAATATCTTTCAGTCTTCCGTCAGAGTTTAAGTCAGACGCTAAAATTCCACGATCATATTTATCTCCTTTCCCATTTTCTGCAGACAAAATGACCGCACCGGCACCATCGCCAAAAAGTACACACGTGGATCTATCTTCCCAGTCCATTAATTTTGAAAACGTCTCTGAACCGATCACCAAGATTTTTTTTGCTTGTCCCGAAATTATTAGTGCATTCGCATTTGCTAGAGCAAAGACAAAACCAGCGCAAACTGCCTGAACGTCATAGGCAAAACCTTTTACTATTCCTAAATTTGCCTGTACCATTGTAGCAGCGGAGGGAAATGTAAGATCTGAAGTTGAAGTTGCTAGAATGATTGCGTCTATATCATCAGCCTGTAAGTTGGCATCTGCTAACGCTTCTTTGGCTGCCAGTGTAGCCATGACAGAGGTGGTCTCATCCTTGTTTGCAAAATGTCTGCGTTTAATCCCAGAACGACTAGAAATCCAATCGTCGGATGTATCTAAGGTTCTCTCGAATTCAGAATTATCAACTACTCGTTTAGGTAAGTAGTGTCCACATCCCTGTATCACAGCACGAACCGTCATTGATTATCCTAAACTATTTATCTGTAACATCTTGTACATGGTTATCAATTGCGCCTGCGTATGCAACCCGCGCGGCTACTTTTTGTGAAAAATCATTCTTCGAGAGCTCAAACGCTAATTTAATTGCTGCCTCGATTCCAGTTGCGTCAGCCGAGCCGTGTGATTTTACTACTGTACCATTTAGACCCAAAAATACCCCGCCGTTAACTCTTCTGGGATCGATTCTCATTTTAAGTCGATTTAATGAGGTATATGCTAAAATACTTGCAAGTCGTGATAATGGTGAAAATTTAAATGCCTCGCGAAGTAAATAACCAATTAAACTTGCGGTGCCTTCACCTGTTTTCAGAGCAACATTTCCTGTGAAGCCATCAGTAACTATAACATCAACTTTTGAACCAGGGATATCTCCACCCTCTACAAATCCCTCGAAAGTAAAATTTGCGTCTGTTTGACAGTGCTCAATTTTTGAAAATGCTTCTTTTAGTTCACTTCTGCCTTTATGCTCTTCAGTCCCCACATTAAGCAGTCCAACTCTTGGCTTTGGTATTCCCAATCCGTTTCTGGCGTATGATACTCCCATCAAAGCATATTGTAGTAAGTCTTTTGCCTCAGCTCTAATGTCAGCCCCTACGTCCAACATAACATTGAATCCCATAGGATTGGAAGATGGCCATAGTATTGCAATTGCAGGACGGTTTACCCCAGTAAGCTTACGTAGTCTTAGCATACTTATTGCCATCAAAGCTCCAGTATTACCACAGGAGACGCAAACGCTGGCTTTGCCGTCTCTTACAGATTCAATGGCTGACCACATTGAGGTTGCCTTTCCGTGTCTCACCACGTGGCTAGGCTTGTCCTCCATTTTTATTACTTCACGACTATCTATTATCGTAACTCTGCCTACCAAGGAGCGACGTTTATTTACTAATTTTTTAAGTAGTTCACTTTTGCCATGCAAAAGAAAGTGTATACTGTCATTTATTTTTGCAGCTCGCACTAGTCCTGATACTATGGCAGATGGTCCTAAATCACCTCCCATAGCGTCAATGCTTATAGTTGTGCCTGAATGCACCACCTCCGAATTATTTTTTACGGTCGTGGTCATGTCGCCTTCCTTTATTAGGAATTAGGCTGCGTCATCATCCAAGTCGATTTCCTCGGTCATGGATATAACTTCTTTATCTCCATAAAAGCCGCAAGATGCGCATATATGATGGGGACGTTTTAATTCACCACAATTTGGACACTCATTAGGGTTCCCAGCCACCAGAGCGTCATGAGCTCTACGATTATTTCGTCTGGACTTTGATACTTTATTTTGCTGAACAGCCATGTCTAAATCTCAGTATTATAGGGGGTCTATCCCAAAGTTGATTATCGTCCTAGCGCAATACATCTATTCTGCACCGATATACAACCCAATTTTTCCTATTTTGTGAATTTAGTTAAATTTTATGCTTTTCTTTAAGACTTTAACTTCTCCTTAAGGGTATTTAAAATCGCAAAAGGATTTTGGCTATTTTCTTCTTCGACTATTTGATCATCAATACCTATCGATCTTGTTACATACTCGGCATTATTTGATCTCGGATAGTCGGGCAATGCTAGGGCAAGAGCCTCTAATGCTATCGTTGATAGATCTAAAGAATTGGTTAATGGCTCTAAGTTCTCGTCTAACTCGAGTTCAACATCTCGTCCGTCATCTTTCTCTAAAGAAGGTATTTCTTCTAAAGGTATATAAATACGCTTTATTTTTTCATCTACACGGCATTTTACGGCTTCTAGCGTCACAACACATTGTTGAAGTGCTGTTGCACCCAATTTACCAGATAGTAACCACTTTTTTTTGCCGTGAGCGCTTATCTTTCCTCTAAGGTCAATTTTTTCAACTGAAAGTAAATCAAGCTGTTTGGCGATCTTAGAGTTATTAATTGCATCGCTCTTCCAATGAAAACTATTCGTCCTTACCGTATTTAAGTTCGCGAATTTTATGATTTTGTCAGAAATTTCAATTTTGGGCATTTATAAATTTCTTCCTTGGTTGTAATGAACATTCAATATGATGTACTTGAAGATAGCGTTGTATTTTAATCAAGTAGGCTTAATTCATGAATGGAATTCTTAAAAAGATTTTAAGTGTTGCTTTACTAGTACTTATTTTCGGTTGTTCCGAACAATATCGTAATCATGGTTACATACCTAGTGACGAAGAATTATCAAGTGTTTCTGTATCTCAAGATGATAAAAATAGTGTTATCGAAAAGCTTGGAACACCATCAATTGGTGGTATCTTAAATGATGGAAACATTTATTTTGTTCAGTCCAAAGTCTTGAAGAATTCCATAAGAGCTTCGAAACCTATAGATCGGCAAGTTCTTGTTTTAAGTTTCGACGACAATGATAGACTAAGTAATATTCAAAAATTTGGAATTGATAAGGGTAAAATCGTTATTCTAGATTATCGAACCACTCCATCTGGGCTAAAAAATATGTCATTTCTATTTCGGTTATTTCAAAATGTTGGAGGCCCCTCTGCCGAGTCCTTACTACAATAAATAAAGATTGGTTTGACCTTTATAAGCCTGCTGTAACTCCGTTTTAATAGGAGAAACATTGTTGATTTTTTTTCATCCTAAGTTTGATATCGAGCCAGCTTTAAATCCTGTTGATATCAAAGAAGCTCAAGCATTTAGATACAAAGCATTCGGAGTGGTAAATGAGAGTGGGCTTGATAAAGATGAGTATGATCAAAAATTTAATCACATAATTATCCGTGATAGGCGACATCGCAAAGTCGTAGGTTATTTTAGGTATACTTGTTATAGCTCTGGTTCGCGTATTCAAAATGGTTATTCTGCCGCTCATTATGACCTCAAAGCTTTAGAAAGATTTGATAAACCGGTATTGGAGGTGGGGCGGGTATGCACTGACCCCTTTGCGAATGATCCAGATATATTGCGATTGGTTTGGGCTTATTTGGCACAGTTCGTTGAGAAAAGAAATATTGTTTTTGTATTTGGTTGTACTTCATTCGAAGGAACTGATTATAAAAAATATATCGATTGTTTTGCTGTTCTTCGCGCGCGATATTTAGGACCAAAAAATATGTTACCAAGTATAAAGTCACAATCTGTTTTAAAATTTGCAAAAAAACTTCGGTCGGAAGTTAATTTAAAGACAGCAATGATGAAGATGCCTCCGCTATTACGTGCTTACCTTTTGATGGGGGGGTGGGTAAGCGATCACGCTGTTATAGATAATAAGTTAAACACGCTTCATGTTTTTACAGGCTTGGAGGTGAGTAAAATACCACCTGCAAAGAAACGGTTTCTACTGAAGAAGCCTTGACCTGCTAATTTTTCTGAATTAGTTCAGTATGTTATGAGTGCCCCTTTAATCCAATTGAGCGAAGTTAGCCTTGGTTTTGGAAAGCATGATATTTTCAAAAATATAGATTTGGTTTTGAACAAGGGAGAGCGGACATGTCTGGTTGGTCGAAATGGGTCTGGTAAATCAACGCTTCTAAAACTGATTGCTGGTAAAATTGTCCCCGATGCGGGTCATGTTGCTGTGCAAAAGGGCATTCAAATAAGTCTTATGGAACAGGATCCGGACCTATCTTCTTTTTCTACTTTAGGAGATTTTGCAGCAAGCAAATTAAGTAGTAATGAGATTTATAAAATCGAGGCAATAAGTAATGGGCTAAAGTTAAATCTTAGACAAGAGGTAAAGTTTGCGTCTGGTGGAGAAATTAGACGAGCAGCATTGGCGAAAATAATAGCAGAAACGCCAGATTTGATGCTTTTAGATGAACCCACCAACCACCTAGATATTGAAAGTATTCAATGGCTCGAGGATCTATTGAGAAATTTAAAGTGTGGAATAGTGATAATTAGCCACGATAGAGCATTTCTTCGAGCAGTATCCAAAACCACTTTATGGTTGGATAGGGGAATTCTTCGGCGAAATGAGAAAAATTTTGCTGATTTTGAAGATTGGCGAGATAAAACTTGGGCTGAAGAGGATGCACGTAACCATAAATTAAAGCGACGCATAAAAGAAGAATCTGTATGGGCCGTCGAAGGTATTTCTGCAAGACGCAAAAGAAATCAGGGTAGGTTGAAAGCACTGAAAGAGCTCAAGCTTGAAAATGATTTGCAAATAAAACGTCAAGAAACTGCAAAAATGTCTTTTCAATCTGGTGAAATTTCTGGCCGAAAGGTATTAGAAGCACAGTCTATCAGTAAAAAAATTGATGGAAAGCCAATATGCGGTAAATTTAGTGTCACAATTTCTCGTGGAGAGCGGATTGCTTTAGTTGGAGCAAATGGCGTCGGAAAGACCGCACTATTAAATATTCTATTTAGAGATTTATCTCCCGACGAGGGGAGTATTAAGAGAGGTACAAACTTAAGTATTGCCATCTTTGAGCAGGATAAAGGCAGTCTGAATATGGATGCAAGTCTACAGGAAAACTTAGCAGGTGACCCAGAAATTGCACTTCCTGGTAGAGCTGATCAGATACTAGTGAAAGGTATACCTAGACATGCCGCTGGGTATTTAAAAGAATTTTTGTTTGACCCCAGTGCTTTAAGGGCACCAGTGCGTTCTCTTTCTGGGGGTGAAAAATCTAGGTTAATTCTTGCGAAACTAATGGCTAAAAAGAGCAATTTATTATTGTTGGATGAGCCAACCAATGACTTGGATATAGAGACACTAGATTTATTGCAGGAAATACTTTGTGATTACGACGGTACAATTATTTTGATTAGTCATGATAGAGATTTTGTTGAGCAGGTGGCAACTCGAGTTTTATTTTTTGAAGGAAATGGTAAAATAATCGATTTTACCGGGGGTTACAGAACATACTTAAACAATCGTTCAGTGGATAAAAGCCAAAAAAATACTGATCGAAAATCCGTAAAGTCCAAAACCATGATGGATTTGCATGCAAAAAAGAAGAATGTAAATTTATCATTCATGGATCACCATAGGCTGAGTGAGATTCCGAGAGAGGTTGAAAGGCTTGAGTTAGAAATAAAAAAATTAGAAGATTTCTTGTCGATCGATGACCTTTATGTGTCTGATCAAAAAAAATTTGATAAAGCCTCAACTGCGTTGGCGGAACGTAACCTTAAACTGGATGAAATTATGGAAGAATGGTTGTTACTTGAAGATAAAAAGGGATGACAAATTGCTACTGTCCTTATAATTTAAGCAGGCCGTTTTACCTACTCTAATGTACTTTATCTATACACTTTTTGTAAATAAACCCTAATAATGAGACGGTAATTACAATTCGAAAAATATGATGAGCGCTTACTAAAGCTGGACTTGAGGCAACAGTCAAAGCAATTAATGACATTTCTGTGACGCCGCCAGGTGCAAAGGATATAAAAAGCGTAACCACGGACAAGTCTGATAAGCTTTGGAGCACTAATACAAAAATGAACGCCAAGATAAGCATTGTGACTACCGACAATGTTGATAATCGAATTGCAATGAAAAGAATATTTTTATCTATCCCATAAAATCTTGCGCCCAGGCTGGCTCCGATTACAACCTGTGCGACTAAAATCAGTATATTGGGAAGTTGAATGTTAGCATCTGTGCCCAAAGTAACAAAAACTGTTAAAAGCATCGGGCCAAACAAGTGCCCAGCAGGTATCCTTAAGCGCGATCCTAGACTCAAGCCTACAATTACTAAAAAAAAGATGTAAATTAGGTCAATTAAAGTGATCGCTGCATTTTCTTGTATGGTAATTCCGGCTGCACTTCCAACTGGAGCTCCAAACCAAATTGAAATTATGATTGGAACTAGAATTATTACCAAAATTATACGTAAGAATTGCAGAAGAGTGACGATTTTTATTTCTCCGCCATACTCTTCAGACATGGCTATACTTTCCATTAACCCACCGGGCGCAGAGGAGAAAAATGCTGTGGCTCGATCATATTTTCCAAACTTTGTTAAAATTTTATAGTTCAAAAAATGGGCGCACCAACTAAAAACAATTAAACCTAATAAACTCGGTAGATAATCAGTTATCTGAAGTATGAGATCAGCAGTAACCTGTAATCCAATCATTACGCCAATTATCGCCACAAAGTAATTTCTGAATTTTTGTGGGAAAGTGTAATTTTCAGGAATTATTTTAGTTCCAAAATTAATTGACCATACAGCACACATTAATAATGAACCTATCATCCAAGGCAGTGGCATTAGGGTTTTTGATGTTAACCAGCCGGCTGATCCTCCAAGCGCTAATAAAAATACCGTATATAAAAGGCTTTTCCTCAATGAAATTCCTTTGTTAAAAATTAGTTTTACAGAAAATAGCATTCCTAACGCGGAAGACTGTTATTTTTCTCTATCGTATTTTTGCAGAAACTGAAAGAAGGATAACGTATCAGGGTGGTTACACTCCAGAGCAAGAGTGTAAGCATTCACCATGAAAAAACAGGCCTTGTTTAAATTAGATGTTGTATATGCGGCTTTAGCGTATAACTCTGCTAATTTTACTCCATCATTATTCTGGTGGGCAGTTAAAATTTTTTCCTCTAAATCGATTTTATTTTTTATGCTTGAGTCCATTTTGGACCTCATTAGCAACCCAACAATGAAAACAATGAGTAGGATTATCCATCGCGGGTGAAAATCTACCACCATCAAAATTTACCGCGTAACGTCCTCGTTGCATGCCCTCGACGACTGGAACATCTTCCTCGAAAACTAGCTTCCATTGTTTCATATTTTGGAGCCGCAATTGCTCCGGAGTGTTTTCCTTAGAATAAAATAGGTGAATGTGTTCATATGTTTTCTCAGGACCATCTGGTATTAGGATAATTACAAACGCATGATCCCTATGAACACCCAGTAGAACATTAGGATAAACTGCAATGTATTCAGCGGCAGTTTCCCATTTAGCATTTAAATCAGCAAAATCAGGAAAAACGTTACCGTTCCCATCTTTTAGCTGCTGATAAACTCTTGTTCCCTGGCCCGAAAATTTATTTTTGTGTTCAATGTGATAATGATCTTCTAATTTGGAGTAAATGTTCAAGCCAGGGTGCACCCAAGGTAAATGATAACTTTCACAATAATTTTCTACCGCCAATTTCCAATTTGCTGCAACTTCGATCGTAAATGAACTCTCCTTACCTCCGTGAAAAAGGGGTCTATCGAAGTCTGACCATCTATCTATCAATTCTTTCATGTTGTCTTCAAATTTTGGTGCGTCTCCGGAAAGATTTATCCAAATTACACCCATCCATACGTGGCTTCGAATTTCAGTTAATCCTAATTCAGACCTATCAATAGCATCATGCAGATTTCTACCTGGCCCCCCCACATGAGGTGTGCTGATTAGACTGCCTTCTGTGGAATAACACCAGCTATGATAGGGACATCTGATAGCTCCTTCTATAGATTTCACTCTATCAATAAGTATCATGCCGCGATGTCGACAAGTGTTTTGAAAAACTTTTACTTTGTTTTTTTTAGTGCGAATAATAAATAAAGGAGTGCCCTGAAAAGAAATAGGCACAGCGTCTCCTATATTTGGAATTTGAGCTGAAACTGCCAGCCCACTCCATTTTCCAAAAAGTAGGATATCTTTTTCTTCTTTAAAAACAGATGGGCAAGTGTAATGTTCATTTGGAAGCCCATTTGCTTCATCTACTGGTAAGCACACCTGATTTAGTCTAGCTGTCTTTTCCATTGTCTGGCTCAATTTTTTTATATTGATAAAAAAAGATACTATTTGAGGCTAGCTCAAAACGACACCTGACTAAATTGAAAACGACAATATTTTCAGCTTGTTGTTCAGCCGCGAGACAGAGCTGCTACACCCGTTCTGGCAATTTCTATAAGGCCCAGCGGACGCATCAATTCTGCAAATGCATCAACTTTTTCTGGTGTGCCGGTGATTTGAAAAGTAAAGCTGTCTAGCGTGCTATCTACCACGTTTGCCCTAAAAATGTCCGCTAAACGTAATGCTTCTACTCGTTTTTCACCTTTTCCTCCAACCTTGAGCAGAGCAAGCTCTCGCTCTACATGAGGGCCGTCTACAGTTAAATCGTGTACCTCATGAACAGGTACAATTCGTCCTAATTGGGCTTTTATTTGTTCAATAACCTGAGGAGTGCCTGTTGTTACGATTGTAATTCGACTGAGATGACCCTCGTGGTCAACCTCTGCTACCGTTAGACTATCGATATTGTATCCGCGGCCTGAGAAAAGCCCTATTACGCGAGCAAGAACTCCAGCCTCATTATCAACTAATATTGCTAAGGTATGTGTTTGTATTTCATCACCAAAAGTAGACCTAAGATCATAAGCAGAATGCTTGCTAGATCCTTTTTTTATTTTTAATGCTGACATCTGTAACCTACGAAGTAAATTCTCATACTAATACTGCCCCGCTGCTTCCTATGGCGTCCTCCGTTGTCGCTTCTCCTAACAACATTTTGTTATGAGGCTCCCCAGACGGGATCATTGGGAAGCAGTTCTCATGTTTCTCAACTAAACAATCAAAGAGAACCGGACCATCGTAAGACAGCATTTCCATAATAGCATCATCTAAATCTGCAGGATCTGATACCATGATGCCTTTTGCACCAAATGCATCTGCCAATTTCACAAAGTCGGGAAGGGCATCAGACCAGCTGTGAGAGTAGCGTTCACCGTGCAGCAACTCTTGCCATTGTCTTACCATACCCAATCTTTCGTTATTTAATATAAATTGCTTAACAGGTAACTTATATTGGACTGCCGTACCCATTTCCTGCATATTCATCAGCCAACTAGCCTCGCCAGCGACATTAATAACCAATGCCTTTGGGTGAGCAATTTGCACGCCTATTGATGCAGGAAAGCCATAACCCATTGTTCCAAGTCCGCCTGAAGTCATCCATTGATTGGGTTCCTCAAAACCTAAGAACTGAGCAGCCCACATTTGATGCTGACCAACTTCAGTGCATATAAACCGGTCTGCTCTACTCCGAGTAAGTTGTTCTAGACGCTCAAGCGCAAATTGTGGTTTAATTGTCTTTTTACTATTTTTATAGTCCAGACACTTAACAGATCGCCATTCGCTTATTTGGCTCCACCATTTATCGATAGCGGCAGAGTTCGTCTTACGTCCTCGGGCTTTCCACATATTCAAAACGTCATCTAATACGTGTGCAATATCGCCTATGATAGGAATGTCAACGTGAATTACTTTATTAATAGATGATGGATCAATATCAATGTGCGCTTTTTTAGAGCTTGGGCTAAAAGCATCTATTCTACCGGTAATCCGATCATCAAATCGAGCACCGATATTTATCATAAGATCGCAATCGTGCATCGCCATGTTGGCCTCGTAAAGCCCATGCATTCCTAACATTCCAAGCCAGTTGCTGCCGGACGCGGGATAGCACCCCAAGCCCATTAGAGTGGAAGTTATTGGGAAATTAGTACCTTTAACCAATTCTCTCAGAAGTTGGCTCGCACCTGTGCCAGAATTAATCACTCCGCCACCTGTGTAAAAAATTGGTTTTTCCGATTGTTCAATTGCTTCAACGAGTTTTGTAATTTGTTCAATATCGCCTTTTAATTTAGGCCTGTATTGGGAGGTTGGTGCTTTTTTATTTGAAATGTAAAAACCAGAAGCAAATTGAACATCTTTTGGAATATCAACTAAAACAGGCCCTGGGCGACCAGATTTTGCAACATGAAAAGCTTCATGTAAAATCGGTGCCAACTGATCTGTGTCTTTAACCAGCCAATTGTGTTTAGTACATGGTCTTGTGATCCCAACCGTATCTGCTTCCTGAAAAGCGTCTGAGCCGATCATAAAGGTAGGTACCTGTCCAGTAAGAACAACTAAAGGAATAGAATCCATTAAAGCGTCGGTCAATCCTGTAACAGCGTTAGTCGCGCCTGGTCCAGATGTTACTAAAACCACTCCAGGTTTTCCAGTTGACCTAGCGTATCCTTCAGCCGCATGAACTGCTCCTTGTTCATGTCTAACTAGGATATGCCTTATCTCATTTTGTTGGAAAATTTCATCGTAGATTGGCAGTACTGCTCCACCCGGGTATCCAAACACAGTATCTACCCCTTGATCCTTTAAGGCTTTTACTACCATTTTGGCTCCAGTCATTTGGCTAGTCATATAGAAACTCCTGCTCACTCTTTAACTAATTAGTAAATCGATAAAATTTGCTCTAATTCACTCGCAAAGGCCAACATATGAACAACAAAAAGATTGGTCAACTAGAAATGGCTCTATTTAGCGATAATTTAACGATATTTTTTAATTTTATTACGAATATTATTGAAATAAAGTAATAATTGGAAAGAATATTTCTTTTTTTGGCAACACACAAAAAAATGAGCCTCACTAGGGCTCATTTTTTTATTATAATTGGTAAAACAAACTAAGAATTAGTTTCGTCGGCCTCTTTAGTGTTTGCTTCCTGATCTTCCGCTACTTCTTCATCAAGAGCTGCGCTTCCAATATCGTCAAATAATTCTGCTATTTCAAACTCAGCTTCTGCCTCTGCCTCAGCAGCAACATCTTGAATGGATTTACCGGATGCTTGTAGCTCAGCCTCTTCGTTCGACCTGGCTACATTAAGAACTATCGTTGCCGTCACTTCTGGGTGTAAAACAACAGACATTTCATGCAGCCCAAGCTCCTTGATAGGCTTAACCAGAGAAATTTGCTTACGGTCAATAGAAAACCCTGCAGAAGTAGCGACTTCCGCTGCATCTCTTGGAGAAACCGACCCATAAAGAGCTCCCGAGTCTGATGCAGATCTAATGACTATAAAAGTCTGCCCATCCAGCTTTCCTAAAAGTGCATCTGCTTCTTTCTTAGTTTCTAAATTTTGGGCCTCGAGCTGAGATTTCTGCCTTTCAAAAGCAGCAATATTAGTTTCTGATGCTGTTTGCGCCTTTCCTTGAGGCAGTAGAAAATTTCTTGCATAGCCTGGTTTAACGTCAACCACGTCGCCCATCTGGCCTAGTTTTGATACTCTTTCCAAAAGAATAACTTGCATTGTGTCTACCTCTCTTCCTACTTAACGGCGTAAGGTAATAGCGCTAAGAAGCGTGCACGTTTTATAGCACGGGCCAATTCTCGTTGCTTTTTTGCAGAAACCGCTGTGATTCTTGATGGCACAACTTTTCCACGTTCTGATATGTATCTTTGAAGCAATTTTGTGTCTTTATAATCAATTTTTGGGGCATTCTCACTTGAGAATGGACACACTTTCTTTCTGCGAAAAAACGGTTTGTTTGTCATTTTGAAAACTCCTTACAGGCCTAATCGTGCTGTTCGCGCCTGTCGCCGCGATCATCTCGTTTATGCATTTGAACTGATGGACCTTCGTCGTGTTTATCAACTTTAATAGTTAAAACTCGCATCACATCTTCGTTGAGACGCATTAATCGTTCCATTTCTTGAACAGCCTCTGACGGTGAATCTGTTCGCATCATTGCATAATGCCCTTTACGATTTTTGTTTATTTTATAGGCCATTGTTTTCAATCCCCAATATTCGGAGTTGACTACTGTACCACCATTATCTTTAAGGACTATTCCAAAGTGCTCAACAAGGCCTTCCGCCTGGGTATTTGATAAGTCTTGTCGAGAAATAAAAACATGCTCATATAGAGGCATCTTTGTTTCCAATCTATCAATGGCGCGTTTCATAGGAAGGGGGTTAAATCTTTTTGTTCCCAACCACGAGTGACTACGCTTACACAAACTACAAAAAGATTGTGGTTACTTATACTAATTTCGTAAAACTACAAGCCCATAATTACAATACATAAGTAGTAACTTTTAGGTCATAATGCAGAATGAATAGTGGCTTTAGGATACTAGCACCACACCGGTTATTCCACGGTTACGGATTTTGCCAAATTTCGGGGCTGATCAACATCGGTACCTTTAAACACAGCGGTGAAGTATGCAAGCAACTGAATTGGTAGTGCGTAGATTAATGGCGCTAATAGGGGGTCGGCTTTTGGCATTTCTATAGAAGTTTCAGATTTTAATCCGGCCTCTCGAAGGCCGTCATTATCAGAAATTACTATCACATTTGCTTTTCGTGCGATTACCTCCTGCATATTTGAAATGCTTTTTTCAAATAAATTGTCATATGGCGCTAAAATAATGACTGGGACACTATCATCTATAAGTGCAATTGGACCATGTTTGAGTTCTCCAGAAGCATATCCTTCAGCATGAATATAGCTTATTTCTTTTAATTTTAATGCTCCCTCAAGGGCCAGCGGATACATTAAACCACGTCCCAAAAACAGTACATCACTAGTTGTCGACAATTTGTAAGAAATATCTTTTAGTGAATTAACATTTCCCAAGTATTGGTTGAGTATTGCTGGTAAGTTTTTTAAGTTATTGACTGTTTTTGAAATATCGGTTGAAGAAATTTCTGCTCTATCCTTTGCAGCCTTTAAAGTTGCCAACAACAATACGGCCAGTTGACATGTGAACGCTTTGGTTGAAGCTACGCCTATTTCTGGGCCAGCGTGAATCTCCAATACCTCATCACTTTCCCGAGCAATTGAGCTTGTAGAGACGTTCACAATGGAAATAATCTTTTCTGCTCTGCCGCTACAGTAGCGTAATGCTGCCAATGTATCTGCTGTTTCTCCCGATTGACTTACAAAAATTGCTACAGTGGCATGCTCAATCGGCGGCTCTCGGTATCGAAATTCGCTAGCAATATCAATTTCAACAGGGATTTTAGCTAGTTTTTCAATCCAATATTTTGCAACGTAACAAGCGTAGTATGCAGTTCCGCAGGCTACCAAAATAATCCTTGATACTTCCGTGAAGTTTATTTTTTTCAAAAGGTTAAATGTTGGTTTGCCGGTGCTGTCGCTAAGATAGGAACTAATTGCTCTTTCCAAAGCTATTGGTTGCTCGTGGATCTCTTTTTCCATAAAATGGCTAAAACCAGATTTATCATGAAAATTTATGCTTTGATTTAAGTATGTAATCTGTCGAGAAACAGAATTTCCCTTTATGTCATATATTTCTGCGCCTTCTCGAGTTAGTACAGCGTGATCTCCCTCTTCAAGATAGGCAACTTTTTTTGTCAGTGGCAGCAGTGCTAGAGCATCTGAACCAAGATATATTTCATTTTTGCCATATCCAACCGCTAAAGGCGATCCAGATCTTGCAGCAAAAATGAGATTTTTTTGTCCCTCAAATAGCATTGCTATTGCAAAAGAACCGCTAAGTTTCAATAATGTCTTTCTTGCCGCAACGAGTGGCTCATCTCCCTCATCGATAAATTTCGAGCACAAGATTGCAATTGTTTCAGAGTCGGTATCTGTTACAGCTTTGTAGCCCTCACATTTTAATTCTTCTCGAAGGGTAAGAAAGTTTTCGATTATACCATTATGTACAACTGAAACTGCGCCTCTAGTATGGGGGTGTGCATTTTTTTCGTTTGGCTCCCCGTGTGTTGCCCATCTAGTATGCCCAATCCCCGCTTTTCCTTTTAGCGGTTCAAAAACAAGTTTGTCTTGCAATTCTACTAGTTTGCCAACTGCTCGCCGTCGATCGAGTGAACCATCATCTTTCACGGTGGCAATGCCAGAGCTATCGTATCCCCGGTATTCCAAGCGCTTTAATGCTTCGACCAGAATTGGTGCTGCTTCATGTTTACCTAAGATTCCAATTATGCCACACATTATTTTGCCTTGGGATTTTTCTTGCGGCTTAAAACTGCTTTAAGTTTTTTAGCGCCACCCTTTTTATTACTTTGATCGGAGCGTGCAATGGCTAAATCTTGAGCTGCTACATCTTTCGTAATCACTGATCCGCTACCAGTCATTGCATTATTTCCTATATTCACGGGAGCAACAAGCATGGTATTTGACCCAATAAATACGTCTTCACCAATTACGGATTTATGCTTGTTAAAACCATCGTAATTACATGTGATCGTGCCGGCGCCAATATTTGTATTCTGACCAATCTCGGCGTCACCAATGTACGAAAGGTGGTTTATCTTTGAATGTTTTGCAACTTTTGCATTCTTTATTTCTACAAAGTTACCAATCTTAACACCCTTTGACAGATCTACTCCTGGTCTAATTCGAGCGAAGGGGCCAATATTGCAATCCTTAGAGATTTTACATCCCTCAAGATATGAGAATGCTTTGACCTTGCAGCCAGTGCCTATTGTAACGCCGGGCCCAAATATGACGTTTGGTTCAATGACCGTATCTTGGCCAAGGTTAGTATCTAATGAAAAGAAAACAGTCTCGGGCGCAACAAGATGAATGCCGTTATTCAAAGCCACATTCCGCGCTGTCTGTTGAAATCTTTTCTCAGCATAGGCGAGTTGCTGAGGCGAATTAATGCCTAGTGCTTCCGTCGGATCACAAGTCAAGTAGGTGCTACTCAGCCCTTCTGTTTTAGCTAATTCAATACAGTCGGTTAGATAAATTTCATTATTTTTATTATTTCTATCTAACTCTTTCAAAAGCTTTTTTATCAATACCGCGCTACCGGCCATAACGCCACTATTACATAACGTGATTGCTAACTCTTCATCGTTTGCGTCCTTGTGTTCGACTATTCGTAAAAGTTCTTTGTTTTTTGTAACTAGTCGCCCGTAACCGGTGGGATCTTGCGGATGAAAACCTAAAACTACCAAATCAGCTTGCTTACACTCATTTTCAATTTTAGTCATTGTTTTGGCTGATATAAAAGGAGTATCACCGAAAAGTACGATTAAATTACCATCAAAGTCTGCTAACTCGTTTGTGGCCACACCCACGGCATGACCTGTTCCTAGTTGTTCCTCTTGTATTGCAAAATCGATAGAGGTGACCTCATTTCCCAAGACCTTTTTTATCTCAGATTGTCCATGACCCAAAACAATCAAGATTTTTTTAGGATCAATTGATTTAGCTGTTCTTATGCAGTGAGAAATAAGTGGAAAATTTCCTACTTCATGTAAGACTTTAGGACGAGAAGAGATCATCCGAGTTCCTTTGCCTGCGGCCAGTATTATAACTGCAGTATCCATAGAAAATCCTTAATGTTTGAACCCGTTTTATCGAAAAAATGCTTCGTTGCAAGCGTAACTTGTGTCAAAATTAGTTGCTGAATGTTTCATTTTGTGGTGAAGATTCTAGCTAAAATACGTGGAGTTTAGATATGAAAACTGTTGTTTTTGACTTAGATGGCACACTTGCCGACACAAGCGCAGATTTAATATCAGCCGCTAATTTTTGTTTTGATAGTTTGGGTTACCCAAAGCTTCTAGATTGCAAAGAGGATGCTGGAGTGGCAATGCGTGGCGGTAGGGCAATGCTAGAATTAGGCTGCCAAAAAATTGGATTGAATGATGAGCAGTTTATTCACCAACAATATCCGATTCTTCTCAATGCTTATTCTAAAAGCTTGGACAAGCACACCGAATTTTTCCCACACGCGTTGGACTCTATTCGTCAGCTACAACTGCTGGGTGTAAACTCTGCTATTTGCACGAACAAGCCGTCTGCTTTGGCAGAAGAGTTGATGGTGCGGTTGGGGGCAAGACATTTGTTCCAAGAGTTAATTGGATCGGATACCCTTTTATCTAAAAAGCCTGATCCTGCTCCCTTCATAGCGGCCGTAACTGGCTCAGGCGGTCTTGTTGAACAATCATTGATGGTTGGTGATACTTCTACAGACTTTGATACAGCAAAGGCCGTTGGCGTACCAATAATTATGGTCGACTTTGGCTTTGCAGGCTTTGATTTTAGTGCCTCCAAACCTGATGCAATACTCAAATCTTTCTTAGATCTTCCAGAGATTGTAATTGGGCTGCTAGATGCATAGCTGCAAAAATAGGATACGAATGCCTAGTAGACTTTTGGTAAAAATAATAGCTTTTAACGATTTAATTCATTTGCCTAATTCGTATTGAAGAATTAAATCAGAGAAATCTGATATTATTTTCTCTATCTTAAATCTTTTGAGAAGTTTATTAAGAAGTTATTAATTTCAAAATCATTTTTCTGGTAATGAAACAATGGAAATATTCAACGGCAGTTTTACTCAACAAGAACCCTTATCCCAGGAAGCAATAAATGCAGCTTTACAAGTTCTACATTCGGGCCGCTTGCACCGATATAATTTAAAAGAGGGAGATGCAGGCGAGGTTGCTTTACTTGAGGTTGAATTTGCTAAAAGGGTGGCGTCAGAATTTTGTTTGGCGGTAGCCTCCGGCGGCTATGCCTTGGCTACAGCATTACGTGCTGTAGATGTAAAACCAGGGCAGAAGGTTTTGACAAATGCATTTACCTTGGCTCCTGTTCCGGGCGCAATTGCTTCAATTAATGCAGTTCCTCTTTTAGTTGAGGTTACTGAGAATTTAACGATCGACTTCGACGATCTAGAAGTAAAGGCCCCGCAATCTGATGTTCTCTTATTGAGCCATATGAGGGGACATATATGCGACATGGACAAACTTCTACAAATAACAAACCGGCACGGTATCAAGGTAATAGAGGATTGTGCTCATACAATGGGTGCGAGCTGGAATAAAAAACCATCTGGCTCTTATGGAATTATTGGTTGTTT
This sequence comes from Candidatus Salinivivens marinus, assembly GCF_965655845.1. Classification (NCBI taxonomy): domain Bacteria; kingdom Pseudomonadati; phylum Pseudomonadota; class Alphaproteobacteria; order Rhodobacterales; family Paracoccaceae; genus Candidatus Salinivivens; species Candidatus Salinivivens marinus. The sequence goes on from NZ_CBFHHX010000009.1 coordinate 69,170, forward strand.
TTCTACTCAAACTTACAAACATATAAATTCAGGCGAGGGTGGTTTAATTACTACGAACGATCCCGAAATAATGGCAAAATCTATTGCTTTATCGGGGTCTTACATGATGTTTGAAAAGCATCTGTCTGCTCCGGATAAAGCCCATTTTGATGTGGCAAAATATGAAACGCCAAACATATCTGGTCGTATGGACCAATTGAGAGCTGCCATTTTACGGCCGCAGCTCAAGGAGCTTGATAATCAGATTGCTCGCTGGAATGAGAGATACATGATAGTAGAGTCTTCTTTAAGGCCGGTGGAAGGTCTGCAAATAATTGAACGTCAAACCGAAGAGAATTTTGTTGGGTCATCTTTTCAATTTTTGCTGCTAAATCGGTCCTATGCTGAGATAAAAGCAATAGTTGAGGGCTGCAAAAGTAGGGGGGTTGAACTAAAATGGTTTGGCCAAGACGAGCCTATTGGCTTCACTTCAAAATATGATACCTGGAAATACATCCCATTTCAAAAAATGACTAAGTCCGATCGAATTATCAATTCAATATTAGATATGCGTTTACCTTTAACATTCTCATTAGAAGATTGTAAATTAATAGCTACGATAATTGGTCAAGAGGTAGAGCGCAAGAAACTATTCGAAAGAAATGGCTAGTGTGATAAAGAGTTATTTTATTGAGTAATATCTGGTACGGCTTTGGGGTCTGTGTTCTAATTGGGTTTATTTTAATGATGCGTTTAGGCTTTCAGACAGCTTATTTGGATGAAAGTGCGGTAATAGATCATTACGCTGAGCAGTATGTTACTACCATGCATGATAGAGGTATTGATGCCTCTGTATCAGATTGTGTTGCAGTTCAAGATGAGAGTTTTTGGATTCGATTAAGAATAGAATGCGATGGTGCCAAAATTGAAATTTATAAGATTGGACTTTGGGGCCAGCTTGTTAATGAAAACTCTCAGGTTTTTCGAAAAGATATATAATTGTGTCTTTGGAGAGGCAACTCTCCGGTAAAAAATTAGATCTCTTCTAAAAAGACCTCAAATTTTTTTGTCTACTAGGACAAAATGTACGCTTTATCATCTCTTCTGTACGTTGTTTAACTACAAAAAAAAGACTCGTGTTGACCCTGGCAAAGTCTGAGGTTAAACCACGATCAAGCCAAACTCGATGTGCGATGCATATTGAAACCTAGAAGGAGCCATCTGTGGACGAGATGTTGTCGGAATACCTCCCGATCCTCATATTTTTGGCTATAGCTTTAGCCTTGGGACTGCTTTTGTTGTTATCTGCTACAATAATCGCCGTTAGAAACCCCGATACTGAGAAAGTATCTGCTTACGAATGTGGCTTTAATGCATTTGATGATGCGAGAATGAAGTTTGACGTGAGATTTTACTTAGTCTCTATTTTATTCATCATTTTTGATCTTGAAATCGCTTTTTTATTTCCATGGGCTGTAGCATTTAAAGATGTTTCATTGTTGGGGTTTTGGTCGATGATGGTATTTCTTTTAATACTTACTATCGGCTTTGCTTATGAGTGGAAAAAAGGTGCTTTAGAATGGGAGTAATGACTGGGTCGAATACTGCTGGACGTGATTTCGAAGTGGAAACCACGGCCCTAAGTGGTCAGCTGCAGGACAAAGGCTATTTGCTTACAACTACTGAAGATGTCATAAACTGGGCAAGAACTGGGTCGCTTCATTGGATGACTTTCGGTTTGGCTTGCTGTGCAGTAGAAATGATGCACACCTCAATGCCACGATATGATTTAGAGCGTTTTGGTACTGCACCAAGGGCATCTCCGAGGCAATCTGACTTGATGATTGTTGCAGGCACTTTGACTAACAAAATGGCACCTGCTTTGAGAAAAGTTTATGATCAAATGCCAGAGCCAAGGTATGTTATATCAATGGGTTCATGCGCAAATGGTGGTGGATATTATCACTACTCATATTCAGTCGTTAGGGGGTGCGATCGAATTGTGCCAGTGGATGTGTATGTTCCTGGCTGCCCTCCAACCGCAGAGGCTCTGCTATACGGGATAATGGCGTTACAGCGTAAAATTCGGCGGACAGGAACTATTGTCCGATGATTGAAGCATTGCATGATCTGGCAGAATATGTAGAGCAGAAAAGAAGTGATTGTGTAATTTCTTGGGATGTTACGAATGGCGAACTCAACATTTCTGTTGCTCCTTCTAATATTGCAAGTTTTGTAGAGTTTCTTAGGTCCGACAATAGGTGTAAGTTCTCTACATTGGTGGATATAACAGGCGTTGATTACCCCGATAGAACAAAGCGCTTTGATGTGGTCTATCATTTATTGTCAATGTATCAGAACCACAGGATCAGATTGAAGGTTTCGATCAGGGAAAGTGAGGCGATTCACTCTATAGTAAGTGTTCATCCGAGCGCAAACTGGTTCGAACGAGAAGTTTTTGATATGTTCGGCATCCTGTTTAGAGATCACCCAGATTTGAGACGGATCCTTACAGATTATGGGTTCCAAGGTTTCCCTTTAAGGAAAGATTTTCCAACCACAGGTTATAACGAAGTGCGTTATGATGAAGTCCAGAAGAAAGTAGTTTATGAGCCAGTGAGCTTAACGCAGGAATATCGTCAGTTTGACTTTATGAGCCCCTGGGAGGGCGCGGAATACATAATTTCTGATGATGAGGCTGGGGGGGCAAACTAATGGACGGGTCAAAAGGTTTTAAGGATACTCTGACGAGCGAACAGAAAATTCGAAACTTCAATATTAATTTTGGTCCCCAACATCCTGCAGCACATGGTGTTTTAAGACTTGTTCTTGAGTTGGACGGTGAGATTGTCGACCGGTGTGATCCTCACATTGGTCTTCTGCATCGGGGTACTGAAAAATTAATGGAGAGTAGGACTTACCTACAGAACCTACCATACTTTGATCGTCTGGACTATGTGGCTCCAATGAACCAAGAGCATGCTTGGTGTCTTGCGATTGAAAAATTAACAAAAGTCAATGTACCAAGAAGAGCTTCGTTAATCAGGGTTTTGTATTCAGAGATAGGCAGAATACTGAACCATTTATTAAATGTTACCACCCAAGCTATGGATGTGGGAGCTTTAACACCTCCATTGTGGGGGTTTGAGGAGCGTGAGAAGCTAATGGTCTTCTACGAGCGGGCATGCGGTGCTCGTTTGCATGCCGCATATTTTAGACCGGGCGGGGTTCATCAGGACTTGCCAGACGATTTGCTGAAAGATATTGCGAATTGGGCAGATGAGTTCCCAGCAGTTTTGCAGGATATAGACGAATTATTGACTGAAAACAGAATTTTTAAACAGCGAAATGTCGATATAGGTATAGTATCAGAGGACGACATTCAAAAATTTGGTTTCTCAGGAGTAATGGTGCGGGGTTCGGGGTTGGCATGGGATTTAAGGCGTGCTCAACCTTACGAATGTTACGATGAGTTTGATTTTAAAGTGCCAGTTGGAAAAAATGGAGATTGTTATGATCGATATTTGGTTCGAATGGAGGAAATGCGGCAATCGCTCTCTATCATAAAGCAGGCGATACAAAAGCTTTTGGACGAGCCCGGTGATATCCTTGCTCGAGGTAAAATAACGCCTCCAAAACGTGCTGAGATGAAAGGTTCAATGGAGGCTTTGATTCATCATTTTAAGCTCTATACAGAGGGTTTTCATGTGCCCGAAGGAGAAATTTATTCTTGTGTTGAGGCTCCTAAAGGAGAATTTGGGGTTTATCTTGTCTCGGATGGCTCTAACAAGCCATATCGAGCAAAGTTGCGTGCGCCCGGCTACCTTCATTTGCAGGCGATGGATCACATGGCGTCTGGCCATCAGCTCGCAGATGTTGCTGCTATCATCGGAACCATGGATATAGTATTTGGAGAGATTGACCGCTAATGTTAAGACGATTGCATGAGGAGCAGCCTAGATCTTTCTCATTTACTCGTGAGAATAAAGTTTGGGCTGAAACTCAAATTAAAAAGTACCCTGCCGGTCGTGAGGCGTCTGCGATAATCCCTTTACTTTGGAGGGCGCAGGAGCAAGAGGGTTGGCTGACTCGGCCAGCTATAGAGTATGTCGCGGATTTGTTAGGCATGGCGTATATGAGGGCTTTGGAGGTCGCTACCTTTTATTTTATGTTCCACCTTAAGCCTGTTGGAAATATTGCTCACATCCAAGTTTGTGGTACTTTGTCGTGTATGCTCTGCGGCGCTGAAGATTTAATTTCAGTTTGTAAAGATAAAATCGCTCCTAATCCCCATCAGTTGTCAGAAGATGGTAAATTTAGTTGGGAGGAAGTAGAGTGCTTGGGTGCTTGTTCAAATGCTCCCATGGCGCAAATTGGTAAGGATTATTTTGAGGATTTGACTCAGGAATCTATTGGTCAGATAATCGATAATTTGTCGGCTGGGGAAATTCCGACGCCTGGTCCGCAGAATGGACGATTTGCCTCTGAGCCAAAAGATGGCCTGACATCTCTTATGGAAAATGAAAGTGGGCGTACAAAGTTTAATGGTAGTGTTCAAATGGCCGAAGATTTTAAGGATACTATAAAGCGAATAAATGGTACTGAGGCTGAATTGGTAACTCCATGGCTTCAGAGTAGTGGTAAAAAAACGAGCCAGTTGAGGATGAAGAAGCCAAAAACCTTTAAGTCTCCTCGAAAGTCAGTTCCAGAAGATTTATCAAATTTATTGGGCTTGGGCGAGAAAGCTAAAATTGAACTCAATAATCTGGGGGTATATCATAGCTCGCAAATATCAAAGTGGGACTCTGATGAAATTCACTGGGTGCATTCAAATTCATCTGGTTCGCTGAGCTTGAATAAGTTGAAAAGCTTTGTTGAGCAGGCAAAAAAATTACAAACAAACAAAGATGGGTAATTTAAGTTGGAAAGCATAATGCAGGCCAAAGAAAGCAGGAGAGAGGCAAAACAGGGCCGAGTGGTCGGTTTGGTCATCGCAACTTCCATGGTGATTTGGATATTAGCTCAGTCTTTAGGTCCTTATCTTGGACTGCCAGGGCGATACGCTATACTTATAGATTTTTTAGCACTGGTGGCTTTCCTTTGGGCCATAATATCTGGAATGCTGATGTGGCGGTCGCGTCGAACTAAAAGGAATGAAAAGTAAATGTTAAGCGACAGAGATCGGATCTTTACAAATATCTATGGCATGCACGACCGGACTCTTCGCGGAGCCATGGCGCGGGGACACTGGGATAATACTAAGTCGATATTAGTCAAAGGACGAGACTGGATTGTTGAGCAAATGAAAGCCTCGGGTCTGAGAGGCCGTGGAGGCGCCGGTTTCCCAACAGGACTAAAGTGGTCATTTATGCCAAAGGAAAGTGATGGGCGTCCATCTTATTTAGTAATTAATGCTGATGAAAGTGAGCCTGGCACATGTAAAGATAGAGAGATAATGAGGCACGATCCCCATACATTGATCGAGGGCTGTTTGATTGCTTCTTTTGCAATGAGTGCAAACTGTTGTTACATTTATATTCGAGGCGAGTACATCAGAGAAAAAGAAATGCTTCAGCGCGCAATTGACGAGGCATATGAAGCAGGTCTTGTTGGTAAAAATGCATGTAATTCTGGGTGGGATTTTGACATTTTCCTTCACCATGGAGCAGGTGCTTATATCTGTGGTGAGGAAACAGCTTTACTTGAAAGTTTAGAGGGTAAAAAGGGTATGCCTAGAATGAAGCCACCCTTTCCAGCTGGCGCTGGTTTGTACGGATGCCCCACCACCGTAAACAACGTTGAGTCGATAGCTGTTGTGCCGACTATTCTAAGACGCGGATCGGATTGGTTTTCATCTTTTGGAAGACCTAATAATTCTGGAACAAAGCTTTTTGCTATTTCTGGACATGTGAATAATCCGTGTGTGGTAGAGGAGGCTATGTCCATTTCTTTCCAAGAGTTGATCGATAAGCATTGTGGTGGCGTACGTGGAGGTTGGAAGAATTTGAAGGCAGTAATCCCAGGTGGTTCCTCAGTTCCATGTGTCCGCGGCGAAGATATGAAAGATGCAATCATGGATTTTGATTATCTGCGAAATGATTTAGGATCTGGGTTAGGCACCGCCGCAGTTATAGTAATGGACAATTCTGTAGATATTATTAAGGCTATATGGCGTTTATCAAAATTCTATAAGCATGAAAGTTGTGGCCAGTGCACACCATGTCGCGAAGGTACAGGCTGGATGATGAGAGTTATGGAGCGACTTGTTCACGGTAATGCAGAAAAAGATGAGATTGATATGCTTTTCGATGTAACTAAGCAGGTTGAAGGGCATACGATTTGTGCTTTAGGAGATGCCGCTGCATGGCCAATTCAGGGTCTCATAAGGAATTTCAGAGATGAGATAGAGGAGAGAATATTAAATAGAGATATCGCCCATGTTAGTAAACCTTTAGCTGCTGAGTAATGTAACATTGAGTAATTATATGTTCATACCGTTATCTATGTTACTTCTTTTTGGATGTTCCGCTCGCATCAATGAAAATCGAGTTTCTTTTGATGGTTTTATGTTCAATTCGAAGTTAAAAGTCGGTGTAAATAAGAAAGATTTTGAGATCACAGTGCTGCGCGCTAACCGTTCTTTAAGTGGAGCAAAAGAAGCCGGACGATATGAAGCAACAATTTACTGTGTTAATAAATTCGGTACGTCTGATATTGTCTGGGATCTCGATCCAGAAGACGTGTCGGAAGTTTCATCCAGCAAGTCAATATTTATTAAAGGTCGTTGCAGAATATGAAAATCTTGAAGTATTTGTTCTAAACAGCATTTTTGAAACATAATACCTAATAATAACATTAAAAAAATCCTATAATATATTGAAAAAAAGTGAAAATAGCTATCAATAAGAAATATGACAGATGTAAAAAAAATCATAATCGATAATCAAGAAATTGAAGTTGATTCCGAAATGACACTCATTCAGGCCTGTGAGTTAGTCGGTATAGAAATTCCAAGATTTTGTTATCATGAGCGGTTGTCTATCGCTGGGAACTGTCGGATGTGCTTGGTAGAAGTGGTCGGTGGTCCTCCAAAGCCTACTGCATCGTGTGCTATGCAAGTTAAGGATCTACGCCCAGGACCTGAGGGGCAACCTCCAGTGGTTCGCACAAACTCCAAAATGGTCAAAAAGGCCCGTGAAGGAGTAATGGAATTCTTGTTGATTAATCACCCACTTGACTGTCCAATTTGTGATCAGGGAGGTGAATGCGATCTTCAGGATCAAGCAATGGCGTTCGGCGTGGACTTTAGTAGATTTAAAGAGCCTAAGCGCGCGGTAGATGATCTCGCTTTAGGGCCACTTGTGTCCACTAATATGACGAGATGCATAAGTTGTACACGATGTGTTAGATTCACCTCGGAAGTAGCTGGGATAAGTCAAATGGGACAAACAGGTCGTGGTGAAGATGCTGAAATAACCAGCTACCTAAACCAGACTTTAGATAGCAACTTGCAGGGTAATATTATTGATCTCTGCCCGGTAGGGGCTTTAACCTCTAAGCCTTATGCTTTTACAGCTAGACCGTGGGAACTATCAAACACAGAGACAATTGATGTTATGGATGCATTAGGGTCCAACATAAGAGTTGATACAAAAGGGCGCGAAGTTATGCGCATTCTGCCTCGTAATCATGACGGTGTAAACGAGGAATGGATTTCAGATAAAACTCGATTTGTATGGGATGGTTTGAGGCGTCAGAGATTGGATAAACCTTACATACGGAAAGATGGTAAGTTGGTGTCTGTAGACTGGAATGAGGCTTTGAACTTTGCAGCTGAGTCACTTTTGGGCAAAAATATTATGGGACTCGTTGGGGATTTAACTTCAACAGAGTCAGCTTACTCCCTGAAAAAATTGGTAACGAAGCTTGGTGGGGTTGTAGAATGCAGAACAGATGGTTCCAAGCTGCCAATCGACAATAGGTCCGGATACGTTGGTAATGCTAATATCGATGATATCGATCTTGTTGATGAGATTTTTTTGATTGGAAGTAATCCACGTAATGAGGCGCCTGTTCTGAACGCTCGAATACGGAAAGCATGGTCTGAAGGAGCGAATGTGCATTTGTTAGGACCCAAAGCAGAGCTTACTTATGACTATTCTTACCTTGGATCTGACCGCTCAGCTTTAAGGAAACTTACAACCCGTGGTTTAAAGGTTGGCAAGGGCAGGAGCGCTGTTGTGATTTTAGGTGTTGGCGCTTTGACAGATGCAGATGGTGCTGCAGTACTTGGTCATGTAATGCAGCTGGTAAGTGGCACAAATTGCAAGCTTTTAGTGCTGCATAATGCCGCTTCTCGAGTGGGAGCTATGGATGTAGGAGCGAACAATCCTAAGGGTATTTCCGATTTAATAAATTATGATGTGATATTTAATCTTGGTTCGGATGAAATGGAAATTCCAAATGGGCCGTTTGTAATTTATCAGGGCAGCCACGGTGATAGAGGAGCTCACAGAGCTGATATAATTCTTCCGGCTGCCGCTTACACAGAAGAAAGTGGTATATTTGTAAACACAGAAGGTCGGCCACAAATGGCTAATAGGTCTGGGTTTGCACCAGGTGATGCTAGGGAAAATTGGGCAATTCTAAGAGCTCTTTCTCAAAAAATGGACGTAACACTGAATTTTGACACGTTGGGTCAACTTCGCGAGGCTCTTTTTATTGAGCATCCCCATTTAAAAAATATTGATCTTCCATTGGAAAATGAATGGCGTAATGAAATGGTGGGGGATTTAGATAAGGGTGATTTTACTTTTGCAATTAAGGATTTTTACCTAACAAACCCAATAGCTAGGGCCTCAACTTTGATGAGTGAATTGTCAGCTCAAACTAAAGCCAGAAAATCTAGCAGAATTGCAGCGGAGTGATCTTATGCTCAAAAAAACATATCTGTTTAAGAGAAAAAGACCACTGCCAATGGTGTCATTTATGTCAGAACTATTGGGTGTTCAATTTCGACCTATTGAGTATATAAAATTGCCAACTCTGTTCCTGTGCAAAATATCGGATGGGTACAATTACAAAGTGAGGACTAATGGCTGAATTTTTCGCTTCCTCTTGGGGCATTGCGTTAATTTTAATTTCTCAAGGATTGATGATGGCAGTCTTTTTGCTGCTTTCTGCCTATTTTTTAATTTATGCAGACCGTAAAGTCTGGGCGGCCGTTCAAATGAGACGTGGTCCTAATGTTGTGGGTGCTTTTGGGTTGCTTCAGTCTGGAGCTGACATGCTTAAGCTTGTCTTCAAAGAGATTATAATACCAGCTGGTGCAGATAAGCCGGTATTCTTCTTGGCTCCTCTGATTTCTTTTGTAATGGCTATTCTTGCTTGGGCAGTTATCCCATTAAACGACGGTTGGGTTCTATCCGAGATCAATGTAGCCCTATTGTTCGTTTTCGCGATTTCCTCCTTGGAGGTGTATGGAGTGATTATGGGGGGATGGGCATCTAACTCAAAATATCCGTTTCTTGGATCACTGAGGTCGGCCGCACAGATGATTTCATACGAAGTATCAATTGGGCTCATAATTATTGGTGTTATTATCTCAACCGGATCTATGAACTTCGGGGATATAGTTAGGGCTCAGGAAGGTGAATTTGGAATTTTTAACTGGTACTGGTTGCCACATCTTCCAATGGTTTTTCTCTTTTTCATATCCGCGTTAGCCGAAACAAATAGACCGCCTTTTGACCTGCCAGAGGCTGAAAGTGAATTGGTTGCAGGCTTTCAGGTTGAGTATAGCTCTACGCCTTTTTTATTGTTTATGGCCGGTGAGTTAATTGCGGTCTTTCTTATGTGCGCTCTAACAACGCTGTTGTTTTTTGGGGGGTGGTTATCGCCAATTCCTGGTCTTGCAGATGGGTTTCATTGGATGCTCGCAAAGATGGGTTTTTTCTTTTTCATCTTCGCAATGGTAAAAGCAATAACTCCCAGGTACCGTTATGATCAATTAATGAGGTTGGGGTGGAAAGTATTTTTGCCAATTTCTTTAGGTTGGGTTATCATCGTAGCTTTTCTTGCAAAATTTAACATGTTTGGCGGCGCATACGCACGTTGGGTAATCGGAGCTTAAATCATGAGTAAAATTGATTACACGAGAGCAGTAAAATACTTTCTGCTAATCGATATATGGACTGGTTTTAAGCTAGGATTTAAGTATTTTTTTTCACGTAAAACGACACTCAATTATCCACATGAAAAGGGGGAATTAAGTCCACGTTTTCGTGGTGAGCATGCGCTTCGTCGATATCCGAATGGTGAGGAAAGATGTATAGCATGTAAGCTCTGCGAAGCGATCTGTCCTGCTCAGGCAATTACAATTGATGCTGAACCCAGGGGTGACGGTAGCAGGCGGACAACTAGATATGATATCGATATGACAAAGTGTATTTATTGTGGTTTTTGTCAAGAAGCCTGCCCAGTTGATGCCATAGTAGAGGGGCCAAATTTTGAGTTTTCCACTGAGACTAGAGAAGAGCTTTTTTACGACAAAGAGAAATTATTAGCAAATGGTGACAGGTGGGAATCTGAAATTGCGAAAAATTTAGAAATGGATGCACCTTACCGATGAGCAGTGATCAAAATCCATATGAGCAGATGTTCAGCTTCGTAAACGAAGTATTTAAAAATGCGGGTATGGACAATTATGACCTATCTGTGGACGAGTATGCAAAACGTGGGCCGACTATGCCCAAAGAGGCTATGGAATTTCTTTTTGGAAATACATTTAATAAATTGGGCTTAGACGCCAAAACAAAGCTATTTTTGACATTAGCAGGAGTACTAGCTCAGGGCATGCAGAGCGAGCAAGTTTTGAGGCAAACTATACGCCATTTGCGAGAAGCAGAGGTGTCAGCTGAAAATATATCAGAAGCAATTATGCTTCTTTCATTATTTTCAGGACCTTTGGTAACTACAAAAGCTTTGAAAATCACACACGAAATCAGTGAAGAATTAAAGGATTCATAGACTTGAGTATTTTTGTTTTAACCTTTTATCTGTTTTCATTAAGCGTGATTGCCGGTGGCCTAATGACAGTGATTAGTCGAAATCCAGTACATTCGGTTTTATGGCTTATACTGGCTTTTTTATCGTCTGCAGGGTTGTTTGTGTTACTTGGTGCAGAGTTTTTAGCAATGCTTCTAATAATTGTTTATGTCGGAGCAGTCGCAGTTTTATTTCTTTTTGTTGTTATGATGCTTGATGTTGATTTTTCTACTTTAAAGGCAGAAATGGCCGGTTATCTCCCAATTGCTCTCCTTATAGGTGTTGTGCTGGTTATGCAGCTCGCTATGGCATTTGGGGTATGGTCTTATGCAGACACTGCTGTAGGAGCGCGAGAGGTTTTGCTAAACCCTGAATACCACAACACACAAGCCCTAGGTCTGATTTTGTACGACAAATATTTTATTTTATTTCAGCTGTCAGGACTAATTCTTCTAGTGTCAATGATTGGGGCCATAGTTCTCACTTTGCGCCATCGCAAAAATGTAAAAAGACAAAATATTCTTTCACAAATATACAGAGACCCCGATAAGTCATTAGAAATAGTAGATGTAAAACCTGGGCAAGGTTTGTAAAGAAACGGCGATTAAAAAAGGGAATAAACTTAATATGATAGGCATAGAGCATTATCTAACCACCGCCTCGATACTTTTCGTTATTGGAATTTTTGGCCTTTTTCTCAATAGGAAAAACGTGATTATTCTTCTTATGTCAATTGAACTAATGTTGCTGGCTGTAAATATTAATCTAGTTGCCTTTTCTAGCTATCTTGGGGATTTGGTTGGACAGGTTTTTACTCTGTTTATTCTTACTGTTGCGGCGGCTGAGGCTGCAATAGGTCTAGCTATAATCGTTAGTTTTTTCCGAAACCGCGGAACGATTGCGGTTGAAGATGTAAATGTGATGAAGGGCTAACTTCTATGGAATTATTTGTCATATTTTCCCCACTCGTCGGGGCTATTCTTGCGGGTTTTGGATGGAAAATTATTGGTGAAAAAGCAGCTCTTATTTTGGCTACTTTGTTACTTTTTTTAGCGTGTTTCGTCAGTTGGTTTCTTTTTATAGGTTTTGACGGTGATCTGAGAATTACAGAAATTTCCAAATGGATGAGTTCGGGGTCCCTTGAAGCTTATTGGGCTATTCGTTTTGATCGTTTAACAGCAATCATGTTGATCGTAGTGACCACTGTTTCTGCATTGGTGCATCTATATAGTTTCGGCTACATGGATCATGATCCCAACTGGGAGCATGATGAAAGTTACAGACCGCGTTTCTTTGCATATTTATCGTTCTTTACATTTGCGATGCTAATGTTAGTGACTTCTGATAATTTACTTCAAATGTTCTTCGGATGGGAAGGTGTCGGCGTAGCATCCTATTTGCTTATTGGCTTCTACTACAAAAAACCAACTGCTAATTCAGCGGCAATTAAAGCTTTTGTCGTCAATAGAGTAGGTGATTTTGGATTCGCGTTAGGTATATTTGGAATTTTCTACTTAACCGGTAGCATTCAGTTCTCCGATGTTTTTTTATTAGCACCGGGTTTAGTAGATCAAGAAATAAGCTTTCTATGGACTGAGTGGAATGCTGCTAACTTAATTGCCTTTCTTTTGTTTGTTGGAGCAATGGGCAAGTCTGCTCAGCTTTTCCTCCATACTTGGCTGCCAGACGCTATGGAAGGTCCTACTCCGGTTTCAGCACTCATTCATGCCGCAACGATGGTTACAGCAGGTGTTTTCCTTGTTTGTCGTATGTCTCCGCTCATGGAGTTTGCGCCGAATGCAATGGCCTTTATTACGTTCATTGGAGCCACGACAGCATTTTTTGCTGCTACTATCGGTCTTGTGCAGAATGATATCAAAAGGGTTATTGCATATTCGACGTGCTCTCAACTTGGGTATATGTTCGTTGCTGCCGGCTCGGGAGTGTACTCAGCAGCAATGTTCCATTTGTTCACGCATGCATTTTTCAAGGCTCTGCTATTTTTAGGTGCTGGGTCAGTTATACACGCTATGCATCATGAGCAAGATATGAGAAATTATGGCGGTTTGAGAAAGAAAATACCGTACACTTTTGTCGCTATGATGATTGGGACATTAGCAATAACGGGTGTTGGTATTCCTTTAACGCATTACGGGTTTGCTGGGTTTTTGTCCAAAGACGCAATAATCGAAAGTGCTTACGCAGCGTCGGTAGGTGGTTACTCGTTCTGGATGTTGGTTATATCGGCGTTGTTTACGTCTTTTTACAGTTGGAGGCTAATCTTTATGACATTTTACGGTAAGCCTCGTGGAGATTCACACACTCATACTTCAGCCCATGAAAGCCCTAAAGTGATGATTATACCGTTGGCTATTCTATCATTAGGAGCAATATTTTCAGGAATGATTTGGTACAAAAGCTTTTTTGGCGATCATTACAGCGTAAATAAGTTTTTTGGTATTGAAGAAACGGAATACCACTCGCAATATAATGATGATAATCATGGGTCTTCAGATGTAAAAAATGAGGGTTTGAGTAACCACTCATCTTTTTATATGCCATCAGGTGCTATTTACATGGCTCCTGATAATCACATTTTGGATGAAGCTCACCATGTTCCTAAATGGGTTAAATTGAGTCCTTTTATGGCTATGCTGTTAGGGTTTATACTATCTTACATCTTTTATATTTGGCGTACAGATCTACCCCAAAAATTAGCTGAGAACCAAAGGCCTTTATATCTCTTCCTACTCAACAAATGGTACTTTGATGAAGTTTATGAAATTCTTTTTGTTCGGTCTGCTAAGTTTTTCGGACGCCTTTTGTGGAAGAAGGGCGATGGTACGGTAATAGATGGGTTTATAGATAATCTTTCGATGGTATTTATTCCATTGCTTACGAGACTGGCCGGGCGTGCCCAGTCAGGATATATTTTTACTTATGCTTTTGCCATGGTCCTAGGAATTGTTGTTCTTATTACATGGATGACATTAGGGACAGGTAGCTAATATGGATTATTTTTTACTTTCCATAGTCACCTTCATACCTGCTATATCTGCGCTTATTTTGCTAGTAGTAGCGAGAGGGAATGATGCAGCGGCAGCTTTAGTTGCAAAAAGGTTTGCTCTTTTTGCAACTGGAGTAACATTTTTTGTTTCCCTATTCATCATAGCGCAATTTGAGCCGGAAAATACTGGTTTTCAAATGGTGGAGGAAGCTGAATGGATAATGGGTTTAAAGTATAAGCTGGGTATTGATGGAATAAGTGTTCTTTTTGTAATCCTCACTACTTTTATGATGCCAATTGTCATATGGGCCAGCTGGGGTATCGAAGTACGTGTTAAGGAATATATGATCGCGTTCTTATTGCTGGAAACACTCATGCTGGGTGTTTTTATGGCATTAGATTTAGTGTTGTTCTATCTCTTCTTTGAGGCTGGTTTAATTCCGATGTTTTTAATAATTGGAATTTGGGGTGGAGCTAATAGAGTTTACGCATCATTCAAGTTTTTTCTCTATACCCTTTTGGGATCAGTTTTAATGCTCATTGCGATGGTTGTGATGTATGCTGAAGCAGGCACAACTGATATTGAATCTCTAATGCTTCATCAATTCGCATTTGATGATTTTAATTTGTTTGGTTTTCAGATTTTAGGCGGAACGCAAACGTTGCTATTTTTAGCATTCTTTGCAAGTTTTGCGGTGAAGATGCCCATGTGGCCAGTGCATACATGGTTACCGGATGCCCACGTTCAGGCGCCAACTGCAGGGTCAGTAGTGCTTGCTGCTATCTTACTAAAGATGGGTGGCTATGGTTTCTTAAGATTCAGCCTGCCGATGTTTCCGGTTGGTTCATATATAATGACTGATTTTATTCTTTGGTTATCGGTAATCGCTATTGTTTATACTTCATTAGTTGCACTAGTCCAAAGCGATATGAAGAAGTTAATTGCTTACTCTTCTGTTGCTCACATGGGGTACGTAACCATTGGGATTTTTGCTGCCAACCAACAAGGAATTGATGGTGCTATTTTCCAAATGCTGAGTCATGGGTTTATTTCGGGAGCGTTATTTCTCTGCGTTGGCGTTATTTACGACAGAATGCATACTCGTGAGATAGAGGCCTATGGTGGCTTGGTGAATAGAATGCCGGCTTATGCACTCATATTTATGTTCTTTACGATGGCTAATGTAGGCTTGCCTGGCACCTCAGGTTTTGTGGGGGAGTTTCTTACGTTAGTTGGGATTTTTAAGGTTAACACGTGGATTGCTTTGCTGGCGACATCAGGTGTCGTTTTGTCAGCGGCTTATGCCCTTTGGTTATATCGTCGCGTAATGATGGGAGATTTAATAAAGGAAGCGCTTCGTACGATCCAGGATATGTCTCTACGGGAGAGGGCGGTATTCGCTCCTCTTGTATTCATGACTTTGTTATTGGGGGTATATCCCGTTCTTGCTCTTGACTTGATAGGTCCATCGGTACAGAGCCTTATCGACAATTATAATTCTGCCCTTTCAATTGCAGGCATTGATGGCAACACAATGATAGCATCACATTAACGGAGCAATATTTAATATGATCCAAAATGATTTAAATTTAATTTTGCCTGAAATAATTCTATCTATTTTTGCAATGCTGGCATTACTATTTGGTGTTTATAGAGGTCAGGATAAAAAAACAGCAACTTTAACTTTAGCTACTGCAGGGCTTATGTTGATTGTTGGCATGTGGATGATATTAGGTGGCTCATCAAGTGAGGCTGCGTTTAATAACATGTTTATTAGCGATGCATTTTCCAGATACGCAAAAGCGCTGATTTTGCTGTCTTCGGCTGCGGTTCTAATTATGAGCTTAGGCTACATGCTTAGACATGATTTGGGACGTTTTGAATATCCAATTTTAATAATTTTTTCAGTTGTTGGAATGATGTTTATGGTGTCTGCTAACGATCTTATGGTATTATATCTAGGCTTAGAATTGCAGTCGTTGGCACTCTATGTGGTTGCTTCCATCAGACGTGAAAGTCTCAAGTCTACAGAAGCCGGTATGAAGTATTTTGTTTTGGGGGCATTGTCGTCTGGGTTATTGTTGTACGGAGCGTCGTTAATATATGGTTATTCAGGATCAACAAACTTTCAGTCTATAATTATATCTTTGGATTCTGGCAGTGTTAGCCTTGGTCTGATGTTTGGAATGATTTTATTAGTCGCAGGGCTTGCATTTAAGATTTCAGCGGTACCATTTCACATGTGGACACCAGATGTTTACGAGGGATCCCCAACTCCAGTTACAGCTTTTTTATCGACAGCCCCTAAGATTGCCGCAATGGCTCTTTTTGCACGGGTTGTTTATGATGCCTTTTATGTTTTAATTTCTGACTGGCAGCAGGTTGTTGCTCTGATGTCTGTTCTTTCGATGTTTGTTGGGGCAATCGCGGCAATTGGACAGACAAATATTAAGCGTTTGATGGCTTACTCGTCTATTGCGCACATGGGTTATGCTATGATTGGACTTGCCTCAGGAACGTTATTAGGTCTCCAGGCAATGCTGGTTTACATGGCGATATACTTAGCGATGAATATTGGCACTTTTGCATTCATAATGTCGATGGAAAGAGATGGACAGCCTGTAACTGACATTGGTTCCTTATCACAGTTAGGCGTAAAGCAACCTGGGAGAGCGTTAGCTATGTTGGTACTTCTTTTCAGCCTTGCCGGTGTTCCCCCTCTGGTAGGATTTTTTGGTAAACTGTACGTTTTAAGGGCCGCTTATGATGCAGGGTTGATTTGGTTGGCGGTTATGGGTGTTTTGGCTTCCGTTATTGGGGCATATTACTATCTAAGACTTGTGTATTTGATGTACTTTGGCGAGAAACAAGATCTTTCTTTAGATATAGTTAAGTCACCAATATTGCCAGGTTTTGCTGCAACTGCAGCAGTTGTAATGGTGATTGGAATTATCAATCTTTTTGGAATAGAGGCTGCTGCAAGTTTAGCCGCTAGTTCTTTGATTAATTAGGTATTAATATTTCTTACGACATAATAGTATTAGATAAAATTGATAGTACTATGCTGGAAGCCCGTAGACGGGTATCTAGCGGGTCTGGTCCCTCCTGGATATTTGCTCATATTCAATTGGCTGGTAAAGGTCGGCGGGGTAGGGCGTGGGTTGATCCGATAGGGAATTTTGCATGTACTTGCGTATTTTTCCCAGACAGAACCATAGATGAATATGCTCTAAGCTCGTTTACCGCCGCATTATCATTATGTGACTGTTTGAGTGACTTCACAGAAAGTAGTGCTCAGGTATCCATAAAATGGCCAAATGATATTTTGTTAAATCAAAAAAAGGTTGCTGGAATTCTGCTAGAAACGATAGCCGTTGGTAAAAACAAAATAGCCCTATCAATTGGTTTTGGAGTTAACTTATTGTCATACCCAGAGGCTTCAGAGCTGGAAGAAAGTGCCTTCAGTCCTACATCTATTTTGACCGAAACTGGAGTTGCCATAGATCCAATTGAATTATTGAATAAGCTAGCGGTTAATTTTTCTAAATATGAAGGTACTTTACAAGATAAAGGTTTCACGGAATTGAGAAGTCTTCTGATGGATCGTATTCACGGGATTGGAAGCCAGATTATTGTGAGAACGACAAATGAGACACTAAGTGGAGTATTTAGTGATATTAACATGGACGGGCATTTGATTTTAAAAGCAGGGCGCACTAAACGGGCAATAGCTGCGGCCGACGTTTATTTTGACTAGAGAGGTTTCTTATGCTTTTAGCAATTGATTGTGGAAATACAAACACTGTCTTTTCTATCTGGGACGGAGACAAATTTATTGCTACCTGGCGAACTGCAACTGAGCATCAAAGGACAGCGGATCAGTATTATGTTTGGCTCTCATCTCTTATGCAATTGAATAAGATTGAGGTAAAAATCAGAAATGTTATAGTTTCATCGACTGTTCCTCGAGTGGTTTTCAATTTAAGAGTACTCGCTGATCGTTACTTCGCTACTCGCGCAATGGTGGTGGGAAGGCCAGAATGTCAACTTCCCCTTGATGTGCGAGTAGGCAGTGGAGCTGGAGTAGGGCCTGATAGGTTAGTTAATACTATTGCTGGTTATGACTTGTTCGGTGGGAATTTGATCATAGTTGATTTTGGTACTGCAACAACATTTGACGTGGTTGATCATGATGGTGCTTACATTGGGGGAGTGATAGCCCCAGGCGTAAATCTATCTCTAGAGGCACTTCATCAAGAAGCGGCAGCACTTCCACATGTCGATATTGCAAGGCCAGATAGAGTTATAGGTAAAAATACAGTGATGTGTATGCAATCAGGAGTATTTTGGGGTTATATTGGATTGCTAAAAGAAATTTGTGAGCGCATAAAAACTGAACACGGTTCCAAAATGAAAATAATTTCTACCGGTGGGTTGGGACCTTTATTTCAGTCAGCAGAAAAAGTATTTGATGAGTGGAAAGATGATCTTACCATGCATGGTTTGCGGTTGATCTTTGAGCATAATAAGAGTTCAGAAGTCAAATGAGCGAAAATCACTTAATCTATCTGCCGCTAGGCGGAGCGGGCGAAATTGGACTAAATTCATATATCTATGGGTACGGTCCACCAGATAAAGAACGTTTTATTATCGTTGATTTGGGCGTCTCCTTTCCAGATATGGAAACTACTCCTGGTGTAGACTTAATTCTACCAGACATATCATGGATAAAGGAGCGGCGTGATAGAATAGAGGGAATTTTGATCACTCATGCCCATGAGGATCATATTGGTGCCCTTGGGCATTTATGGAATGAGTTGCGGGCACCTATATACTGCCGAGCATTTACCGCGCATATAGCACGTTTAAAGTTAAATGACGCCTTATTAACAGATCATTCCGTTCATACCTTGCAACCATGGCCTGAAATGAAAAAATTAGGGCCCTTTGAAGTAGGGTTTGTACCTGTTTCTCATTCAATACCAGAGAGTAGCAGTCTCGTTATAGACACTCCGACTGGCCGATTAGTTCATACGGGTGATTTCAAAATTGATGAAACACCAGGTGTTGGTGAGCCATTTAATAGAGAAGTGTGGCGAAATATTTCCAAAGGCGGCATAAAAGCTCTTATCTGTGATAGTACGAATGTTTTTTCAAAACAGGAGGGCCGTTCAGAGTTATCAATTGGCATGCCGCTACAGGGACTGATAGAAAATGCTGAACGGCTCGTCGTCGCCACAACGTTTGGATCTAATGTTGCTCGATTGAAGACATTAGCAGAAGCAGGTGTGAGATCTGGCCGCTCTGTATGCATTCTTGGGAGAGCCATGAGAAGAATGATAGATGCTTCAGTGGAAACTGGAGTTTTAAGTGATTTTCCTCCGCTCATAAGTCCAGAGGATGCATTACAAGTTCCGCGAGAAAATCTATTGATATTGGCAACTGGATCACAAGGAGAACGCAGAGCAGCCACTGCGCAGTTAGCGAATGGAAAATATAGGGGTTTTTCATTACAAGAGGGCGATCTCTTTATATTTTCATCAAAAACAATCCCCGGTAATGAAAAAGGCGTTTCTAGAATAATTAATCAATTTTCAGAAATGGGTGTTGATGTTGTCGATGATGAGTCTGGTCTTTATCATGTGTCTGGTCACGCAAATAGACCTGACTTGGAGGAAATGCATAAAATTATTCAACCTCAATTTCTTATACCAATGCACGGGGAGCATCGGCACTTGCGAGAGCATTCTAAGTTAGCATCTCAGAATGGATTTTCATCATTTGTTTGTACTAATGGTAATATTTTAAATATATCCGCTAATGAATTAAAGTTTGTGGATAAAATAGAGATCGGGCGGTTATATTTAGATGGAAGTTCTAAAATTACTTCAACAGAGGGTATAGTACGAGATCGTATTCGTATGGCGTTAAACGGTTTGGTTGTTGTTACTATTCTGCTAGATGAGAACGATGATCTTGTTGGGGAGCCATGGTGTGAAACCAGGGGTTTACCTTCGGTTACAAATTCAAGTGCACCTTTGGTTGATTGCTTGGAAGAAGACCTAAGTCAATTAATAGGACGAGCAGGGTCAGATGTAATGTTGGACAATGGACTGTTAGAAGAAGTAGTTAGAAGGTGCGCCAGGCAAACGTGTAAATCCGAAGTAGGGAAGAAGCCAGAAGTTTCCGTTATTGTGAGTCGTTTGGTTTAATATAGGGCTTTAACTAATTGTAACTAAAGAGCTGTGAAGTAGAATATTGTTTTATTTTAGAGTGACAGCCTCTCCATGAAACTCTTTGTTATAAAGTTTGGGAGTTGAAATTCATCTTTATATTCTGACGAAGTACTTGGCTCATTTTGATTTGTCGCCAATGACTTTGAAAACCTATTATTAACCTTATTATCTTTTGCTGTTGGTTTGCCTTTGGTATTTTGCATGGCAACGTTTTTCTGAATTTCCTTCCTATTCTCGTCCTTAATATTGAGGGAGGAATTTTCGATTTTTGGAATTTCTATCTGTATTAGTTTTTCAATAGCATTGAAGTTTTTTTCATCTCTTGGTGTGGAAATCATTAAGGCTTTGCCATTACGACCGGCTCGCCCAGTTCTGCCAATTCTATGAACATAATCTTCCGCATTGGTGGGTACGTCGAAATTATAAACATGGCTAACGCTTGGTATATCTAATCCGCGAGCAGCTACATCTGAAGCTACCAGAAATTGTAGAGATCCCGTTCTAAAGCCGTCGAGTGTGTCCATTCGGTGTTTTTGGTCTAAATCCCCATGAATTGCTGCAGCATTGAACCCGTATTTCTTTAAGGATTTTGCACAAATATCAACATCGCTCTTCCGATTACAAAAGATTATCGCGTTTTTGCAATCGCTGCCTTCATTAAGGATCATTTCTCTTAAAAGCTTGCGCTTTTCTGTACCCTCACGGTCTTTTCTTGAGGGCTTAAAAAGTAATACGCTCTGCTCAATATTCTCAGAAGCAGATGCTTGTCTTGCCACCTCTACACGCAAGGGAGCTGACAAAAAAGTGTTGGTTAACCTTTCTATTTCCGCGGCCATTGTTGCCGAAAAGAAAAGTGTTTGGCGAGTAAAAGGGGTGAGATTAAATATACGCTCAATGTCTGGGATGAAACCCATGTCTAGCATTCTATCCGCTTCATCAACCACCATTATTTGAACCCCAGTTAGTAGTAATTTACCTCGCTCAAAATGATCCAATAGGCGTCCTGGGGTCGCAATTAATACGTCCACGCCTTTGTCTATTAATTGGTCTTGCTCTTTGAAGGATACTCCACCAATTAGCAATGCTTTAGTAAGCTTCAAATTTTTTGAATATAGCTCAAAATTTTCTGCTACTTGAGCAGCTAGCTCTCGAGTTGGGCAAAGAACAAGTGATCGTGGCATACGAGCTCTAGCCCTACCTCGAGCAAGTAAATGGATCATGGGTAATGTGAAACTGGCGGTTTTACCAGTACCTGTTTGTGCAATTCCTAATACATCACGGCCTTCAAGTGCTGCGGGAATAGCCTGCAATTGAATTGGAGTTGGCTCTTGGTAGCCAACATCTTCAATCGCATTCAAGATTTTTGGATTTAATTTGAGATCAGAGAATAATGCCATAAATAATTTTCAATTTTATTTAAAGCTTCGGTTGCAAATGAGTATAATCAATTAATTTTTCCCGAAATATCTATCTCGCCGGTTAATATCCAAAAATGTATCAAAGGTCAATCTTTGAGCTAGAAAACATGATAATTTTAAAGAGTGAGTTCTTTAGTTTTAGATGTTTTTATGCTTGGATAATCTCTGGCTAGGCGGTCAAAGTCCCATTGTAACCGGGATAGGAAGACGCTATCCCCATCGCTGTCTATGGCCATGTGTTGTTTGTTCTCTGAGTTAAGCCTATCTATTTCTTGCTTTTCACCTGAGATCCAACATGCTGATTTGAATTGGCTCGCCTCAAAGCGCACTGGTAATCCATATTCTAGCTTTATTCGGCTCTCAAGTACTTCAAATTGTAGTTGGCCAACGACACCAACTATATATCCAGACCCATAGGTTGGTTTAAATATCTTTGCAGCGCCTTCCTCTGCAAACTGAAAAAGCGCCTTCTCTAAATGTTTTGTCTTCATCGGATCTAAGGATAAACAATTCTGTAAAAGCTCAGGGGCGAAAGAAGGTATTCCTTTTGCCTTCAATAGCTCACCTTCGGTGAGAGTATCACCTATTCTCAATTGTCCATGATTAGGAATTCCAATAATATCACCCGCCCATGCTTCTTCTGCAAGAGATCTATCCGAGGCCAAAAAGAGTACAGGATTTGATACAGATAAAACTTTTTTTGTTCGAACATGAGTTAATTTCATTCCTCGTTTGAAGTGTCCAGACGCTAGACGTACAAAAGCTACTCGATCGCGGTGCTTTGGATCCATATTAGCTTGCACCTTAAATACGAAACCAGATACTTGTTTTTCTGAAGGCTGTATTGGTCTTGGCACTGCTGATTGTATTTGTGGAACTGGTCCAAAATTTGCGATTCCTTCCATCAATTCTTTAACACCAAAACTATTCATTGCAGATCCAAACCAAATAGGTGTTAGATGTCCTTCCAATAATGATTTTGGGTTGAGCGGAGGTAGAAGTTCCTTTGCCATTTCAACTTCATCTACTAGCTTTTCTTTTAGATCGCTTGGAATATATTTATCCATTTCGGGATCATTAAGACCGTTAATTTTTATGCTTTCACCCAAACGGTTTTTATCGGTCCTATCCATTAACTCTAGTCTATCGTTTATGAGGTCATAGCACCCTAAAAAATCTGAACCTATCCCAATGGGCCAACTGGCTGGAGTTACATCTATTGCTAAGTTTTCTTGAATTTCATCAATAATTTCAAAAGTATCACGGCTTTCTCGGTCCATCTTGTTACAAAAGGTAAATATTGGTAAGTCGCGTAAACGGCAAACTTCAAACAGTTTTCGGGTTTGGCTTTCTACCCCTTTGGCTCCATCAATTACCATAATAGCTGAGTCTACAGCCGTAAGTGTTCTGTATGTGTCTTCAGAGAAATCACTATGTCCGGGGGTGTCTACTAAGTTGTATCTATAGCTATTGAAATCAAAAGACATTGCAGAAGCTGACACTGATATTCCTCGGTCTTTTTCCATTTGCATGAAGTCAGAACGAGTTCGTCTTGCTTCTCCTTTTGCTCTTACTTGTCCCGCTAATTGAATGGCTCCTCCATACAAAAGAAACTTTTCAGTGAGTGTTGTTTTGCCTGCATCGGGATGCGAAATAATGGCGAAAGTTCTCCTACGAACAACTTCGTGATTAGCAGGGTTTAAGCTGGGTGGATTTATAGACATTAAATTCCGATAGCGTAAGGTAATTTAAAAGGCAACCCAGTCAAAAGATATCAAAAAGAAATTTTTAAGGGTAGAATGTTTCTATTCAATCATACTGTAGGAAGAGTTCTCAGAGCGAACCTATTTGTACACCGCTTTCAAATTAGGTCTTGGTTGCACGTTAATTATATCCCTGTTAAGTCTCCCGTGTTGTTTCTTGGGATAAGTTTCACAGAGGTTATTTTTTGGCAAAATCCTTAATTCCGCGTTTAGAAGTTAAGTCGCTTACCAAAGTATATGATAATACTAAAGTAGTAGATGATATCTCATTAAGCGTGCTTCCTGGACAAATAACTTGCTTGTTGGGTCCATCAGGTTGCGGTAAATCTACGACTCTTAGAATGATTGCAGGTGTAGAAACTCAGTCTTCTGGAGAAGTCTGGGTCGATGGTCAGTTAATTTGTGGTTCTGGGTTCAGCCAACCACCAGAAAAACGCTACATCGGTCTGATCTTTCAAGATTTTGCTTTATTTCCGCATTTGACAGTATGGCAAAACGTTGGATTTGGAATCTCTAAAAATAATGAAGGCATCAGAGAAAAAGCGTATGATCTTTTGTCAAAAGTTGGCCTAAGTTCTAAATCAGATAAATATCCACATGAATTGTCTGGAGGAGAGCAACAACGTGTTGCACTTATTCGTGCACTGGCGCCAAAGCCCCGAATAATGTTGATGGATGAACCCTTCTCTGGATTAGATAAACGTCTTCGAGATGATATTAGAGATGAGACTTTAGATATTTTAAAATCAGAGGAAACTGCTGTTTTGCTGGTCACTCATGAACCCGAAGAAGCCATGAAAATGGCTGATGAAATAGCATTAATGAGAAATGGAGAAATTGTTCAGAAAGGTGCTCCTTACAATTTGTATAATGCTCCAGTGGACAAAGAGGCTGTGGCATTTTTTTCTGATGCAAATATTATAAAGTCAAAGGTAAGCGGTTCGCTTGCAGACTCACCGTTCGGCCAGTTTTTTGCGCCTGGATTGGACGAAGGCACCGATGTAGAGATCGTTATTAGGCCCCAGCACGTGAGGATAGATTTTGATAGAGAAGGGAAAGGACCGCTGCCCACGGTTTCAATGGGTATTCCAGTGCGAGGCTGCGTAGAGCGTGCCAGATTTCTGGGTAATGAGAGCCTAGTGGAATTTAAAATGGATTTTGATAACAGTATATTTAGAGTGACAGTTCCAAGCGTATTTCTGCCAAAAACTGGTCAACCCCTGTGGCTTACTATCCCGCGCGATCGATGTTTTGTATTCCCCAGATAATGAAATGTACTAAAAAAAACTATTTTATTATGTTGCCTCTTTGATAACTGAGCATTAACAACTAAATACAGTGGATGAAACACACGGGTTTTAGGCCCTCAAAGTAGAAGGATCGTTGAGATGCTTAATAATATTGGACTTCCTGGTATCTTACTAATAGCGGTAGTTGTGTTAGTACTATTTGGCCGGGGTAAGATCAGCTCATTAATGGGTGAGGTTGGTAAAGGTATTACTGCCTTTAAAAAGGGCGTTAACGACAGCAAGAAAGAATTAGAAGAAGAAACCTCAGAGGCTGCAAAGGATATCACGCCAGAGACTGAAAAAGATAAGGTCTAACTTGTATGTTTGACTTGGGGTGGACCGAACTACTCCTTATCGGGATAGTCGCTTTAATAGTAG
Source organism: Candidatus Salinivivens marinus (assembly GCF_965655845.1). Lineage (NCBI taxonomy): Bacteria > Pseudomonadati > Pseudomonadota > Alphaproteobacteria > Rhodobacterales > Paracoccaceae > Candidatus Salinivivens > Candidatus Salinivivens marinus. The sequence continues at coordinate 94,287 of NZ_CBFHHX010000009.1, forward strand.
TTGGGCCAAAAGAACTGCCGGTATTGTTCAGAAAAGCCGGACAATTTGTAGGTAAAATTCGAGGAATGGCTCGTGAATTTTCGCGTGCTATGAATAGTGCTGCTGATGACGCCGGGGTAGGGGATATATCTTCAACAATTCGCTCCGCTGCCAACCCTCTTAAATCAAGCGTTGATGCGGTAAAAAGTGCGGCGACAGATTATGCGTCGTATGACCCTGATACAGAGACCGGTCGATTGGCAGGTGAGAGGGCGGACCAGGCAAAGAAGATAAGAGAGCATGCAGAAAAAAAAGCCAAAGAAAAGTTAGATAAAAGAAACGATGAAAAAACAGATAAGAAAGAACTAAAAAAAAATAACTCTGCAACAGTTAAAAAAGATGCGCGGTCGCGAGATCTTAAGGATAGCTAATGGCTGCAGATGATGATATACAAGATAGCTCTGCGCCACTTATTGAACATTTAGCGGAGTTACGTCAAAGGCTAATTTACTCTTTTGTAGCATTCATTATTGGCATGATAATCTGCTTTACAATTTGGAACCCCATCTTTGACTTTTTGACACACCCCTTATGCTCAGCAATGGCGCTTCGAGGACACTCAGACTGTGGTCTAATACTTATAAAACTACAAGAAGGGTTTTTTGTAGCTATATCGATTTCTTTGCTGGGAGGTCTGGTCTTATCATTTCCTATAATTGGCTTTCAAATGTGGCGCTTTGTGGCTCCAGGATTGTACAAAACCGAGAAGAACGCCTTTTTACCCTTTATTGTCGCATCGCCTTTTATGTTTTTTCTTGGCGCATCTTTTGCGTATTATGTAGTAACTCCCTTAGCTTTTGATTTCTTTTTAGGCTTTCAGCAAACTGGAAGTGTTTTGGATGGAGAAGATGTTGATAATGCTGCAGCTGGCATTGCTTTTCAGGGGTCGGCACAAGAATATTTGAGTCTTACCATAAAATTTATTGTTGCGTTTGGAATGTGTTTTCAGTTGCCTGTTCTGCTGACATTAATGGGCAAAGCAGGTTTGGTAAGTGCCGAAGGGCTCGGAGATGTACGGAAATATGCAGTTGTAGCAATATTGGTTCTGGCTGCACTTGTCACACCACCTGATGTTATTACTCAGGTAATACTATTTGTTGTGGTGTATGGACTGTACGAAGTATCCATTTTTCTTGTTTCGCGTGTTGAGAAGAAACGGGAGCAGAAGCTTCGTGAAGAGGGTTTCTACGATGACGAAAATGATTTTGATGATCCTATGTTGAAAGAGTTTGATGACGACAGAAAAGAATGATCAGCTTGAGAGAATAGCCGATGCTCTAGAGCGGTTGGCGCCAAAAACAGAAGATTTTCCAAATTTTGATAATTTTTCAGCTTTTATGTGGCATGTTGCACCGGACTATCTAGAGCCTGTAAAAATAACGAATGCAGTTGATATTTCACTTCTAAAAGGTATTGATCATGTTAGTGATATTCTTCTGAATAACACAATGCAATTTGCAAATGGATTTCCGGCCAACAATGCGTTGCTTTGGGGTGCACGCGGTATGGGAAAGTCTTCATTGGTAAAGGCTGTGCACACAAAAATAAACAACGATGGCTTAAATCTGAAAATAGTTGAGTTGCAGCGAGATGATTTAGGATCAGTCAGTAGGCTTTTAAAAGTTCTTCGAGGTCTTCCATATAAGTTTATACTTTTTTGTGATGATTTGAGTTTCAGTTATGATGATCAAAATTATAAGTCATTAAAAGCAATCTTAGATGGTGGTTTAGAGGGCAGGCCGGAAAATGTTATATTCTATGCCACTTCTAATAGAAGACACTTAATGCCTCGGGATATGATCGAAAATGAACGGTCTTCCTCAATAAATCCGTCAGAGGCAGTCGAAGAAAAAATTTCTTTGTCAGATCGTTTTGGCTTGTGGTTAGGGTTTCATCCTTGCTCGCAAGATGAATTTTTTGACATCATAGAGGGCTATGTAAAACACTATAATCTCATAATTGATCGTTTGGAAATAGAAACCCAGGCTACTGAATGGGCTCGTACGAGAGGATCAAGATCGGGTAGAGTTGCTTGGCAGTTCTTCGTTGATTTAGCTGGCAAGAACGGATTAGTTATTAAATAACAGCGGGATATTTAGTTGCTTAATTTTCATTAAGGTACTCTAATGGATCGATACTCTCAAAACCCTCACGAATTTCAAAATGAAGATATGGCGGATCGCCCTCTGGTATTTCCCCTATTACTTCTCCGCGTAGAATAGTCTGATTATTGGAGACTTGGATGTTAGTGAGGTTTGCATAAACTGTTAATATATTTTTGGGATGTTTGAGAACTACGATTGCAATTTGATTTGTATCCTCAGTAACCGTAGCTACAACGCCCGTATCGGCTGCGACCACTCTAGTGCCCGCCTGTGCGGTAAAGTCAATACCATCATTTTTATTCTTTGAATACTCTCGTATCACTAGACCCTCTATCGGATAAGCCATTCGACCACTTTCAGGTACTGATATTGAAGTATTGGATGGTTCAATCGCCTCTTGTTTGGCAATATTCCTGGGTTGGGGTTTTTTGGAGCTAGGTGGGGGAGGCGCAACAGATGCGATTTCTTCTTTTTTAAACTTCTTTTGAACTTTTTTATCAACCAAGGGAACAATTAAAATTTGCCCTTCACGCACAGTATAGTCGCTATCGAGTCCATTCCAGTCAGCCAGGGATCTAACTGAGATATTATAAAGGCGAGAAATAATAAAGGCCGTTTCTCCTCTTACAACCTTATGTTTGATTGGGTCTACCAAATTTTTTGGATCAGTTGAGTCACGATTAATTCGATTATTATTAGATCCACCTGCTACTTTCAAAGCCGTGTCGGCAAGCTCCAGTACGTTTATATCTTTTGAAAGTGTCGTCTTCTCTATCTCTTCATCGTCAGCCGAGTATTGTCTGGGGCTTCTGGAAATTTTAGGAAGTGCTAATACCTCGCCGTTGCGGAGCCGCTGTCCTTCTGCGAGGCCATTGTATCTGGCCAATTCATTTGCATCCTGTCCAAGTCTTATAGCCATACTTTCAACAGTATCGCCTCTTCTAGCTATAGCTACTTGATAAGTGGGGTAATTAATTATGCCTAGTTCGTCTGCTTGGGGTCTAGACTGAGTGGCTTGCAGGGCCGCGTCAGAGGTGTCGAAGGAATTTCCTCGAAAATCAAAATCAAAATTGTTGAGAGTTGAATTTCCGCATGCGCTTAGGTTCCATAAAATAGATAGATAGAAACAATATTTTAAACTAATTCTGATGGACCTAATCATTTGTAGTTTTCCACGACCTAAATATCACAGTATTTCTATACATAGATATCTTCTTCTTTTCCGTCGAGCAATGGAACAAAGCGTACATCGCATAAATCTTCATATTTGAAGTGCGTTTCCGTTCTTTCCACTCTAATAAGTTTTTGAATTTCATCGGATTGCCCCACAGGTATTACCATGATGCCGCCGATCTTTAGTTGATTGAGTAATGTTGGAGGTGGATCTTCAGCCGCCGCAGTCACAATTATCCGATCAAACGGTTGTTGTTCCACGAGTCCCTGACTTCCGTCGCCCCAAATAGATGTAACGTTATTTAAATTTAATTTATTGAAAATTTCTCTTGCTTCTTCGTATAATGGTTTGAACCTTTCAATTGAATAAATTCTACGGGCTAGCTTGCTTAATATTGCTGTTTGATACCCTGATCCTGTGCCAATTTCTAAAATTTTATCGCGATTTTTAATATTCAAAGCTTGCGTCATTAACCCAACTACAGATGGTTGACTTATGGTTTGGCCACATTCTATCGGAAGTGGAGTGTCTTCGTATGCTCTTTGGGCAAATAGACCTTTAAGAAAGTACTGTCTATTAACTGTCTCGAGTGCATTGAGTACATTTTCATCTACTACTCCTTTTGAACGAATAGATAAAATAAACTGCATTTTCTGTTCATGATTTCTATTCATAAAAACTCTTCAAGGTCAGCTATCCTATCGAAAGCAGTAAGGTCGGCTCTCATCGGCGTTAAAGATATATATCCCGATAAATTGGCTGCAACATCTGACTTCTGGGAAACCTGAACGTGTTGATTTCCGCCTTTGATGAATAAAAACTCTTTTCCATTTTGTGTCGTAAATGGGTTTACGCCAAAAGTCGTATTAGGCCGCAATCCCTGAGGAACAACAGCTACCCCGTTTATATTTTCAGTAGGAGGAAAGTTTACGTTGTAAAAGACTTTATAGCCACCATCAGTATGCTTGTCGTTATCAAGTATTTTTTGAATAACATTTAGCCCATGAGTAATTGATGGATTAAATGGGTTTGACATTTTTTTTGACTCAGGGCCCAAATATTGCGAGAGCGCAATAGAGGTAATGCCTTGAAGAGCACCCTCGAGCGCTGCTCCGATTGTGCCGGAGTAGAGTACATTTTCAGCAGAGTTATTTCCTCTATTTACTCCTGATAGAATTAAAGAAGGTGGATCATCCTTCATGACATGATGTATTCCAGCAAGTACGCAATCGGCGGGATATCCGGAAATCGAATAGCGGTTTTCTGAAATTCTCTCAATCTGTGTGGGCGCATTGTAACTAACACAATGCCCAACTCCTGATCTTTCGCCACTTGGAGCGATTATGAAAATATTTTCTTCGTTCGTTAAACCCCTAGCTATTGCTTCCAAGACTTGCAAGCCAGGGGCGTTAATTCCATCGTCATTAGTTAAAAGTATACGCATAATCTCAAAATAATTTTAGTAACTTTTGTAAGAGTGAAGTATTACTTCCACAATAGTCTTGTTATTAATAAAATCTATGGGTTAAAAAGTGTTGCTAAAACACGCTTTGCTTCACTTTTGGGCGATAATAGATTTTCTTTATTTTCTCCAGGAAAAAATCTGGCCCGCAAGGCTGTTTTCATTGGAGCAGGTTTGAAAACAGTAATATTTGGGCCAAAATTTTTACACTCATTTGCCCATGATTGAACCAATGACATTTGAGCAATTTTTGATGATCCGTACGCTCCAAAAAACTTCTTTCCATTGCAAGGGTCGTCAAAAAATAGCGCGTTACCTTCCTTGCTTATTATAGGGCTTATAAAGTTTATGAGTAATGCAGTCGCTGTAATATTAGTCGAAATAGTTTTGTCCAAATCCCCCAAGTCGATTGTGCTCAATGGGCTTAATGGCGGTGCGTGAATTGCAGTATGACCCCAAAAATCAATGGTTCCCCATTTTTCGAATATCGATGTGAATAGCTGGCTCATAGCATCCCGATTTGTAATGTCCATCGGAGCTAATGTTGCAGTTCCATTTTTTGATTTTATTCTATCATCTAAGTCTTCTAGTCCGCCCACGGTGCGTGCAACAGCTATAATGTGGTGAGTTTCGCTTAATCGTTCTGATAGAGCTGCTCCTAACCCACGAGAAGCACCTGTAATTAAAGCTATTTTTTTAATCATGGGAATGGCTTTCAGAATTTTTATGGACGGTATCTCGAATTAGTCATGGTTTTGCTAGTTAACTTTCTGTTGTTATGATCCGTCTACTATTTCAGCATGCTTGAGTTTGAAACCTTTTTCTATCATGTCTGAAGGTAAAACAGGATATTCGCCAGAAAAACATGCATCACAATACTGCGGACATTTAGTATCTCGACCCTCTTTTTCGCCAGTAGCCCTGTATAACCCATCTAGCGATATAAATTTCAAAGTATTTACAGAAAGGTGCTGGCGCATTTCTTCTTCAGTCATAGTGGCCGCAATTAACTTTTCTCTTTGAGGTGTATCTACTCCATAAAAGCATGGCCAGGCAGTTGGAGGACTGGCTATCCTAAAATGCACCTCCTTTGCACCCGCATCAATAATCATTTCTTTGATTTTTCGCGATGTCGTGCCTCGTACGACGGAGTCGTCTACCAAAATTATTCTCTTGCCCTTTATTAATGCTCTATTGACATTCAGTTTTAACCTAACACCCATATTTCGAATTTGTTCAGTTGGCTCAATAAATGTTCTACCCATATATTGATTTCTGATTATACCCATAGCATAGGGTATCCCAGACTGCTGCGAAAACCCTATCGCCGCAGGTGTTCCACTATCGGGTACTGGGCATACCAAGTCAGCATCTATTGGACTTTCTTTTGCGAGTTCCACCCCAATGCGCCTGCGAGTTTCATAAACAGATTGCCCTTGAATTATGCTGTCTGGTCTAGAGAAATATACATGTTCAAAGATACAAAATTTTGAGTTTTGACTCCGGAATGGAAATATACTTTCAATCCCATTATTCGATATTACAACCATTTCACCTGGCTCTATATCTCTTACAAATTCTGCACCAATTATATCAAGAGCACATGTTTCAGAACTTAATGCAAAGCCGTCTCCTACCTTTCCAAGTACAAGAGGCCGCACACCGCGGGGGTCTCTAACGCCAATCAGTTTAGACCGTGTCATAGCTACTATTGAAAATGCCCCTTCAACCCGTCTGAGTGCATCTTCCATCCGCTCTGGGATATTTCTTTGTAGTGAACGGGCCATTAGATGAATAATACACTCAGAATCGGACGAACTTTGAAAAATAGACCCCCGCTCAATAAGTTCGCGTCTTAAAGATTCTGCATTTGTTAAATTACCATTATGAGCTATTGCAGCCCCACCCATCGCAAACTCACCGAAGAAAGGTTGGACGTCTCTTATAGCCGCGCCTTTTGCTCCTGCTGTTGAGTACCGAACGTGTCCAATTGCTAAAGAGCCTGGTAATGTTTCCATGAGGGATTGTGAGGTAAAGTTATCCCGAACATAACCAAATCTTCGAGCAGAATTGAACCCTTGGCTTGGGTCGTATGCAACTATACCACCGGCTTCCTGGCCTCGGTGTTGTAGTGCATGCAGTCCTAGAGCGACGAAATTTGCTGCATCATTTAGACCAAGAACACCAAATACTCCACACTCTTCCTTTAGTTTATCGCAGTCATATGAATTATTAAAAATTTTACGATTTAACGCCAAAATATTTTCTCCTGACCACTGATCAATAATTTGAGCTCTAAAATTTTCAAATTAAAAATTATTTGATTTGAGCAGGATAATTGAATGCAATTCTTATCGTCTATTCGCATGTTTTCACTAATATTTCGTATTTTTCAATGATCCAGCCTAAGGCTTTTTCGGGGTTTTGTTCTTTAATTGAAGCTATCATGTCCTCAAATATCAATGCGCTTTTACTAGCATCGATTTGAGGGAGTGCATTCTCTCCCAGTATGGCAAGGTAAGCAAAGAAGGTAATTGCAACCAAAAAGAGACCACGAAGTATCCCAAAAACAAACCCTAAAGCTTGGTCAATTTTTGTCAGACGGGTCTTGTTTATAACGGTGCTTAAAAGTGGTGTAAAAAATGAAAATATAAGCAGGCTCAGCGCAAATACACTGGCAAATGCCGCAATTATTGCCAATTCACAGCTGTCAGCTAATATTGGTCCAAGTAAAGGGATTTCTTTGATTAATGGAGTAGTTAATGGTGCAAAAATGAAAGATATTATAGATGAGAAAATCCATCCCATTATTGCCATTACTTCCCGCGTGACACCGCGAGCATATGCAAGTATCGCAGAAATCAAAACTATTATTATGACAATTCCGTCTACAATATTAAGGCTTTCCATCGCCCAATCCCTCAGTTGAATCTTTATATTTATGCATCATATTTACAAAATCGCGGAGATTGACTGTCTCTCGAATATTTATTCCATCTTTGGGCTTTTTTTTGTTTCGCGGCGCAGTTATCGCTTCGCTAAATCCTAACGTTTGAGCCTCTTTTAGTCTATTGTCCACTTGGCTAACCTGGCGAACAGCCCCTGATAGACTAATCTCTCCAAAAAAAACAGTGTTTATTGGGAAAATAATATCTTCCTTTGCAGAAAAAATTGCAGCTGCAACTGCTAAATCCGCTGCGGGCTCATTTATTTTTATTCCACCGGCGATATTCAAATATACATCGTGGTTGGCAAAACTTATACCACAACGAGATTCTAATACAGCTAGAACCATCGATAATCGGTTTCCATCCCAGCCAATAACGTTTCGGCGGGGCTGCCCAAGCGTTGAGGGTGTTACCAGAGCCTGAAACTCTACTAAGATTGGTCTGGTGCCCTCAATACCTGCAAAAACCACTGAGCCTGGTATGTTTTTACCTCTTTCGGATAAGAAGAGCTCTGATGGGTTTTTAACTTGAGCTAACCCCTCCGATGCCATCTCGAATACGCCAATTTCATCAACTGGGCCAAACCTATTTTTTACAGCTCTTAAAATTCTAAATTGATGGCCTCGTTCTCCCTCAAAATGTAAAACTGTATCGACCATATGTTCAACTACGCGAGGTCCAGCAATTTGCCCATCTTTAGTTACGTGCCCAACCATGATTACTGCTGCACCCGTGCGTTTTGCATAATTGGTAAGCTCGAATGCTGCCGATCTTACCTGTGATACACTGCCCGGTGCACTGTCAACTGTGTCAGCCCATATGGTCTGAATTGAATCTATTATAACAAGATTTGGTTCTTCGTCCTCAAATGTTGTAAGTATATTCCTTAGATTAGTTTCCGAGCCTAATCTGATAGGGGCAGTTGATAAACCCAAACGTTTTGCGCGTAGTTTTACTTGGGAAGCTGCTTCCTCTCCCGATATATATAGAACCTTAAGTCCTGCTTCACCAAATCTTGCCGCAGCTTGAAGTAAAATTGTAGATTTGCCAATGCCAGGATCACCGGATAGCAGTATTGCCGCGGAACTCACTAGCCCTTTCCCAAGAACACGATCAAATTCAGCGATCCCAGACTTAGAGTATGAAAGATTTTTGCTTGAAGGTAAAAGATCACTGAGTAATATTTTTTCGCCTTTTTCAATGCCTATAGAGACCTTTTGGGGGCCATTTGAGAGCGCTTTGCTCTCATGAATCGTATTCCAATCGCCGCAACCATCACAGCGTCCAGCCCATTTATTCGTTACTAATCCACAAGATGTGCATGAGTATGATTTTGAGATTTTCGCCATGTCACACTTGTGCCAATTGTTTTTATACAATTCAAGTTGATAAAAAATAAACGATTTGATTATTTTGAATCAATTAACGTTTATTGGTCCATTATGTTTTCCATTTATAAACTGAAATACATAAGGATCTTTGGACCCTTTTAATTCCTTGGACTTCCCTTCCCATCGAATTCTTCCTGAGTCCAAAAGAGCAACATTATCGGATATCTGCTGCACAGATGAAATGTCGTGAGTAATAGTAAGAGTGGTTACGTCCATTGTTTCGACAATTTCCCGTATAAGACTATTAATTGTATTTGTCATTATTGGATCAAGGCCAGTAGTCGGCTCGTCAAATAAAATAATTTTTGGGTTGCCCACGATTGCTCTGGCTAGTGCTACCCGTTTCTTCATTCCACCCGATAAGTCAGCGGGAAATTTATTCGCCACTTTATAATTAAGGCCAACTTTCTCTAAGTTTTGAATAGCAAGCTCCTTTGCATCTTTACTAGATAACTTTTCGGTACCTTTTAAAAATTTAAAACAAATATTTTGCCATACTGGAAGGCTATCAAATAAGGCTGAGCCTTGAAACAGCATGCCTATTCTGGAAAGAGTTCGGCCAGGTTCTCGATGTGAGACTTTTACTTTATCTATGAAGACTTCTCCTTCATCGGGTTCGATAAGTCCAAGTAAAATTTTTAAAATTACTGATTTACCACCTCCAGAAGTACCTATTAGCGCGGTAGAACTTCCTTGGTGTGCAAAAATATTGACCCCGTCGAGCACCTTTTGCTTTCCAAACGTTTTGTGAATGTTTTTAATTTCGATCATGAATTAAAAAAAGCCTCTGTCAAAATATAGTTAGTTGCTAAAATAAAAACGCATGCGGCTACGACAGCAGATTTTGTGGCTTTGCCTACGCCCTCAGCGCCATTCGACGCATAAAAGCCATTAAAACAACCCGATAGAGCTATAATAAAACCAAAAAAAACGCCTTTAATTATTCCACTAAAAATATCTGAAATTTGAAGCATGCTCGCTGTGCTTGCCAAATAAGTACTAGAGCTAAAATCCAAACGATTTATGCCTACCAGATATCCCCCCAGTATACCTATTGAGTCACCAATGGCTATCAGTGCTGGTAGTGAAAGTGTTGCTGCAAGGACCCTGGGCACAACTAAATATTTTATTGGATTGGTGGAAAGTGTTGTCAATGCATCCAATTGTTCAGTTACTTTCATTGTGCCTATTTCAGCCGCGATTGAGCTCGCCACACGTGCTGCCACTATTAAACCTCCAAGAACTGGGCCTAATTCACGTGCCATACCGATAGCAACGATTGCCGGAACGACTTGCTCTGCATTAAACCGGGAACCACCAGCGTAGATTTGTAGTGCTAGTGCACCGCCTGTAAAAAGAGCGGTTAATCCAAGTACTGGCAACGACATCCATCCAATTTGGTAAAAGGCTTTTAATATCTCTCTACCATAAATTGGCGGCGTAACTAGATTTAAAAAAATTGAGATTATAAAATCTGTTACTTTACCTATTTTATTTAAAAAGCAATTCACACATTGGCCTAAATTTCGTAAAACTTTCATTTGAATGTCTCTAAATGTAGCTACGATTGTATCGCTGTCCGAGAGCCGTTAAAATTTCATAACCAATCGAATTTGCATCATCAGCAAGATCATCAATTGATTGGATGTCATTCAAGAGCCATAAGTGATCTGGGTTCTCACCACAATTAGAGACATCTACACCGATTAAGTCCATTGAAATGCGGCCGATTATATTGCAAGGTATTTGATCGTAATATAACATTGCTTTGTCGCTCAAACACCTAAAGATACCATCTGCATAGCCCGAGCTTACAGTAGCGACTTTTGTAATTTCTTTTGCGGTCCAAGTATTAGAATAACCAACAGTTTCATTTGGAAGAACGGATCGAATTTGAATTACAGGCAATTTAAGTCCTACGACGTTTTTTGACCCAGAGTAAGGGTTTCCACCATACAAACCTATACCAGGTCTAGTCATATCGAAATGATATCGCTTTCCCAATAAAATGCCACCAGTGGCCGCAAGTGATTTTTTGCAATCAATGTTGTCGGTCATAGCATTGAAATAATTCAATTGTTTCTCATTCATGGGGTGGCTCGGCTCGTCCGCGCACGCTAGATGTGATATTATAAGGTCCGGATTTAATTTTAAAATTATGTCCTTAATGGCTTCAAATTCGGCACCTTCCATCCCAAGGCGGTTCATTCCCGTATCTAGTTGGATGCCAATCGACTGATCTGCTGAATTTTCTGCATGAAATGCCAGTTGTTCTGCAGAATTTATGAGCGGTATTAAATCAAAGTTCTTTAGTAAAGAAGTGTCTCCAATCATATGGCCTGAAAAAACATAGATTTTTGGACCATGACCAATTGCGCGTCGGAGTTCCGCTCCTTCTTCTGCGATGGCGACAAAAAAATCTCTAGCGCCGGCTTTTGCGAGTGAGATGCCCACTTCTTTTATTCCAAGGCCATAGGCGTTAGCTTTAACTACCGCTCCGGCGGAGCCATCAGAAAGACTATTCAGAGCACTCCAGTTAGAGCAAATATTTGTTAGATTTATATACAGTTCAGCAGAACTCATATGCATATCCTAAGTCAATGCTTCGTTAAGCTTACTTCGAAGTCTGGCAATTGCAAGGCTCAACCCATAAATGTACTAGAAGTTAGCTAGCTGACGGCTTTCTGAATGCTTGGGTGCTGCGAGCTAGTTCAGTTATTGCATGCCAATCAGCGGCTTTGATTTTTTTTTCAGGAGCAACCCAACTTCCACCAACACAAGGCACATTAGTCAATGACAAATAGTCAATTGCATTTGTTTGGGTCACCCCTCCTGTGGGACAGAAGCTCACGCCAGGTATTGGGCCGAGGATTGACTTTAGAGCTTTTACGCCACCATTTGACTCTGCAGGAAAGAATTTTTGTACCGAATAACCTTTTGATAGTAAACTCATTACTTCTGACGGTGTGGCCGCACCTGGTAACAGTGGCAAGCTAACTTCAGCGCATGCTCTCAATATTTGTTCTGTTGCTCCGGGACTTACCCCAAATTTTGCTCCTGCTTTCTTAGCCGCATAGACATCGTTTTCAGATAGTAGCGTCCCCGCGCCAATTATTCCCTCGGCATTATTGTTTACCATTTCCTTAATCACAGCAAGCGCATTATCCGTTCTTAAGGTTACTTCTAAAACCCTCAGACCTCCTGTTATTAAAGCTTTTGCAAGCGGTACAGCTTTTGAAGTTTCATCAACCACCAAAACGGGTATGACTGGCGCCAATGTGCAAATTTTCAGTAAATCATGATTTTCTTGGTATGAAGTCATCTCATCTCAACTTATGTTATCCCGCCACCAAATTTTGCAGCGGTAGCATTTTCGCGAAAAATATTAAAAAGCTCCCTGCCTAAGCCTCGCTCATTTTCACTTAAATCTTTTTTTCTGGATTTTCGTAGTTCAAAGTTCTCATCTAAAATATTTAATTCCCCAGAACGGGCATCGAGACGTATCAGATCTCCATTTTTTATTTTTGAAATAGGTCCTGAGTTTGAAGCTTCGGGACTCAAATGAATGGCGGCTGGTACTTTGCCCGATGCTCCCGACATTCTGCCGTCTGTAATTAATGCAACTTTTAGACCTCTATCTTGTAGCACGGCCAGTATAGGCGTTAATCCGTGAAGTTCGGGCATTCCGTTAGCCTTAGGGCCTTGGAACCTAACCACGATTATAGCGTCTGTGTTGAGTTCATTGTTTCTAAAAGCAGTTTTAACTTCTTCTTGAGATTCAAAAACCCTAGCTGGCGCTTCGACCATTTGCTTTTCCATGGGAACGGCTGAAATTTTAATTATGCAAGTCCCAAGATTTCCCTCTAATTTCTTTATTCCACCAGATTTTTGGAAAGGGTTAGTTACTGGTCTTAATATCTTCTCGTTATGTGATTTTGTGCTTGAGGGCACAAACTCTATCCCATCGTCGACCAATTTAGGTTCTTTTGTGTATGCTTCCAAACCTGGTCCCATTATAGTGAGCACATCGTTGTGCAGATAACCTGTCTCCAAAAGCTGAGCTATCATGTAACTTAAACCACCTGCAGCATGAAAATGATTAACATCGGCTAATCCGTTTGGGTATATTTTCGCCATCAAGGGTGTGACGCCTGAGATGTCGTCAAAGTCACTTAGTTCGAGTATAATTCCCGCAGCTTTAGCCATTGCGGGCAAATGTAATACCAGATTCGTCGAGCCTCCTGTGGCCATGAGCCCCACGATTCCGTTCACAAAAGCTTTTTCGTCTAAAATTTCGTAGGCTGGCGTAAAGTTTTTTCCTAAACTTGTAATATCTAATGCGCGTTTTGTTGCCAATTCAGTTAATGCTGTCCGTAAAGGTGTATTGGGCGGAACAAATGAAGCTCCAGGTAAGTGCAATCCCATAAACTCCATAAGCATTTGATTTGAGTTTGCTGTCCCGTAAAATGTGCATGTACCGGGACTATGATAGCTTGCCATTTCGGCTTTCATTAATTCCTCTCGACTAATTTCTCCAGTGGCAAACTTTTGTCGCACAATAGATTTTTTGTCATTTGGAATTCCGGAGGGCATTGGGCCAGCTGGAGCAAATACAGCTGGTAAAAATCCAAAAGTAGCCGCTGAAATAATCAAGCCAGGCACAATTTTATCGCACACCCCCAAATAAATAGAAGAATCAAAAGTATTGTGCGACAGGGCAATTGATGCTGCTAACGCAATTACATCTCGCGAGAAAAGCGAAAGCTCCATACCGGGTTGCCCTTGCGTAACACCGTCACACATGGCTGGTACTCCACCTGCCACTTGGGCTGTACCACCAAATTTTCGTGCGGTATCGCGAATGAGTTCAGGGTAGGTTTCAAATGGCTGATGAGCGGAAAGCATGTCATTATATGCGCTAACTATTCCGATATTTCCATTTGAAGTTTTGGACAGTGACATCTTATCTTTAGATGTGCTTGCATATGCGTGCGCCTGATTTCCACATGTTAAGTGCGCTCGACGTGGACCTATATTTAATTGATCTTGCATATTCTGGAGATATTTTGATCTAGTCTCACGAGAGCGATGGGTGATACGCTCCGTAACTTCCAATATTACCTTATTAATTGCCATTCTAAATATCTCTGTATCATGTTAGCGCTAACACATGTAATTAGAGCTATCTTAAGAAAATATAAAACTCAAGAAAAAAGATAGTAATTAGAATTTTATTTAAATAAATAAAATTAGATAGTTATAAAAGATTATTATATGAAACTTGGCGAATAGCCTTTATTGATCTGTTCAGAAAATGGAAGTTTTCCGTATGACTGAATTTAATTTGAGATTGAAGGCTAGCGTTGAAGCTAATAAGTTTCGCTATGGTTACCCGTGGATCTACAGCAATGAAATAATCTCTGACCGTCGCACGAAGTCACTTTTGCCTGGTTCGTTCTGTACTCTTGTTGATTACAACAAAAACCCTATTTGCCTCGTTACTGTTAATCCGAATTCAAAAATTTTTGCCAGAGTAATGGATTATAATCTTGAAACTATAATCAATGCCTATTGGTTAAAAGATAGAATTTCTAAAGCGTTAGCTAAGAGAAAAGAGATATTCAGAGACCCATTTTATCGACTTGTCAACGCGGAGGCAGACGAGCTCCCAGGATTGATTGTTGATCGTTTTGATAAAGTTATTGTTATGCAACCAAATGCATTTTGGGCTGAGAATATGAGTGAAATTATTGCAAATTCGATCAAGGAAGTTTGCAGCATTGATGTTGTTATAAAAAATGCATCTGGGCGTTCAAGGAGGTTAGAAGGTTTGGATGATAAAAACTCAGTATTTTTTGGTGATCTTCCAGAAGCGGCAATTTCAGTTCCAATGAATGGAGCGATATATAAAGCGGATGTTCATGAGGGGCAAAAAACGGGTTTATTTTATGATCAAAGGCAGAATCACAAATTTGTCGCAAGTTTGGCTAATGGAAAAACAGTATTAGATGTATTCTGCCACGTAGGTGGTTTTGGGTTGGCAGCCATTGCTGCCGGTGCGTCCAAAGTTTCATTTGTCGATAGTTCAGCAAATGCACTGGACTTGGTCAGGGAGGGTGCCTCTGAAATGATGGCATCGAGTAAAATAAATATTATCAGAGGTGACGCTTTTTCGGTTTTGAGGAAACTTTTAGAGTCTGATAACTCTTATGATATAGTAATCTGTGATCCACCGGCATTTGTCACATCTCGTAAATCTCTCAACAGTGGTTTGAGAGCATATGAGAAAATAGCAAAGTTAGGTTCCAGTTTGGTGCGCGAGAATGGAATTCTAGTCCTCTGTTCCTGTAGTCAACTTGCTGATCTAACAAAGTTCAGAAATGCATGTGTTAGAGGCATTGGTAGGGCAGGTCGGCGTGCTCAATTAATTCATACTGGCTTTGCAGCAGCCGATCACCCTATACATCTCCAACTTTTGGATAATTCATATCTCAAGTCTCTAGTTTTTAGATTATGAAACTTTTACTTGATGCATGCGTTCTATATCCGACGGTAATTCGAAATCTTCTTATTAGCGTTTCGGGAGAGCAGAAATGGGATTTAATTTGGACTGAACAAATTTTCGAAGAATGGCGGCGCGCGTCGAAAAAAATAAATTTAGAGGCTAAAGCCCAAACAGAAGCAGAAATAGCGATCCTTAAATCGAAATATCCAAAATCCATGGTAAATGATTATGAAAAGCACATCCCAAAATTATATTTGCCTGATAAAGATGATATTCATGTTTTAGCAGCAGCTATTGAAGGTAACGCAAATACCATAGTAACACTCAACTTGAGGGATTTCCCAAATTACGAGTTAAAAAAATATGGAATAAGAGGTGTGCATCCGGATGAATTGTTATACCGCGAAGCACTTGATAATTTTAATCTGATCGCAGGCTTTGTTATTAGTATTCTGAATGATTTTAATAAAAATAATGCCAATAAGTTAAGTGAGTATCGTCTTTTAAAAAAGGCGAAGCTGAACAGGCTTAGCAAATTATTTCGTTAATACTTAATGGACGCAGAATTTATAAAAACCGCTAATAAACTTTAGTTAAAATTGACATAATATTACTTTAATATTGATCTGCCGGCGTATTTTGCAAAACCTCCCAAGTCTTCTTCGATCCTAATTAACTGATTGTATTTCGCCAATCTGTCGGATCGAGCCAGAGATCCCGTTTTAATTTGACCGCAGTTCGTTGCAACAGCTAAATCAGCAATAGTCGTATCTTCCGTCTCACCAGATCTGTGGCTCATCACATTTGTATAATTAGCTCTATGTGCCAAATCTACGGCTTCAAGTGTCTCTGTAAGTGTTCCTATTTGATTAACTTTCACCAACATTGAGTTTGCACAAGACTTTTCAATTCCTTTCTTCAACCTCCTAGGATTGGTTACAAATAAATCATCTCCCACAAGTTGTATCTTGTCCCCTAGTTCGTTAGTTAAGATTGCCCAACCTTCCCAGTCATCCTCAGCCATACCGTCTTCTATTGAAATTATCGGATAGTCTGCAACCAAGTCGGCTAGGTAGGCGGCATTATCTTTCGAGCCGAGGACTTTACCTTCTCCTGACAAATGATATTTCCCATCGCAAAAGTATTCTGTTGAAGCGCAGTCCAATGCCAGATAAATATTTTCGCCTGCCTTGTATCCTGCATTTTCAATGGACTTTAAAATGAAATCAAGCGCATCTCTGGTAGAACTGATATTTGGTGCAAAGCCACCTTCGTCGCCAACACTGGTTGATAGGCCAGATGAACTCAATTCGGCTTTTAAAGTGTGAAATACCTCCGAGCCCATGCGGATAGCTTCTTTAATATTTTTTGCACCTATTGGCATAATCATAAACTCTTGAATGTCTATTGGATTGTCTGCATGTTCCCCGCCGTTAATAATATTCATCATTGGAACAGGAAGAACTCTTGCACGCTCGCCGCCAATATATCTATATAGCGACTGATTACTGCAAGTGGCAGCAGCTTTTGCAATCGCCAAAGAAATACCCAAAATTGCATTTGCGCCGAGCCTTGATTTGTTTTCTGTACCATCCAAATCAATCATTTTTTGATCAATGCTTTTTTGATCTTTTGCATTTAGTCCGATAAGTTCTGTAGCTAAGTCTTTGTTTACGTTTTCTACCGCTTTTAAAACGCCTTTACCCTTGAATCGTGCCTTATCATTATCACGAAGTTCAACCGCTTCGTGAGCTCCCGTTGAGGCTCCAGAAGGAACTGCTGCGCGACCAACAGTGCCGTTTTCAAGGGTGACGTCAACTTCAAGAGTTGGGTTGCCGCGACTATCCAAAATTTCACGAGCTTTGATCTGATTAATATTAAACATATTTGACTTTCAAAAATTGGCTGAATTTACCGCTTTAGCCTTATTCTAGCGCTCACGTAAATACAATGTTCAGTAAAGGATTTATTAAACTCTACTAATTATGCCTTCTTTATTGGCACACCATAGAGTTCTAGCTTATGACCTCGAAGTTCATAACCGAGGCGAAGGGCAATTAATTCTTGCAATTTTTCAATCTCATTATCTACAAATTCTATAACTTTTCCGGAGTTAATATCGATTAGATGATCATGATGTTCTCGGTCAGCATTTTCATATCTTGCTCGACCATCCCCAAACTCGAGTTTGTCCAGAATGCCACTTTCTTCAAACAATTTAACTGTTCTATAAACAGTAGCAATAGATATGGAGTCATCGATAGCTGAGGCGCGGTTGTAGAGTTCCTCTACGTCGGGATGATCAAATGAGTTTTCTATTATTTCAGCGATAATTTTTCGCTGATTTGTCATCCGTAACCCTTTTATTTCGCATCGGTCTAAAATTGTATGGCTCATAATTGCCTCAATAATCGGTAGAAATGGTTTTTGTGTTGTCTTCTCTTGAGCTTAACAGGCAGAAAAGAAAATTTGAAATACAATTTAAATTCAGTTGGAATTTACTTATTTAGCCAAAGCAAGACCAACAATCCTTACGTACCGCAGAAAGTAGCAGTAACCTTTTCATCTTCCTTTGGCGCGTTTAGAAAATTGCACTGCCCTGTGTAATCATAAGGTTTTTGTAGTGCTTTATTCAGACTATAAAAAGGTTCAAAGTCACCTGAAAGAGCAGACTGAATAGCTTTTTCTACAATGTGATTACGTGGAATAATTACCGGGTTTGCCTGCCTCATGGTTGGCTTTGCATCGGGTATGCTTTTTACACGATTTTGCCATTTTTTTTCCCATGTTAAATATGGGGTTTTCATCATAAATTTGAAAGGCTTCTCGTCATTTGTAATTTTTGAGAAAAAGTTAGTAAAATCTGCAGTTTCTCCAGCTAAAATTGTTAGCAGGTCATCAACTAACCGTTTATCTTTATCGTCAGGGGTTACAATTCCCAATTTAGAGGCAAATTGCGTGTAATACTCTTTAGACAAATATGTAGAGGTTTCATTGATAATTTCTTGAAAAATTTCCAAAGTATTTTGATCATCATCGTGAAGCATTAATAGAGCGCTGGCTAGTTGGGCTAGGTTCCAAATAATAACTTTCGATTGATTAGAAAAAGAATATCTACCAAAGTTGTCTATTGAAGAGAAAACTTTATCAGGATTATACTCGTCCATAAATGCACAAGGCCCATAGTCTATCGTTTCGCCTGAAATAAGACAATTATCAGTATTCATAACGCCATGGATAAATCCTACTCTCATCCATTCAGCTACTAATCGGGCTTGCTTTAAAGAAACAGCTCGTAAAAATTCTGCTGTACTGCTTGCATCAGGATAGTGACGTTTAATCGAATAATCTAATAAGATTTTTAGGTTTTTAATATCTGATATCGCAGCAAACCATTGGAATGTTCCTATTCTAATATGGCTTTTAGCAATGCGAGTAATTATCGCTCCTGGCATTTTTGCTTCCCGATATACAGGTTCGCCGGAGCTTACAATTGCTAGGGAGCGGGTTGTAGGAATCCCCAAGTTGTGCATTGCCTCGCTTACAATATACTCTCTAAGAATGGGTCCTAACCATGCTCGACCATCCCCACCTCGTGAATACGGTGTTTTGCCCGAACCCTTAAGAGCTATATCGTATCTCTCACCATTAGGAGATATTACTTCCGTTAATAAATGTGCGCGTCCATCCCCAAGATCAGGATTAAATTGTCCAAATTGATGCCCGGCGTATTTTTGTGCTATCGGAGTACCATTCAGAGGAAGATTACCAGAAAAAATATTTTCTTTTTCGTGCAAACTTTCAAATTTAAGTCCTAAATCTTGCGCCAGTTCCGTATTCCACTTCAACAATTTAGGATTCGCAACCGGTGTTGGTGGCGTTATCGAATAAAAGTTTTCAGGAAGAAGAGCGTAGCTGTTTTCAAATCTATTCATTTACCTAACTAATGCCGTTTAGCGGCAATCTTCCTAATCGATTTGTTAGTAGACTGAAAAATTTATTAGTATCCAAGTCTCCAACAAAAAAAGCATTAGCTTCTCGATCGGTGACACGCCACCAATCTGCTACAGTCATACCCAAAGTTAATTCTGACTCTGTCTCTATCTCTACATTGATTTTTCTACCTGAAAATATCGTTGGATCGATCAAATATGCGGTAACGCATGGATCATGCAAAGGAGCCCCGGTTGAACCATATTTTTCTTTGTCAAATCTTTCAAAGAAATCTGTCATTTCAGCAACTGCCACTCCAACAGGAGTTTTCAGTTGCCTGAAAGCTTCATTCCGTTGAGTTGTTACAAGAGCTTTGTGCGTCACATCTAGAGGCATCACTACTATTTCAATTCCAGAGGCGAAAACAATCTTTGCTGCATCGGGATCTACAAAAATATTAAATTCCGCCGCTGGCGTAATATTCCCAACTTCAAAGTATGCTCCCCCCATTAAAACAATTTGTTTTATTCGTGGAGTAATTCTTGGCTCCTTCAACATTGCAGTGGCAATATTAGTCAGAGGCCCCAATGGACAAAGTGATACAGAATTTGCAGGCTCTTGCATCAATGTATCAATTATAAAATTAACACCATGTTTTTCTTTCAATTTTATCTTTGGCTCCGGTAATTCAGGTCCATCGAGGCCTGTTTTTCCATGTACATGTTCTGCTGTAACAAGTTTTCTTTTCAACGGGTGAGCACATCCGGCATAAACACCGATATCGGATCTCCCTGCCAATTCACATACAATTCGAGCATTTTTTTCGGTTAAAGAAAGTGGTACGTTACCCGCTACTGCGGTAATGCCCAAAACTTCTATCTCATCAGGACTTGCCAGTGCAAGCAAAATAGCGACAGCATCGTCTTGACCGGGATCTGTATCAATTATTATTTTTTGAGCGCCCAACATCGTCTCCATATATCTAATTATTTACCTGATTTTTTTGCTTTTTCCCATAAGCCATCCATCTCTTCTAAAGAGGAGTCTTTTGGGCTCTTTCCTTTATTTGCAAGCTCTATTTCGATGAATTCAAACCTTTCTATGAATTTATTATTTGTTCTTTTTAACGCAACTTCGGGCTCAATATTCAAATGTCGGCCCAAATTTACAAAAGCAAAAAGCAAGTCGCCATACTCCTCCTCTACATCTGCCGAGTTTCCTTTGGCCGCGGCTTCAGCAAGCTCTTGCGCTTCTTCGATGATTTTGTCCAATACATTCTTGTAACTTGGCCAATCAAAACCCACGCGTGCAGCCCGTTTTTGAAGTTTCATTGCGCGTACTAAAGCAGGTAGGTTGAGGGCTACGTCTTCAAGTACTTTCCCTTGCTTTTTCAACTTTCTCTCTGACGCCTTTATACTTTCCCAATCCTCAACTTGTTGTTTTGCAGTTTTATTTTCTTTGCTATCTCCAAAGACATGAGGATGCCGAGAAATCATTTTTTCTGAAATCTCTCTAACGACATCGTAAAAATTAAAATATTCTTTTTCTGAAGCTATCTGGGAATGATAGATTGATTGTAGCAATAAGTCTCCGAGTTCAGTTTTCAAACTGTCCCAGTCTTTTCTGTCTATTGCATCAGCAACTTCGTACGCTTCTTCAATTGTGTAAGGCGATATGCTCTCAAATGTTTGTTCTATGTCCCATGGACAACCTGTTTCAGGATCTCGCAATGCACGCATTATTTCAACCAAAGTCGTAATATCTCCATTTCGTCCATTGATAATTTTCTCGTTGAAAGGCATTGCGTCCTCGTGGCTTTTTTTGTCTGATACATTTTGAACGTTAAAGTCAAAGGAGTCCAGATATGCCAATAGTCAATCGTATTGCTGCATTTGACGAAGATATGAAAAAATGGCGACGAAATATTCATCAAAACCCTGAGTTAGGGTTAAATTGCCATGAGACTGCATCTTTTATTGAGGCGAGACTTCGGGAGTTTGGCATTGATAAAATTCACACTGGGATTGCAAAATCAGGGTTAGTAGCCATTATTGATGGAAAAGACGATGGTGATACAATTGGCCTGCGGGCTGATATTGACGCGCTTCCTATGACAGAAACAACTAATTTGGAGTATTCGTCAAATAACCCGGGGTTAATGCATGCATGTGGGCATGATGGTCATACGACAATGCTATTGGGGGCTGCACGGTACCTAAGTGAGACTAGAAATTTTTCTGGTAGAGTTGCTTTAATATTTCAACCGGCTGAGGAAAACGAGGGTGGTGGACGTATTATGGTGGAAGAGGGAATTTTGGATCGGTTTGACATTAAAAATGTATATGCCATTCATAATACTCCAGACGTTGAATTGGGAAAATTTTATACAATGCCTGGCCCCATAATGGCTGGAGCAGATAAATTTCATATTGATGTTGTTGGAGTGGGAGGTCATGGGGCTTATCCACATGAGACAAAGGATCCAATAACTGCTGCGATTGGAATTGTTCAAACTTTTCAAACAATTGTTTCCAGAAGTCGTGATCCAAACGATAAATTAGTGGTTTCGGTTACACAAATTCATGCGGGAAGTACTGATAATGTTACTCCCCAAAATGCTTACATCAACGGTACTGTGCGCACCTTTGATAAAAAAGTGCAGGAATTAGTAATCAAAAGAATGGAAGAGATTGTTTCAGGGCATGCCCAGAGTTTTGGGCTTGAGTGCAAATTGCGATATGAAAAAGGATATCCTCCAACTATAAATAGTCCTGAGAATGTCAAGACTGCCGCACTAGCAGCTGAAGATATCTCGGGTGTTAACATGGTTGATGATAACGCTGGTCAGGAAATGGGAGCAGAAGATTTTTCCTATCTTTTGGAAAAAAGACCTGGGGCTTATTTGTTTTTAGGTATTGGGGAGGCTGCAGGTCTTCACAATACAAATTATGATTTTAATGATGACGCATCCGTTTATGGTGCATCATTTTTTGCAAGACTGGTTGAAATGTCACAACCGCTAGGGAGATAAAATTGG
Organism: Candidatus Salinivivens marinus; assembly: GCF_965655845.1. Lineage (NCBI taxonomy): Bacteria > Pseudomonadati > Pseudomonadota > Alphaproteobacteria > Rhodobacterales > Paracoccaceae > Candidatus Salinivivens > Candidatus Salinivivens marinus. Next base: position 116,881 of record NZ_CBFHHX010000009.1, read on the forward strand.
GTTTGAAAGATGCGGAAAAACAGGTAGATCGGGCATTTACAAGGGATAGTTACACTGGACAGTCCTTTGAGAATGCATTTGGTGGGGCTACTTCATTCTTACGTTTAAAGTATACAAAAGAGTTAAATAATGTTGATTTAGCAATTACTGGAATCCCATTTGATCAAGCCGTTACCAATCGGCCCGGGTCGCGTTTTGGTCCACGCGCAATAAGGGAAGCGTCAACTTTACAGCCATTTGATCCCATATACGGGTGGGAGGATTTCGATCCAATGTCAGAGATATCCATGGTCGATTATGGAGATATCGCATATGATTATGCCAAAGTAAGTGAGTTTCCTCAGATTTTAGAAGACCACATTAGCACTATACTAGGCAAATGTAGCGGATGTATTTCGCTCGGCGGTGACCATTTCATATCATACCCGATATTAAAGGCCTATAGGAAAAAGTATGGAAAGCCGCTGGCTTTATTACAGTTTGACGCTCACTCAGATACATGGCCTGATGATGACATGCATCGTATTGACCATGGAACAATGTTTTATAAAGCCGTGAAACAGGGATTAATTGATCCAAAAAAATCTGTTCAGGTTGGAATTAGAACTTATAACTCTGATACATTGGGCGTAAATATAATCGACGCAAGGGAAGTTTTTGAGATTGGTCCAGGTAAGACTGCGGAAAAAATAAAATCGATATTGGGTGACACTCCCACCTATTTAACTTTTGACATTGATTGTTTGGATCCTGCATATGCTCCAGGCACAGGTACCCCTGTATGGGGTGGATTATCCTCTATCCAAGCTTCAATTATTTTACGGGATCTTGCTGGTATAAATATGGTAGGAGGAGATGTGGTAGAAGTTGCTCCTCAGTATGATTTGTCAGGTGCGACAGCAATCGCAGGTGCGCATGCGGTTCATGAGCTAATCGGTATTTGGGGTTGGAACAAAAAGCGCTGAGCAGAATGAAAAGCTAAGCAACTTAAAAAATTAAAATAACCTAGTAAACTCCTTGACCAATAATTTCAATAGATGCAATAGAGACTGATGCTACCGATTGATCGACTTGACCAAATTGTTTCTCGGTTTCAGTTTTTAGAAGCGAAACTGAATGAAGAACTTTCGGGTGCGGATATTGCAAAAATATCTCGTGAATACGCTGAATTACGCCCAGTCGTAGATGAAATAAATGAATATAAGGCTCTATTAATTGCGCTTGATGAAGCAAAAGAATTAGTCTCTGATCCAGACATGAAAGCATTGGCAGAGGACGAAGTTTTTAATTTAAAAGAAAAAATACCGAAAACCGAACAAAATTTGCAACTCGCATTACTCCCCAAGGATAATGCAGATGCTCGTCCTGCTATTTTAGAGATACGGCCCGGCACGGGAGGTGATGAGGCGGCTTTGTTCGCTGGAAACTTATTAAGGATGTATCAACGATATGCTGAGATAAATAATTGGTCGTTTGATATGATTGAACAGCAGCATACGGAACTCGGTGGAATAAAAGAAGTTGTAGCGCATATTAAGGGCGATGGAGTTTTTGCGCGTCTAAAGTATGAAAGTGGTGTGCACAGAGTGCAAAGAGTTCCAGAAACTGAGAGCGGTGGAAGAATACATACTTCTGCGGCAACCGTCGCAGTTCTACCCGAGGCTGAGGACGTAGATATAGAGATAAATAGTAATGACTTAAGAATAGATACAATGAGAAGCTCAGGGGCGGGTGGGCAGCATGTAAATACTACAGATTCAGCTGTACGGATCACACATCTGCCTACTGGTATAGTAGTTACAAGTTCTGAAAAGTCTCAACATAGAAATCGTGAAATAGCGCTTCAAGTTTTAAAAACTCGATTATTTGATTTAGAGCGGCAACGTGTTGACAGTGAGAGATCAGAAAACCGAAAAATTCAAGTTGGATCTGGAGACAGATCGGAAAGAATTAGAACTTATAATTTCCCGCAAGGACGAATGACCGATCACAGAATCAATCTAACTCTTTATAAGTTAGATCAAATTCTTGCTGGAGGTTTAGACGAAACCATTGATGCCCTTCTGGCAGATGCGCAGGCAAAGATGCTTGCTGAAATTAACGGATGATAGTTCGGGCATTAGTATTAGCAAGTCAAGGTAAATTGCGTGACTGTGGCATCGAAAACCCTACAAGAGACGCCAGATTATTGTTAGCGAACTGTTTGGGCGTAGAAGTCCATAAACTTAATCTTCTTGATGATAGTTTCCTTTCTAAAGATGAAATTTCAAAATTTTGGAGAATGGTTGATGAGCGCTGCAAACGGAAACCAGTTTCCAAAATTATTGGTTATCGCGCCTTCTGGGGTAGGAATTTTGAAGTTAATGAGAATGTTTTAGATCCCCGCGGGGATACGGAAACTCTGGTCGAAGTGGTGTTGGAAAATAAATTCAAGACTATGCTAGAACTCGGTACTGGAAGTGGCGCTATTGCCATCACAGTTTTGGCAGAGCGTATTGACGCAACTTGTGTTGCTACCGATATTTCTGAACTAGCATTGGAAACTGCAGCAAGGAATTCGAAAATACATGGCGTTCAAAATCGTTTGACGCTTATGCAATCTGATTGGTTAAGTAAAATTAGTGGTCGATTTGATATAATTGTCTCAAATCCTCCGTATATCTCTGCAAAAGAATACAATGAGTTAGGTAATGAAGTTATCGACTATGACCCAAAAATCTCATTGACGCCAGGAGGAGATGGGTTGGATTCGTATCGTCAGATAATATCGAACGCTAAAGAAAAATTGATAAAAAATGGTCAAATTGTTCTTGAAATTGGATATTCACAGGCTGAACCTGTAAAAACCCTTTTAGCTGGGGCTGGTTTTTCCAAAATCAAGGTCCACAAAGATCTTGGGTCAAGAGATAGAGTGCTATCGGCAGAAGCAGCTTAGTGGTCGCCAGTCACATGACGACGAGTTTTCAATAAAATTTAATATTTATGCTTGAAAGTATATTAATTATTGTTGTAAAAGATCTCAGGGCAATGCTTATAGTAGCATTTTTTTAAATCCAAACATCAGTAAAAATCAAGATTAGCTGATGTAATTTATGACCAAGCAATCATAGGGCTAGAAAGCTTAAATGAGATCATCAAAATCACGCTCGCGTTCTAACAAGAACCGGAATCGTTCGGTAGGTAATATTATTAACCGTGTTTTTGATAGTTCTGGTCCTGAGGGTAAGGTCAGGGGGACACCACAACAAATAATTGATAAATACAACCAATTGGCAAGGGATTCTCAACTCTCAAACGATAGAGTTTCGACTGAAAATTTTCAACAACATGCCGAACATTACGTAAGACTGTTATCAGAAGCCCAACGTGAGATGGATGCACGTAGGGAGCAGCAGGATCGAGAAAATAAAGATCGTAACACGGAACGCGATAAGGAACGTAATTCAAGATCCTCTTTGGACAATAATACCTCTGACTTATCGAATGATAATGATTTGAATGGTAATGATAATTCATTAGAGGTGGAAAGTGGGGACCGTGTGTCAGACGGTGAGCGGTTTGGTGAACTTGATAATGCCAACCAGGCTGATAAAAAAAATAGAAATGGAAATTCCCGTAATAACAAAGCCCGTAGACGCGGCGAAAATCAGCGCAACGATGATAAAGTTGATAAAATTGGCGAGGATATTTCATCTGTTGAAGCTGCTGAATAGTTGCAATATTAAAACGAAATTGAATAGCCCTTATTTCCTAACCAAAATTTGAGACATCGCACAATACTCTTGGAGTGTTATGTCTTCTGCTCTATTAGTGGGTAACACGCCGATACTTAAGAGACCTTCCTCAACATTTTGAAAATAACCCTTTAATGCCCCTCTCAACATCTTTCTACGTTGATTGAATGCCTTCGATACTACAAATTCCAAAATATCAACTTCAGCTGGAAATTTGGGTTCTTTTAATGCTTCAAAATGAACGAGTGCACTTTCAACTTTGGGTGGTGGCGTAAACGCACTCGCAGGAATGTTGAATGCGATTTTTGTATCGCATCGCCATTGGGACATCACTGATAATCTTCCGTAAGCTTTGCTTCCTGGACTTGCAACTATTCTATTTGCTACTTCTTTTTGAAACATTAAGGTCATACTCTGCCAGAATGACGGCCAAGTTTTTGAAGTTAACCATCTCACCAAAAGCTCTGTCCCGATGTTATATGGTAAATTAGCTATAATTCGCACTGGATCGGCTAAATGCTCGCTCGCGTTCGTTGACAAGGCGTCACCTTGCAGTAACTTAAGTCTCCTTGGAAATGTTGCTTGAATTTCCTTAAGCGCTTCTATGCAACGGCTATCTTTTTCGATTGCGACGACTTTTCGTGCACCTTCATAAAGTAAACTTCTAGTCAAACCTCCGGGTCCAGGCCCTATTTCTAAGATGTCGAACTGATCTAAGTTACCCGCATAACGTGCAATCTTTGATGTAAGATTAAGATCGAGTAAAAAATTTTGACCTAAAGACTTTTTTGCACGAAGTTGATGCCTAGAAATTACGTCTTTAAGCGGGGGAAGTTTTTCCATTCTGTTGCTTTCGAGATAGTGAAGCTGCCATTTTTATTGCATTTACAATTGATGTTTCATCTGCCACATTTTGTCCTGCAAGATCAAAAGCAGTTCCATGATCTGGCGAAGTGCGAACAAAAGATATGCCTAAAGTTATATTGACCCCTTCCTCAAACCCAATAGTTTTCAATGGTATAAGGGCCTGATCATGATACATTGTTATGGCGACGTCATATTTTGCCCGAGCAGTCGAATGGAACATAGTATCAGCAGATAGTGGTCCAATTATATTTATCGAGTTTTTTAAATTACGTATTGCAGGGTTTATTATTTCTTTTTCTTCTAATCCCAACTTTCCATTTTCTCCGGCGTGAGGATTTAGGCCTGAAACAGCTATGACAGGCTGGGCAAGGCTGAATTTGTCTTTCATAGCTTCGTTTGTTATTTTGATGGTTTTTGTTAAGCCTTCAATTGATAGACGGTTTGATACCTCTTTGATTGGGATATGGATTGTTGCTGGCACAACCTTTAATTTTGACGAAGCCAACATCATCACTGGATGTTCGATACTATCCAAATATGCTAAAAATTCTGTATGCCCCAAAAATGGAAATTGTGTTCCAGAATTTAAAACATCTTTATTGATTGGGCTTGTACATAAGGCTTTTGCTTTATTTTCTTTTACCAAGCGCACTGCTTTTTTAATAACTTTGATAATATCATTAGCATTTTCAGGCTGCCGACATCCAATTCTGAGTGGATGAGCGAACTTGTGAACTAGAACTGGTAGCGCCGAACTAAAATTTTCTGAGACTTCATTTGGATGCACTATAGGTCGCCATGGTATGCTTTTATCTGGCAAATGACTAGGATCTCCTATCCAGAAAAATTCATTAGATGGGTTGTTTTTTAGATAAATCCATGACTTTTGTACTATCTCTGGGCCAATACCGGAGGGGTCACCACTCGTAACTGCTATAGTCATTTATCGCTAATCCTAGCGTTATCTTTCAAAGTTTCCATAAAACTTCTTGCTAAATACTTTAGACGGATAGTTTGTAAATTATTTTTGTCATTTTCGATTTTTTCTTTCGTCAGGTCTTCTTTTTTATTTCGCTCACACAATCTAACCAATTTTGGTTTTTCATTATCGATAATGATTTCTGACTCATCTGGATCTAATTTTTCCAATACGGTGGCTAAAGAATTCGATAATTGCTCAGAAAAAAGTTTACTCCTTAACAGTTTAACATCCGTTTTATCTCCAATAGCTGCCGTTAAATCAGAACAATTATTAAATTTATTTTTAATATCTTTTAAGTATGCTAAGTTAGCAAATGTTGTAGAAACTGTTATAAAATCTAAAAAATTAACTTCTGTATTTATGTCATTTATTTCTCTAATATCTCTCAATTGAAATAATGCTATTGCCGTATTTAATCTTATTGGTTCGCTTACCTCGCCGGGTGAAAGATTGAAAATATACGGCTTTATAATTTCTGGCAATTTATTAAAGTTTTGCCATTTTATTCGACCACCCAAATCAGCCGTGGGCGCTTTTGAATATATTTTTGCAGCGTTTGAAAATTCTTCTATGGATTTGATATTTTTTAGTTGATAGGCGATATTTTCTATTTCCCTTAATTCTTGGTTTGAAAATGGAATAATTATTTCAGTCAGCAACACTTGTACTGTTTCCTCAAAGCTAGTTATGTTGCTAGCTCGTTTTAGCTGAAGGTCTGATATTTTAGATTGTGAACCAAATTTTTTCTTTATTATCTTCTGCCAAATTAATTCTGACTCGACGTATGATCGAAAAGTATTTGAGTAAATACCAAGTCTATTAAGCTCTCCAATAAATTCGTCGCTTGATAGTTTTACTCTCGATGAAAAACGTTTAACTGCATCTTCAATTTCAGCCTCAGATGCGGTTATCTTTAATTTTAGTGCCTCAGTTTGTTTTAAGCGCTCCTCTATAAGTTGTGTTTGAGCAACTTTATTAGGATCTCCAGGAAATTTCAGCGCTGACAAAAATTTAACTCTTTGGTCAAATTCAAATTTTGTAATGACGGTGTCGTTTACTTGAATTACTGGAGAGAATAGCGAATTGTTCTGAGCTCTAGCTTGCGAAAAAACGACAAGGCACAAAATTAATACGCCCGTTATCAAAGTTTTACTTATTACCATTGGATTACCCAAGTGATGAATTATGATATTATTTACAGTTTTTTTCTTGAATAGCATTCACCGAGCCTGTGCTAAAGCCTTTTAAGCTGATTGCAAAGCTAAAATTAGTTGTGGGTGGGGATGTCCCTTCCAATGAATATCGTCTGTCCATTTCTAGATTTAACAAAACGCATTGATTTTCATATGCCAAACCAGCTCCTAGTAATGCTAAATGAGATTCCGATTGGTCATACCTTAAATTAGATTTTAGCTGCCAATTATCATTAAGTTTGTATCCTGTATCTATTGTCCATTCTTCAATTTGATTTAGGCGATTTTCCTCTGCGTCTGATTGCAGAAAGCTATACTTTGTATCAAGGTAGATGGTTTCATAGTCAAAGCCAGCGCTAAAGTCTGTTTTCTTTGCCTCAAACTTATTGCTTAGTAATCCTTGAAACGAAACATATGAGTTTTTGGCAAGAGATAATTCGGCGGCTAAGAAGATATCAGATTGCTTGTTCTCCAATCCCGAGCTGCTTGTAAAACCTAAATTCTCATTCAATCGCAGTACCTGGCCAAGTGAGAATCCTCCAGTTATATTTTTTTTTGAATTGAAGTTATATCTCAATCCATAAGCTCCATGAAATCCAGTTTCGAATTGATCTGATGCCGAGTACCTAGAAATCACTAGAAGATTTCCCATATCAAACTCTGTATTTTCGCTTTCATCAATATATACAATAGCTTTTTTCCGTTTTCCCCACGCAACCTGAGCGAGTGGTTCAAGCATATGGGTGGCCTTTTCCGTATTAGATAAAAATGGCAGCCTGATGAATATATTAGTCCCAATACTATTGAGAATTTCCAGATCGTTCAGTCTGCTATCATCAACTGCCAAAAATACATCCTGATTTAAAACTACGCCAGTCCCAAGTTCTAATCCCAACTTAGAAATCGTAGAGTTATTCCATGCCAACTGATTTGCAAATCGAGCAACATCTCTCCCTATGATGTCCTCAGAGCCTTTACGCCAACTTCCAACTAACTCACTGTTGAAGTTTAGTGAGCCAGGTATAATATTTTGATCAATAACTCGGTCATAATAATTGTTTGTTGTTAGGGTAAGGTTATCCTTATCTTCTTTGTAAAGAGATTGAATGACGCCCAACGAAGTTTCAAATAGTCTGTCCGATTTTACTTTTGAGTAATTAAGGCCAGATGTTAGTTCATTTCTCGCCGAATAACCGTAGTCTCCGAGATAAGCGCTATCTGATACGCGTTCAATTTCATAATTTAAAATATAACCGTTCTCTAAATAAAACTCTCCGTTTATAGATAGATATCCCCGAAATTGTTTGTCATCTAAATCATCTCGCGTCAGAGAGCTGTCAACTACTAAATTTCCTCTTGAAAAAGCCTGCCGGTATCGTGTTTCAATAGTATTGGTTTGGGGCGTTATAAACGGTGTAAAGGTTACGTCTTTATCTACATCTAAAGGGATAAAGAACGGTAACTTTACTCCAAAATCTAATCTGGAATTTGATAAAAACTCAGGAGCCAAAAATCCAACTGCTCTTTTTGCCGATGGGTCTGGTATGCTTATGTACGGAGTGTAGAACGCAGGAACTCCCAAAATTTCTAATGATGCGTCATAAAAATAAATTATTTTGAGTTTTTGATTATGAGAAACCTTTTTTGCTTTTATAAGCCAGAAAGGCTTCTCATTTTCGCAAGTCTTACACGAAGTCGCAGATACACGGCTGAAGACGCTTTTATCATTTATCGCATATTTTAGTTCATCTGCGGAAATTTCTAATTGATTTTTTAATATAACGCGCGTTGCAAGCAAAATAGCTTCTTGGAATTCATTTTTAAAAATTGCATCTCCAGCTTTTGTTTCATTTCCGGTATGATCGATTAGAGAAAGGGGGCCTGTTGCTGACAGTTCATCCGAACTTCTTGCGTAGTATATTTCTCTAGCCTTTAGAATATTTTCTTTATAATGAACTTCGACATTCCCTTTGGCTGTCACATTTCCCTCAGCATCTATTTCTATACTGTTGGCGATGATCGATGCGCTTTCAACAAAGCTTTCACCATATGCAACTGATAAAAACGGCATCAAGAAAAGTAATGATGCAGATAAATATCGAAACATTACCCTTCCTCACGGTTTAGGAATAATCCAAGCGATATAAACAAAGCTGCAAAGGATGGGCCCCAAGCTGAAATGAGTACAGGAAGCTGTCCGTTTATACCCAGTATTAAAATAAAGTTTGATGAATAAAATAGAAGGAAGCCAACAAGAATCGCGGCCAAGACATGTAAACTTGTGCCTCTAACCCTGCTTTGACGCATACAAAAGGCTGCTGATACAAGCATCATTGCTATTAAAAAGATGGGTTTTGAAAGTTCACTTTGGAACCAAACAGAATATCGATTGGCTGAGAAGCCTGCTTGCTCTAGTTGCCCAATGAATTCTGGCAGTGACCATAAACTAATTGTGGAAGGATCGCCGAATTGATCTGTAATCTGCTCCTTTTTCAACGAAGTAGGAATTTCAACTAAGCTGAGTTTTTGTACGTTTGAATGTGAATTCAGCCCATATTTGATTGGCCAAATTATTGAATTTTTTGCAGTCCACAAAGAATCGTTCAATGTAAGAATTTCTGCCTCAACCCGACTAATAGGTAGCTTATCATCGCTCAATTTTATCAAAGTTACATCGTATAGTTCAGTAGCGTCAGAATTTGCCCGCTTGGCACGTATTACAGTATGACCCGTTTCGTCAGCCTGTCTCAACCATAAGCCTTCAGTCCCTATCGAAATTGTTGTTTCCTGCCCTTCTATAAGCTTGCTTTTTACGTCCGCATATTTTTTAGAAGTCGAAGCAACAATCGGATTAAAGAAGCTTATTGCTAAAACACCAATTAAAAGCGAAAGAATTACAGGTGTAATAAGCATTGATATTGATGATTTTCCCGCTGCTCTGAAGACAATCAGTTCTGAATTTCGGGCTAAGGATAAAAAGGTCCATGCGGAACTTAAAATTATGATCAATGGCAAAACTTGATAAATGGATCCTGGCAGGTTGAGTAGCGCGAGAAAAAATATCTCAATATAATCGATTGACACGGCAAACCGTCTGAGTTGTTCGATTATATCAATTAGAAGCATAAATGTAATAAATATACTTAGCGTTATTGCAAAGTTTTTAGCAAACTTGCCAGCGAAGTATATGTGCAGCAACATTAAGTGTTCTCGCTTGCTCGGCTAATTCTGCCTAGCAATTTTTGATTTGAAGCTAATAACATCATGAAGCTAAAAATCAAAATGCCGATAAGGACTGGCAAATATAAAGCCAGCCAATTTCCTTGAGATTTTAACATTAGCTCATTGCCATAACTCTCTGATAGCTTAATTAATATTAGAATTACTATTCCTACTGAAATTTGTTTTGATGCTCCAAATCTTGAGTAGTCGCCTATCATAAGAGCGGAAAAGCCAATTAAAGCTGCAATTAAAGCTAAAAGTGGTGTCAAAATGCGTGAGTGGAGCTCCTCCAGAACGCTTATCGGCGAAGAGTCTGAAAGTATTGATATTAATTCAGGGTCTTTAAAGAGATCAAAACTTGAGTAAGTGAGAAGAAGTTTGGCTTTTGACATACGCTCTTTTACAGACCACGATGTTAAATCGTATGATAAATCTTGGAAATGTATGGTCGAGAGATTTTTACTTTTTAAGTCATAATTCTGAACGATTCCGTCCTTCAGCACTAATATTGGATTGTTGTTATTTGTTATTAGGTAGCCAGACTTGGACGTTATAATAATCTCGCGGTCTTTATTTCTTTCGTCTAAGACAAACACATCCTCGATAACGCCAGAGGTTGATATACCGCCAATGTAGAAAGTTACGCCAATCTGTGGATGAATAAAACTTCCAACTTTTAACAATTTTGCATTAAGTGATGAGGCCACCTCGTTCTGCCGCTTTAAAAGAATGTTGTTTGATTTGGGAATTAAATAATGTGAAATAATCAACAAAATAATAGTTACCACTAGTCCAAATAAAAAAATTGATCGTGATAACCTTAACGGACTGAAACCGGTAGCTTGCATTATAGTTAGTTCACTATCGTTTTTAAGCCTGTTCGTTACAAAAATAGCTGCTGCAAATGCGGCAAGTGGGGCGACTATTGGTATAATTGGCGGGATCGTTAGAATTGAAAACTCTAAAAATACTAAGAATGTTTGACCATCGCTTATCAAATTATCAAACAGCGCGATGGCTTTGTTGATCCAATAAATAAAAAGTAAGATGAGGGAAAAAAACCCAAACATCAAAAAGTATTGAGTGAATAAATATCTGTCAAATCGCGACACGGCTTTATATAACTTCCTGAACGTTGTAATTGTACATAAACAAAAAATCTATATAGCGAAAAGCGTTAATTGAAGAAACTACCATTTGATAGGAATTTAAAAAAGTATGAAAACGATAAATCCGCTGAATTTGAAAATTATTAGATCAGATCTAGACTACATCGCTACAAGCAAAGGAATAATAGTCGTTTTAGTCACTCCGCAAGGAGCGCTGGATCCTTACGCTCGGCGGGTAAATAAATTAACTAGAGGATCATTAACTCGTTTAATTTGTTCCAAGAAATTTGAAGAAGCAGATAGCGGTCAGTTATTTTCTATATATTTTCCAGAAAGATGCGCTGCTGAGCAAATTTGTGTTGTTAAAATTGAACGGCGGACATCCAAATTAGTTGCTAGAAAAGTAGGCGTTTCAATTGCTAAAATGAAGGGTTCCGATGATATACTTTTAGCGCTAGGGAATTTTTCGAACTTAATAGAGCTGTGTAAAGGGATTGTGTTAAGAGAGTATAAATTTGATATTTATAAAGCCGATGCTTCTAATAAGTCAGACGGTTCCTCCCTTATAACAGTCATGACTAAAGATCCCGAACTTTTTAACTCCCAATTACATGAGGTCGAAGCGATAAGAGATGGTGTTTTTCTTACACGTAACCTGATAAACGAGCCTTCAAATATTCTTACCACAGAAGAGTTTGCTAGCCGGCTAGAGCAGTTATCAAAATTGGGTATAAAAATTGAGATTTTAGATGAAGATGATCTTCGCAAGCTTGGAATGAATGCTTTTTTAGGGGTAGGTCAGGGTTCTTCTAGCCCTTGCAAACTAGTGATTATGAGTTGGTTAGGAGCAGCAGATGGTGATGCTCTACTGACTTTAGTTGGTAAAGGAGTAGTATTTGATACTGGTGGAATTTCGTTAAAGCCTGCTGGTGGAATGGAAGATATGACAATGGACATGGGAGGTTCGGCGGTCGTTGCTGGCGTGTTAGCAACATTGGCTAAAAGAAAATCACCTTCAAACGTAGTGGGATTAGTGGGGCTGGTAGAAAATATGCCGTCTGGAACTGCTCAACGCCCAGGCGATATAGTTAAATCAATGAAAGGCGATACCATTGAAGTTATTAATACTGATGCAGAAGGGCGTTTAGTTCTTTGTGACGTAATGTGGTACGCGCAAGAAAGATTCAAACCCTCTGCAATGGTTGATTTAGCTACATTGACTGGGGCAATAATAGTCAGTTTGGGTCATGAAAATGCTGGACTTTTCTCAAATAACGATTGGCTCTGCAATGAAGTATTAAAAGCTGCTAATTCAGAAAATGAGGGTGCTTGGCGAATGCCATTGGGCAAGTCCTACAGTAAGTTATTAAAAAGTAGACTGGCCGATATAAAAAATGTTGGCGGGCGTGCTGCTGGGTCAATAACAGCGGCGGCATTCCTGGAAAAATTTGTCAAACCTGAAATTCCATGGGTTCACATAGATATAGCAGGTGTTGCGCACACAAAAACTGAGTCGGATCATGCACCAGCTGGCGCCACTGGCTGGGGTGTAATGACCTTAGATACGTTAGTAAAAAATAATTTTGAGCGTGGCTAATTTGAGCGAAGTGTATTTTTATCACGTTACAGGGCAGACAGTTGTTAGCGCTTTGCCACAATTGCTTTGTAAAGCCAAAGATATTGGTTGGACTGTATTTATACGGGGCAAAGACGAAGCTAGTCTAAAATTTATTGATGATGCAATTTGGACAGTTGAACCTGAAAGCTTTCTGCCCCATGCCGTCTTAGGGTCACAGAATAGTGAAAAATCTGACATTTTGCTGGGTACTGAAAAAGATGATAGTTCAAATTCAGATTTTCTTCTTTCATTGAATGGAGCATTAATTTCCACTGAAGAGGTTGCTAAATATAGGAGATGTGCATTACTTTTCGATGACAAAAACTCAGATGAAGTAAATATAGCCCGAGAACATTGGAAGAAATTCACCGAGGCTGATATTCGAGCAAAATATTGGTCACAAGAAACCGGTACTTGGGGCCTTAAACAAGAGAATTAGTATTGCGTTAGGCAGTATCTTTACAACCTGAGATAGAGAGTTTCTCTTTGGAATTCAACGCTCGAGAAGTTGTTGAGAAAGGACATCCCCAGCAATGATTGCTTCATGCTTCCTTGATTAATGTAGGCAAGGACATTTTTATCTGAAAATTGACCAAGTTTTAGTGATTGCAATCTGACTGGCGCAGTTGCGACTAGTCCGTTCGCTGTATTAGATTTACCCCAAAAAATTAATTTAGATAAATCATAATCTAATTTTTCCGCATCCTCTTTAGACAGAACGATGTGGGTTGCTCCGGTGTCGATTAAAAATTCAATTTCAACGTCATTTACCAGAACTTTGGCGCGGAAATGCCCATCTTTATTTATCCTGAGAGCTATATCCGAGGCATTATTTTTATCGACTATCCTCTCTCTGTTGCTTAAATCTTGCCAGAGACCATAGCCAGCAACAAAACTAGAAAAAATAATTACCCAAGCAGAGGCCGATTTAATTAATTTTGTAAAATTATTTCTCATTGCTAAGAGATATGAGCTTAAAAGCACTATTAATAATAAGCTTAAATATAGAAGTTTAGGATTATCCATTTAGTGTCAACTCTTATATAAAAAATCAGCCTAAAGTCTGCCAAAACTATGAATTCCGTCCATTATGAATTGAATGGCAAGGGCTGCTAGCAGCATTCCCAATACACGTGTTACCACGTCTATCAGAGTTGGAGACAGGTACTTATTGAAGTATGTTGTCGCAGAGAAAAATAAATACGTAGCTAGCATTGTAGCAAATATTATGAACGTCAACTCAAGGACACCCAATAATCCTACATGAGTTTGAGATAGCAAAATTACACTTGCTATGGATCCTGGTCCAGAAATTAAAGGTACTGCCAGTGGAAAAACTGATGGGTCATTATGGCTGCCTAAAGTTTCGCCACCATGCGCCTCGCGGCGCTGTTTTCGTCTTTGAAATAACATCTCTAACGCTGTTAAAAATAGTAATATACCTCCAGCAACACTAAATGCTGGCATAGAAATACCTATGAACGTCAGTATCATTTCACCAAAAACTGCAAACAGTAATAAAATAATAGATGCAATAAGAACAGATCGCCTTGCAACAACACGACGCTCAATTGTTGATAAATCTTGAGTTAAAGAGAAAAAAATTGGAGTTAACCCGATTGGATCCACAATCACGAATATAGTCACAAAGGAAGTTATCAGTAATGTTGGTTCCATATCTAGTCACTTATTTTTGTAATTAGCGCTTTATCCAGACTCTTTTGCGCTTTTTCCCACAGATCTTCAGCTCTGGTTATAGCTTTTCTCACTTCAGCATATTTGATATTTAACACAAGAAGCTCATCTTTTTTATTGTCAGAATAGATTTCGGGATCAGCTAATTTCTTGCTGATTGTTTCCTCCATCGTAAGGAGTTTTTCAACGCGTTCCTCTGATCTCGTTAGATTATTTTTTAATGCAAGTACTTCGTCGTTTGTTAAAGATTTTTTTTCTGTGGTTGTTGGCTTTAATTGTTCAGTTTTTTTTGAAGTACTAACTGAAAGAAGAGATTTTCGATAAGTTTCCAGATCATATTCGTAAGCTTTCACAGTTCCATTTTTTGCCAGCCACAATCTATCGACTACTAGTGATAGCAAATGAATATCATGTGAAACGATTATCACGGCGCCTGAGTATTTTGTGAGTGCTTCTACTAATGCTTCCCTGCTTTCAATATCAAGGTGATTGGTGGGCTCATCCAAAATCAGGAGGTGTGGTGCGTCAAGTGATGCGAGTAGTAATGATAAACGTGCTTTCTGTCCGCCAGATAAACTTTTAACCTGTGTCTCTGCCTGCTCAACCGAAAGTCCAAATCCATCTAATCTAGCTCTAATTTGCCCTTGCTTTTCTAATGGTCTTTCTCGTTGCACATGATCCATTGGAGTTTCATTCAGCCTCAACTCATCCACCTGATGTTGGGCAAAATAACCAATTCTTAGTTTGTTAGAGTGAATGATTTTTCCTACATGCGGTTTGAGCATTTTTGCTATTAGTTTTGAAAGTGTCGATTTGCCTTCACCATTCTGACCAAGAATGGCTATTCTGTCGTCTTGATCAATTCTTAAGTTGATCTCATTTAAAACCGTTTGTTGTCCGTAACCCACCGACGCATTTTGGATGTTCACTATAGGAGGTGATAATTCCTCTGGTTGTGGGAAATTAAACTTTTTTAATGTTGCCTCGCTTGAAATTGATATTGGATCCATTTTTGATAACATTTTTAATCGAGATTGAGCCTGTTTAGCCTTGTCAGCTTTATAACGGAATCTATCGACATAGGACTGTAAATGTTGGCGCCTTAAATTTTGTTTTTTTGCCTCAGCCTGTTTGTGCGCCATTCTTGCAGCTCTTGTTTTGGCGAAAGTTTCATAGTTTCCAGAGTATAGATGGAGTTCCTTGTCCTCCAGATGCAAAATTGAGTTTACAGAATTATTAAGTAAGGCTCGATCATGACTTATTAATATAATTGTGCTGGGGTATTTTGAGATATATGCTTGAAGCCAGATAGTTCCCTCAAGGTCTAAATAGTTGCTTGGCTCATCGAGTAATAAAAGATCAGGTTTTGAAAAGAGAACGGCTGCAAGGGCAACCCTCATTCGCCACCCACCGGAAAATTCAGAGCACGCAAGTCTTTGTTTGTGTTTATCAAATCCTAACCCGTTCAAAATTGTAGACGCCCTAGCTTCTGCAGACCAAGCATCTATATCAACTAAACGTGTTTGTATTTCCGCAATTTTTAATGGATCTTTTTCTTCTTCAGCTTTTTGTAGTAAATCAACTCTCTCTCTATCGGATGCAAGTACGGTGTCTAGTAACGTTACGCTGCTGCCAGGCGCTTCCTGCGATACTCCTCCAATCTGGGCGTTTTTACTCAACTTTAGGTTTCCCTGATCCAAGGTAATTTCGCCGTAGATCAATCTAAATAGTGAAGTCTTTCCTGTCCCATTCTTCCCCACAAGCCCAACTTTATGTCCATTGGGTATGCTCACAGTACTATTTTTGACAAGTGTCCTCCCCGCAACTGAAAAAGATATATTTTCAAAAGAAATCATACTTTGACCTGATATAGCATTAGAGCTTATAGGCAAGCTTTGTTAGTAATTTTGTGGAATCAATCATTAAAATGCCACTGTATTAATTTCATTAGATTTAAGTTGTTTCAGAAGGCATTTTAGAGCAAATCAACTAGTGTAAGCCGTGGCTGACAAAAGATATAAATTTTGAAACATAGCTACTTTTCAAATCAACACCATCATGTTAAGCGCCAGTAGTTTTTATACTGGCTGATAGTAACTCAAGATAAAAGGATAGAACATGGCGATAGAGCGCACCTTAAGCATTATTAAACCAGATGCCACCAAACGAAATCTTACAGGAAAAATTAACGCTAAGTTTGAAGAGGCTGGCCTGAGAGTCATTGCTCAAAAACGAATACATTTGTCCAAGGCCCAGGCAGGCGTATTTTATGAAGTGCATGCGGAAAGGCCTTTTTATGATGAATTATGTGATTTTATGGCCTCTGAACCAGTTGTTGTTCAGGTTTTAGAAGGTGAGGGAGCTATTCTAAAAAACCGAGAAGTTATGGGGGCAACTAACCCAGCGGAAGCAGCTCCAGGGACAATACGTGCTGAATTTGCAGAAAGCGTTGGCGAAAACTCTGTGCATGGCTCAGATGCTCCAGAAACAGCCGCCGTTGAAATTTCTTACTTCTTTGCGGGTCTGGAATTAGTTGGTTGAAGTCGTAAAATTTGACGCAAACGAACAAATAGAATGAGTGGCGTATTCAAATTTATCGTCTGATATAGTCATCGCCACTCTAATATGACCTGCAGAACTTTCACCAAAGCTCTCACCTGGCATCACTGCAATATTTTTGGCTTCTAATAATGCTTTAGAGAACTCAATTCCGTTAAGTCCCGTTTCGCGAATGTCCAGCATCAAATACATGCCCCCTAATGATGGGTGCATTTTTATGTCAGGGTAATCTTTGATAATTTTTTGGGCAATTTCACGCCGCCTAGAAAAGGGTTCTGCAACAGTTTTTTCAATATTTGGCATTTGTGTAAGTGCATACAGCCCTGCATCTTGAATAAACCCGGGTACGCCGTAATTGGTGTTACACGCCAAATCTGATAATTTTTCAATTACTTGTTCTGGGGCAACGACCCAGCCGAGCCGACTGCCAGTCATAGCATGACTTTTTGACATTGATCCAATTACGGCTGTTCGGTTTTCCATATTAGCAACCGAACGTATTGAAATATGCTCGCCGACCCAGACCTGTGTATCATAAACTTCATCTGAAATCACCCAAAGGTCGTTCTCTATTGCTACTTTTGAAATTTCAAACAAATTACTTTTATCATAAACAGTGCCGGTGGGATTATTTGGTGAGTTTATAAGGAGCGTTTTAGCATTTTTAGCGTTTTTGGTTAATTCACTCACCGACGGAATAAAATTATCCTCTGGCATAGTTTTTACCATTCTCGGACTCAATCCAGCACTTCGGAGAGTTGTTGGGTATGTGGCATAAAAAGGGTCAATAATGAGGCCAGTATCGCCCTGGTTTGCCAATGCAACATGAGTTGCAAAAAGACCTGCCTGACCGCCGGGCGTAATAATAACATTATTCGCTGTAGTATGAATTCCAGTTCGTGTCTGAACCCTATTTGCTACTTCTTGTCTTAAACTTTTTGTGCCGGGTACACTTGCATATCCAGTATTCCCCTCGCGGGCGGACTTATGCATTGCATCTAAAATTAGCGAGTGAGTTGTATCATCGTGCTCACCAATCGTTAACTCAATTATTTCTGCTCCATTAATTTTCATTTCCCGTGCAAGATTGAAAATTTCCCATCCATCGCCGTCAGTTCCTGTGATGGAAATAACACGTTCTGATAATTGTGGCATGACCTCACCCTGAAAACTTAGTCTATCTATTTATACACCTGTCCATTACAGTTATTATTTGTCAAATAAATAACTTATTCTTAGAAAGACATTATCAAAGAATTCTATTCTCGCTCTATTGTAATTTTGGATTTTTCATTGAAATTCTGAGTTAACCCAATTTGGCGTTTGATTTAACAGTAACTTACTCACCAAAAAGTGTGCAAAAAGCCAAGATGTCTAAAATAAAATTACATAACTCTAAAGTTCGAAAGAAAGAAATCTTTGAACCGATCGACCCTAGTAATGTACGGATATATTTATGTGGTCCTACCGTATACGACCGAGCTCACCTGGGGAACGCAAGAAATGTTATATTATTTGATGTTTTATTCAGGTTTTTTAGAGAAATTTATGGTGATAATAATGTAAAATATGTGAGAAATTTTACCGATATCGACGACAAGATTAACCAAAGAGCTAAAGATCTTGGCAGAGAAATACAAGTTATAACGGATGAAACAATTGCTTGGTATTTGGAAGATATGTCGCTACTTGGCAACCTTTTGCCGAATGAAATGCCCAGGGCTACAGACTATGTGGCCAAAATGATAAAAATAATCGAAGATCTTGTCCAGTCGGGTCATGCGTACGAAGCAGAGGGCCATGTCCTCTTTTCCGTTAAAAGTTTTGAGGACTATGGTAAGCTTTCTGGACGCTCTATTGAGGATATGATAGCTGGAGCCAGGGTGGAAATTGCTCCGTATAAGGCTGACCCTTTGGATTTTGTTTTGTGGAAACCTTCGAGTAATGATCTCCCTGGATGGCAAAGTCCGTGGGGGCGAGGGCGACCTGGTTGGCATTTAGAGTGCTCAGCCATGAGCCATGATCTATTAGGAGATACTTTTGATATTCATGGTGGGGGTAATGATCTAATATTTCCACATCACGAAAATGAACTTGCGCAAAGTAAATGTTGTTTTCCTTCGGGTGGTTTCGCAAATTTCTGGTTGCATAATGAAATGCTCCAGGTAGATGGAAAAAAAATGTCAAAATCGCTGGGTAATTTTTTTACAGTCCGGGATCTGATAGATAAAGGGTTTCCGGGAGAGGTTATCCGATTTGTGTTTTTATCTACACATTATCGTAAACCAATGGATTGGACGCAGGAGAAAGCCAATCAAGCAGATACTATTATGAGGCGTTGGTATGATAAGTGCAGAGATATCAAGAATGCGACTAAGCCTTCATCAGAGGCTACCGAACTTTTGTCCGACGATTTGAATACGCCAGGCGTGATTGCTTTATTGCACAAACACTTCCAGAATAAAAATTTTGTACAGTTAAAGGCTGATGCTAATCTCATTGGCTTGATGACCCCTGAATTTAATGATTGGTCAGTTAATTTTGATTTATCAAAATTCGAAACAGCACTGACTGAAGTTAGATCGGAGGCTATGGCAACCCGAAACTTTGGTCGTTTGGATGATCTCAAGGAAAAGTTGTCTGATGCTGGGGTTGAGGTTCAAATGACTAAGGATAATATCAAATTAATACCAACCCTAAAGTTTGATCTAGCGAAACTTGAACATATACTTTGAAGGTATTTTTCTATAATTTTGTTTGAAGACTTTAAATTTTAGCACACTGGATGATGTCATTGCAAAAAGAGCGGTTATACATATACGATACAACCCTACGCGACGGCCAGCAAACACAAGGCGTACAATTTTCGACAGATGAAAAGATAGAGATTGCCGACTTGTTAGGTGATCTTGGTGTTGATTATATCGAGGGAGGGTGGCCAGGCGCCAATCCAACAGATACCACTTTTTTTGAAACCTATCGTACAAATGCTAATCTTGTTGCATTTGGAATGACAAAACGATCCGGTAGGTCGGCTGAAAATGATGATGTGTTAGCATCTGTTCTGAACGCAGGTACAAAAAAGATTTGTTTAGTTGGCAAGACACATGATTTTCATGTAAAAACGGCGCTTGGTATTTCGCTTAAAGAAAATATAGAGGCAATTCAGCAATCCATTTCCCACGTTGTATCCATGGGTCGGGAAGCTATATTCGACGCAGAGCATTTTTTTGATGGAATGCTTTCGAATTCTGATTATGCAATAGAAGCGATACGTTCTGCATATAGTGCTGGCGCACGATGGATAGTTTTATGTGACACCAATGGCGGTTCATTGCCGAGGGAAATAGAAAAGGCCGTCTCGCTAGCAATTAAGGCAGGTGTGCCCGGAACTCATTTAGGCATTCACACTCATAATGATACTGATAATGCGGTTGCGAACACCTTGATCGCTGTGGATGCAGGTGTGCGTCAAATTCAAGGAACGTTAAATGGATTGGGTGAAAGATGCGGCAATGCAAACTTAACTGCGTTAATTCCAACATTGGCTTTAAAATCAAATTATTGCGATAGATTTGAGACCGGTATTTCTAGAACAGCCTTAAAAGGAATGACCAGGTTATCTCGCAGATTGGATGATATTCTTAATCGGGTACCTATGCGACAAGCCTCCTATGTTGGCGCCTCCGCCTTCGCTCATAAGTCTGGGCTTCACGCTAACGCTATTCTAAAAGATCCATCAACCTATGAGCACGTTAATCCAGAATTGGTTGGGAATGAGCGAATAATCCCAATGTCCAATCAAGCTGGTGCATCTAACTTAAAAAAACGTTTGAGCGATGCTGGAATAGACCAAAACTTAAATAAAGATGAATTAGAAAAAATATTAATGCTGATTAAAGAAAGGGAGTCACAAGGATACTCTTATGACACTGCTCAAGCAAGTTTTGAATTATTAGCTAGGCGAACTTTAGGTCAACTACCGGAATTTTTTGATGTAAAACGATATAAAGTAACCGTGGAGAGGAGAAAAAATAAATATAATAAGATGATTAGCCTTTCTGAAGCAGTTGTCGTTGTTAAGGTTGATGGTCAAAAGAAATTATCAGTTAGCGAGAGCTTGGATGAGTTTGGTTCAGATAGGGGACCAGTTAATGCACTGGCGAAAGCACTTGCGAAGGACTTAGGCCAGTACCAGCGTTTTATTGATGATATGCGATTGGTTGATTTTAAGGTGCGTATAACTCAAGGAGGGACAGAAGCTGTAACAAGAGTGGTCATTGATAGTGAGGACAGTACGGGAAGACGTTGGGCTACTGTAGGTGTTTCTGCAAATATTGT
>NZ_CBFHHX010000010.1:0-84116 GCF_965655845.1 Candidatus Salinivivens marinus
GCCCGTCAAAGACAAGTACAATGGGCATCATCAGTACGGTGCTCCCAACCAACATACCAAGTGCATTCATTAAGGGCGGTTGTCCAGTTAAGGCAGTCTTCCCCCATACGCCGGCAAATGAATAGGAAAGGGTCGCACCAAGAATGGCTAGCTGAGCAAGGTTACTAGGGTTGAAGTCGGTCAGTGCACTCGGACCCATGATATAAGCTACCCCCGCAAGACCTAATGCTGCGCCAGTAATTTTCTTTGCTGTCAAAGGCTCATCAACTAGCAGTATCCCTGCAACAACAGCTGCAAACATCGCTGTAGTTCCGTTCAAAATGGAAGCTAACCCACTTTCAATCTGTGTCTGACCCCAGAAAATTAGCGAAAATGGGATGGCATTATTGAGTGCGCCCATAACCAGATAGGCACCCCAGACACTTGGGGATCGTGGAAATGCAATTCCATTAAGCAATACAATCACCGCCAAGATAGGCACTGCCCAGACTACCCTATGCAGGGTAATGGTGAGTGGAGGAACTTCGCTTAGAGCCACTTCACCAAAGAAGAACGATCCACCCCATACCGCTGCTAACAAAAGCAACATGATAGCAGATTTGAAGTCAAATTTTAGCACAGCGGCTATGCTCATATTATGTTGTACGGTTTCAGTGCTTTTGGTATTGTTTCATCTCAACTAAACTAAGCACAACGGTCTTCTCTTTGCTTATAAGGATAAAAAATTACATTGGTCAAATTATTTTGGCAGGTATCTCAATTTGGAGCTCAGTGGGTCTACAGCAAATGCTTGGTTAGTCTGCATAGCTGACCCTTAGGCATACTTTAGCTAATGACCGAAGAGGTAGGAGAGCAGCTATGGCAAGTGAGTTACCGTGGACCACTTTAACAAAACCACTTTCCCCAAAAGGTGCCTGCCGCAGTCGCTCATAATGAGCGAACTAATATTGCAGTAGACACAATAATTAGAGCACCGTTAAAGCCCCAATTGTCGCAAAGCTGCAATGAGCGCTATGCCGCAAAACATTGCTAAATTTGGTCTGTGAGTTAGAGCTGATATGACCAACACTATACTTCCTGTAATCCATTCTAAAGCTGATCCATAAATCATCATTAGGGTGACCAGCGAAACGATCAAACAACCTGGCAAAGCTTCAAGACCGCGGGCCCAAGCCCCATGTTTAGGGAGGTGCGATGCTAGAATGAAACCTGATATTCTTATTAAAAAGCTTATGAAGCCAAGGCCAAGTACCGTTATCCAAATCTCGTTAGTCATTTTTCAAACCTGCTGCCATCGCACCAAAAATGGCACCGACGATTAACCCCCAACTTGCATATTCTGACAGCCACACCCCAAAAAAGATGACAGTACCCAACGCTATAAACCACGGAAATACGTCAACATACCCACGCCACATACCTGGTAAGATAGCCACAAAGATCGCAATGATGGCGAAATCTAATCCAATCAATTCAGGATCAGGTACTCCACTAGACAGAAACGTACCAATTGTTGTTACCACTATCCAGACCAAGTATAGAGATGCACCTCCACCAAAAAAATACCAATAACTATCCGTCATTAACCGGGATTTTGCTGTTTGCATTAGGGCTACAGACGCATCGGTTGCCAAAAAAGTTCCAAGGCCAATATGCCACCAAGAACGATCGCGCATAACACTTTCCATCGAGGCAGTAATGAGCAGTATCCTCATATTCAATGCAGCACCAGCAATAATAGCTGCAGCTGGACCAACTCCGAGTACCAATTGGTCCATAGCAACAAGCTGAGACGAACCTCCAAATACTAATACGCTCATACTAATTGTCTGGAAATTATTAAATCCAGACTGACTTGCTAAAAGTCCGAACGCTAATCCATATGTCGCTGCTGCAAGCGACATAGGCAACATATCACGCATCCCATATAAGATTTCTATTCTTACAGTTCTAGAAGCGCGCATATTTATAAACTTTGTGAAGAAGATGTTTGTTGTTTTTTACGGCTAAGATAAATTTCACCCCTCGTAAAGAATAAAAACCTTTTAATTCCAGACATTTTCATTGAAATTGATCAGGTACGTACGTTGCTTGAACAAAAAGGGCTTTAATGAGTAAAAGAATTCGTACTTTGGCTATAGTTGGGGCCGGTGGAATGGGTGGGCTGTTTGGCGCAATCCTTTCTGAAGGCGGTCTTGAGGTAACTCTGATCGACACTAATCGTGAGCAGATAGAAGCTATCCGTGCCAACGGTCTACGTATTTCTGGATTTGGTGGGGAGAGGGCCCATATGCTGCGGACAGAGCATGACGTGACCATGGTTAAGCAGGCCGATATCGTACTAGTGCAATGTAAAGGAACAGCTACGCGTGAGGCTGCCCGCTCAATGACACATCTAGCCGATAGTGGTTCAATTTTTATCAGTTTCCAGAATGGACTGGGTAATGAGGATATTCTCACTGAAATACTGGGATCAGAGAATGTGTTTGGTGGATTGACAACAATGGCTGGGGCCTGCATCGGTCCAGGGCATTATCAAGATTTTGGCAGAGCGCCTTGCTTTATTGGTGAGTGGGCAGGAGGTATAACAGTGCGTGCAGATGAGATAGCGGCCGTTTTTACTAAAGCCGGGTTAGAGACATCTGCAAGCGCCGACATAAAGGTCGACATCTGGAGAAAATTACTTGGAAATATGGCAATGAGTGCTGCTGCTGGAGTGACAAATTTAACCAGTGCCGAAGTACTAATGATTGATCCACTTCGAGATGTTTGTTTTTCTGCTCTAGATGAAGCGATTTCTATCGCCCATTCTCAGAAAATTGAATTGGATCGTAGTGAAGTTTTGAAAGGTCTTGAAATTATGACTGCCACTGGTGGCAGTGGTGAAAACAAGCCTTCTCTTTGTCTTGATATTTTAGCGCGTCGCCCGAGCGAAGTTGAGTTTATTTATGGCACAGCGTTGAAGCTTGCAGATGCTGCCGGTCTTGCTGTCCCGACATTGAGGAGCTTTTATGCACTAGTTAAAGGGATCGAGACCCATTATGTCGGTTCTGCTGATAACACCATAAAGGCATAAATATTATCTCAACAGAAGCAAAATTTTTCTTTGAAAGTAAAGAAATCGTAACATTGAAACTGTGGACTATAACTGAGTAGTTGGTGAACTGCTTACTATCCGCAAAAGAAGATAAAATGGAGAAAAAATTGAAATTAGGGGTTATTTGTGACGGCATAAGCCGTGATCTAGAGCATTCTATCAACGTAATGAATGAATTTGATCTTGAGTACGCAGAACTCCAGTATGTAAACGATAAAGAAGTAGGTGACCATTCAAAAGCTGAAATTGGCGACATTTATCGATTGCTTAGGGATAATGGAAAACCGGTTTCATGTTTATCGAGACATATCTTTGCAGGCATGACAATTGCTAACAAGCCAGGCGATGACTTGCATACGAGGCACATGGATGCTTTGCGACGGGTTATTGATATGGCAAAGGTTGTAGAAAGCCCTCTTGTTCGTATTATGACAAATAAAAAAGAGCAAATTTTGTGGGGTAAAAATGGTGCCGAAAAGTGGAATGTCGCGCACGGGGCTTGGGACAAAACCCTTGAATTAATACATCCAGCGTGTGAAGTCGCAAGGGATGCAGATGTGACGCTTGTTGTCGAAACTGGAAATGGCACGATGGTTAATTCTAATTGGACAGCTCGCAAATTGATCGATGATCTTGATGCTAAAGATATACTAAAAATTTTATGGGATCCCGCGAATAATTGTTGGTGCCATGAAGAAGCCTATCCAAGTGGTTATGAAATTGCCTCGGATGGATATCTCGGTCATATTCATATAAAAGATGTCCAGGTAGATACCCCATCAGCAATGCTTGAAGTTAGGCCTCTTGGAAAAGGTCAGCTGGCTGATCAATTTGAGCCGATTGCAAGAGCTTTGAATGAGGATGGATATGATGGCGTGGTAAGCTTTGAAAGCGTCTTCCATCCTGGCAATGGAAATTTTGAAGAAGGTTTTCGAGTGTGTGTAAACGAATTTAAGAGACTTTTTGAATAAGTATTTATACGAACTGGATAAAAGTTTTATCTGCTTTAGCCAAAGTGCTCTTAAACTATTACAGATGAGTAAAAGATTGGACTGCGTTAGTGACCACTTAGCCAGTTTTTGAGATAAAGTTTAAGAATCAACTCCTTTTTCAATCTTCACAAATGCGCTTTCGGGAATTAATTTTACCGTCACTGATACATGGAGGATACACATGGCGCGTCGGGCAGGCTCATCAAGATCAAGAGACATGGCACAAAAAGGCGTACCACCATCGCCTTATATTCGTCGCACAATTCCCCATTTTGACGTGCTTGATGAGGAGCAGATTCTTCGGCTGGAAGGCCAGGTCGATTGGATATTGCAGGACGTCGGTATAGCCTTTCGTGATGACTCAACCGCGCTCGAATTGTGGAGACGTGAAGGCGCTACAATTGAAGACGACACCGTGCGCGCGCCCGCCGACTGGATTCGGGCGTTGTGCGCCAAGGCGCCCCACGAATTCACCCAGCTCGCCCGCAACCGCGAACGTTCGGTTGTAATTGGTGGTAACAACCAGGTTTTTGCGCCGATTTATGGCGCACCCTTCGTACGCGACATGGAAGGTGGGCGGCGCTATGGCGATATTGAGGCCTTCGAGGACCTGGTGCGCCTGAGTTACTTGCACCCAAATCTACATCATGGCGGGTTTGTCACCTGCGAACCCTGTGACGTCCCAGTCAGCAAACGTCATCTCGACATGCTCTTTGCTCACATGACACTCTCGGACAAACCTCACCTTGGGGCCATAACTGAGATGAGCAGGGCTCAAGACAGTGTCGATATGGCCGAGATCATCTTTGGCGCCGATGTTATGGACGAGAACTGTGTTATCATGGGCAATGTGAACACCAACTCACCCTTGCTCGTAGACAAGGTGGTAACTGAATCTGCACGCGTTTACTCATCGCGCGGGCAGGGTCTGATTGTTGTGCCGTTTATACTGAGCGGAGCGATGGGGCCGGTCTCGACTGCTGCTTCAGTTGCACAGGCCATGGCTGAAGCGATGATGGTTTGCGCCTATGTGCAGCTTTTGCGTCCTGGGGCTCCTTTCGTGTTGGGCAATTTCCTGTCGTCGATGTCGCTCAAATCCGGCGCGCCGACCTTCGGGATGCCAGAGCCTGTGATCTCAAATTACGCCATCGGTCAGCTCGCACGGCGTGCGGGCCTGCCGCTTCGCTGTGGTGGCTCGCTTACAGCGTCCAAGGTTGAAGATGCGCAAGCAGCCTATGAAAGCGCCGATTCAATGCACTCGACCATGTTGGCAGGTGCAAATTTCGTTTTGCATTCGGCGGGGTGGCTCGAAGGTGGCCTGTGCACCGGCTTCGAAAAGCTGATCATGGATGCAGATCGTCTGGGTAGTTATCAGAAGTTGCTAAGCTTAGGGCTTGATATCTCCGATGATGCGTTGGCGCGAGATGCCTACCAGGAAGTCGGGGCAGGTGGCCATTTCCTTGGCTGTGGTCACACGATGCGCAACTATCAGAGTGCCTTCTACGAAACCGCGCTGAGCGACAGCGAGAATGTTGAAAGCTGGGAAGAGGCCGGATCGCAGGACATGCGTCGACGCGCGAATGTCCGCGTGAAAAAGATGCTATCTGATTATGAGGCCCCGCCTATCGATGACGGCCTGAAGGCCGAACTCGAAGCCTTTGTTGCTAGGCGCAAAGAGGCGTTGCCAGATGCCTGGTATTAAGATCACTGGTCTTAAGGTGACACCGTTCAATTGTGTGACATTTGCTCCAATGCATTTCCTGCAGCCTCAATTGAGGCGTCAATATCAGCCTGGGTGTGCTCAGTACAGCTTAAATTATGAAGGATTTTATTGCCTGAAAAGAAGATCCCTTGATCTCTCATTTTTTGCGAAAACTCCGCATACTTTGCCAAATCAACAGTCTCACAAAAGTCCCGATAGTTTGTAATTTCATCAAGATTAGTAAAGACTGGGTGAAACATTGAGCCAACATTTTGAACTCTCATGTTCTGTCCTGTATCTGCTGCAGCTTGGTTTAAACGCTTGGTTATTTGATCTCCAATTTCAGATATCTTTTTAAATCCAGCGTAATTATCACGGCTCATTTCCTCAAGCATGGTTTTTGTAGCAAACAGACCTAAACGCGGAGCATTGTGACTTCCATAATGCAGTACTTTACCATATTCGATACTTTCCATGATATGATTGGGACCCGCGATTGCTGCGATCGGAAATCCTTGACCCAATGCTTTTCCATAGGTGACAATATCAGGCTGTAATCCATATAGTTCGGCCACACCGCCAGCGGCTACTCGAAAACCCGTGACTGTTTCATCTAGGTAGAACAAGACATCAAACTCTCTGCAAAGAAATTGTACCGCCTCTAGATAGCCCGGTTTAGGTGGAATAACGCCCATATTTGACATCACACCCTCCATAACAACACAGGCAATTTCATTTCCATGGGAGCGCAATACTCTTTCCAAAGCTTCCACATCGTTCCAGACGCATACCAGAGTATCTTCCCAGGAGCCTGGTGTTAATCCAGAGCTGTCAGGAATACGCACGGGATCATTTGGGTGCCCAAGCGAAGTGACGTACTGCGGGTTAGAACTTACCAGTAGGCCATCATACCATCCGTGGTAATGGCCCTCAAACTTGAGAATTTTCCGCTTCCCAGTGATGCCTCGTGCCATTCTAACTCCGGTCATGCAAGCTTCTGTGCCAGTATTTGCGAAGCGAACTTTATCAACATGGGGCAACATGCTTACCATCAGTTCAGCGGTTTCTACTTCGACCTCCAGGGCTGTTGCGAAATGGGTGCCCCCGGCTACCTCTCGCTGAATTACTTCTACAATTTTTGGATGTGCATGGCCCATTGGAAGACACCCGAATGACAGTTGCCAATCGATGTATTCATTTCCATCGACATCCCAGACTCTAGCCCCCTTTCCTTCGCGAATGTAGGGCGGAAAAGGTTTATAGTTCATAGGCCCCCGTGAAGCAGAACTACAACCTTCTACTAAGACGTTCATTGCGCGCTCAAATAAAACCTTGGATTGTTTGTGTTGCATATTATGTCCCATCAAATTTGCGCTTATCTCAAAGCATACAGAAGATTGTTCGCCTGATCTTGTGCTGTTTCCGTCGAAAGGGTCTCAATGTTTTTACCAAGAAGCTTGCGAAGTGCTTTCTGTGTTTCAACTGTAAAAACAACAGTCCCATCTTTTGTCATCTCGTCAATGCCATCCCACTTTAAAGATGCTTCGTTAACCGCAATGGCTTGTTCCAAAGACCATTCATCCGGAAGATCGATTGTAATGTGCGATTTATTCACCCGCACGGGATACCCCCCCACAAGTGCACCGATACCCGGCAAATGGATTAATCTTTCTGTTTCCCCAGCGAGCGCATGCAGTGCAGCAAGACCAGATGATGCTGTTACACGGTTAAAATGTAAGTCATAAGGAAAGGGGAAAACCTCGCGGAGGACATCTTCGGCGATCTGCGTAACATCTTTGCCTGCTAAAGTCGCTTTAAGTAAATAAGGTGGTAACTTATCTGGCTTTTCATCATTTAAAACATAATACTCAAATGCATGCTGTGCTACCAGTTTAACTTCAACATCCTTTGGTGAACAATTCAGTTCCCGACCAACTCCCATTTGAATTTTAGCAATTGGTTCCTGAACATTCCCAATTCCACAATCTGGGCCAAATCCAGTACGATTTAGCATTGCGTTTATCACATCTGGAAAAGAAGCCCCAATCCAAATGGCGTTGATACCAGATTCTGCAATTCGGTTTCTGAATTTTTGCATAAGTGATAAGTGCAGTGCTGTGTAACCGGCAAATGGTACATCAATTTCATCTGGTGCTAATTTCCACCATGGTAATAGTGAAGGTGCCGAAAAAATAAAATCTGGCTTTATCTCCCGCAGTCGCATAGCAAAATCATTGCTGTGAACATCTAGTTTTTCTGCAATTATACGTGGGAAAAAACCTTCGATCCCAGCACCCAGCACAGCGTTGTTGGCTCTTTTTTTTGCTTTTTCAAAGTCTCTGCTTGCAACCACAATAGTGTCGAAAATGTCAGTCCTTGCGACTGCTTCTAACAGATGGGTTGCGAGTTCGCCCATCGATATTAAAAGCAAGGCTGGTTTATTCATAATGTGCACCTAAAAAACTACGTGATTGTGTTGTAGAAATTTATACATAGCGCCTTCTGTGCTGTATACTTGTTTAGTGATTGAACCGGTTTGAATAATTCATTTGCTGAAGTTATGCGGCAACTTTATAGGCCAACTGTCAAGTACTCTCTACCAAGCAATATCAGATTGTTTGGATTGGCAACACTACTGCCCTAAACATTTGCAAGCATTCAGTTTCGAAGAGGTATCGTTGAAGATTTGGATATAAAAGTAGAAGTTAAACAACGTTTATATGAATATTAGTCGTGCCAAAAATAAACTGACTAAATAGCGCTATGCTACTCCGAAATTGATTGTAGTATAGTTGAGCAACCCACAAGTTCTTTCTTTTCTGGCCAGGAGTAAGCCCCAATCTTAGAGGTGTGTTTACCATAGGTGACGAGACCCTCTACTATTTTTACGGCAGAAACGGTTCCATCAAAAACTGGAACCCCTACAGCGTCTTGCACCCGCAAATCGAGCGGACCCATTCCAGCACACCCAAGGCAAATTGCCTCTGCACCGTCATTTTTTACAGCCAGTTTTGCCTCATCAATCATCTCTGTAACGGCTCTCTCTGGATCCTGTTCTATTTCTAAGACCGAAAGATTAGTCGCTCGTATTGATGCACATTTTGAAGTTAGGCCAAGTTGTTTTACCAAGTCTTCCAAAAGTGGTTTAATTCTTGGAATTACAGTAACTACAGAGAATTTGTGACCGACAAAACATGCCATATGCATAGATGCTTCACCGATTCCAACCACGGGTTTTTCGGTGACTTCTCTACATGCTGAAACACCTGGATCTCCATAGCAGGCGATGACAAATGCATCATAATCTTCTTTAAATTTTGCAACCGTTTCTACGGTTGCCATAGCCGATAAATATTCCTCGAAATGTCCCTCAATAGAACGTGGACCCCAGTCAGGACTTATTGCTGTAATCTCTGTGCCTCGCGCACAGTATTTTTCAGCCATTTCTCCTATGCTTTTTGTCATTTCTAAAGTTGTGTTTGGGTTTATAACAAGTATTTTCATTGGATCCTCACATACGGTCTCATAGACCGTTCTATTTTGTTGTTTTTGTTAAAAGTTTGTAATCCTCAGGCTGTCGGTGCAAATCAAAATTAAAAATATTTTCTTTTATCAACCGGCATTCATCAAGATTGATTTCAGCAAGCACAAGTTCATCTTTTGTCGTTTTCGCTTCTGCAACAATTTCTCCGCGTGGAGATATAATGCAGCTCCCACCAATTAATTCACAGTTATCTTCTAAACCAGCCTTAGCCGAGGCTATAACCCAAAGACCATTGGCATAAGCGCCCGCTTGCATACAAAGATGATTGTGAAATTCTTGGAGATGATCATGCTCAGGAGCCAATGGATAATGCTTGGGGGTGTTATAACCCAATGTCACAACCTCACATCCCTGAAGGGCTAGTAACCTATACGTTTCTGGCCAGCGTCGATCATTACAAATGCACATTCCGAGCTTGCCGAGACTAGTATCGAAAGTTGGGAATCCTAGGTTTCCCTTTTTAAAATATCGTTTTTCGAGGTGTTGGAATGGACGCTGTGGTTCATACTCTCTATGGCCCGGTAAATGGATCTTTCTATATTTTCCAATTATTTTTTTAGAGGGTTCTACATAGACGGAAGTGTTGAAAGGTGTTCCATTATCATTTTCTGCAAATCCAAAAGATATTATAATGTTGTCTTCTTTGATTAACTCAAATATTTCAGCCATAAGTGAGAATGGAACTTCCGTTTCATAGAATTCATCCAGCTTAGCTTGATCAGTTATATAGTACCTTGGAAAGAAAGTTGTTAAGCAGAGCTCTGGAAATACTACTAGCTTGGCTTCGTTTGCTTTTGCTGCGACTAAAAGATTAAGCATTCTGGAAATAACAGACTCTTTACTGTCTTCTGGATTGATAGGGCCAAGTTGAGCCGCAGCGGCTATGTATTTAGATCTATTTTTCATGTTTCTGAAAGTAGTTCATTTGTCACAATTTTGTTGTAGATATCTCTATCGGTAACACCCTCGCTACCTATAATCAAAATTTGTGAGTCTTTGTTTATTTTCAATTGCTGCTTCAATCTAGAGGTATTTGAGGTTAAAATGAGGCCAGCCAATCCGGCAGTTGCTGACTCTCCAGCCTCTATTGCATAGTGCGATCTTTTACAAAATTTTAAACAACGCATTGCTCTCGCGGCATCTAAATCAGATATGCTCATTGAGGCTTCTATGGTTTTGCTAAGGATCTCCCAAGCTATTACTGAAACGGTTCCACAAGCCAATCCTGCCATATAAGTATCAAGGCTACCCTCACATGCGACAGGTTCTTGATGCTTAATTGATTGCACCCAACAATCTGCATTTTCTGGATCTACCAAAATTATCCTGGGCGAATAATAGAGGTTACGGAAAAGGCTTGCAGTTACTCCCGCTGCCAAGCTGCCCACACCTGTTTGCAAAAATACGTGTGTTGGCCTAACACTTTGCTTAATTACAGCCTCGTAGATCATAACTTCATAGCCATTCATTACATGTTTCGGGATTGTGGAATATCCGGCGTATGATGTATCAGAAATTACGTGCCAGTCATTTTCCTTTGCTTTCTCCTGAGCTATTTTCACACTTTCGTCATAATTTTTCCCAGCCCTTACGACTTGGGCCCCGTATTTCTTTAAGGCGTTTTCTCTATTTTTGC
The DNA here is from genome assembly GCF_965655845.1 of Candidatus Salinivivens marinus. NCBI lineage: Bacteria > Pseudomonadati > Pseudomonadota > Alphaproteobacteria > Rhodobacterales > Paracoccaceae > Candidatus Salinivivens > Candidatus Salinivivens marinus. The sequence goes on from NZ_CBFHHX010000010.1 coordinate 10,972, forward strand.
TCACTTTCTCATGAATAAATATTACGCATTTACAGCCAAACATCTTAGCTCCCCAGGCTACAGATTTTCCATGGTTTCCATCTGTTGCCGAAGTGACCGTTATACCGGCTATCATCTTTTTGATTTTTGGACTTTTATTATCACTAATATGATTTTTTCCAACTAGCATTTCTAAGCATTTATGTACCGCATAGGCTCCACCCAAAGCCTTGAAGCTCTTTAGGCCAAACCGCTCTGCCTCGTTTTTGTAAAAAACAGATTTGACCCCCAATGCATCTGCTACATTAACAAGATTAATTAGCGATGTTGGCTGATAACCTGGCCACTTAGAAATAGTTTCGTAAGCAGAAGTAAATCCTGAGTCAGGTAGAATTTTTTTTATAAGTGCCTGAGCCTCGTTAAACGGCACTCGCTGAGAATTAAAGTATATTGGTCTTTTGCTAGTCTGATTTTTGAAATAATGGCAATTCATTTTATTTTGATTAAAATTTTTCCTGATATTTTACGGCTGTCGAGTGATTGATAAGCTAAGTCAAAGTCTTCGATTGCAAAAATATGTTCAATAAATAACTTTAGTTTTTTATTCTTAATCATTTCTTGGATAGTAATCTGAGACTGAAGCCACTCGTCTGATCGATGATCGATATGGCCGATATGCAGCCTTGAGAAAGTTAAAGACCTACGAACTAGTTGGGACCAAAGGTTATCATAAGGTTTACCACTGGCTTCTCCATAACTTACAACGTGACCTAAGTTTTGCATTAAATCGAAGCTGTCATTTAAAATATCTGCACCGGTGGAGTCGATTAACAGTCTTATAGGGGATTTTCCAAATTTTTGCTGAATTTCTTCCGTAAATTGCTGCTTGGTCCGGTCCAAAACAAGGTCAGCTCCACACTCTAATGGTCTTTTCTCCTTTCCAGTTGTTCCGACAGTGCCAACTACCGTTGCTCCGGAGAGCTTTGCAAGCTGGGTTAAGTTCAAGCCAACGCCGCCACCTATGGCATGAATGAGTAAAATATCATTGGCCTCTACCTTGCCAATAGTATGCAATAAGTGAAATGCCGTTGTTGTTTGGACGTAATACGCAGCACCGTCTTCAAGAGAAACTTCGTCAATCAATTTTGTGACGCTAGTCTCTGGTATACTTAAAAACTCTGAAAAGGCACCAGCGTTTTCGGAGAAGCCTGCCACTCTGTCGCCAACTGAAAAATTTTGAACTTCTGAGCCACATTTTGCAACAATGCCTGAAAACTCTATTCCTGCTTGAAGTGGGTAACCTTTGGGGTGGGGATAAGAGCCATTGCACATCATCAGATCAGCATAATTCAACCCTCCATAATGTACTTCAACTAAAATTTCATGGTTGTTTAAATCAGGCTTGGGTAAATTAATTTCCAAACTTCTGTGGAAATCATCATCAATTTTATTTATTTGAATTCCTTTCATCCGAGCGACCCCTTCTGTCTATTGACTCATAGTCAAAATCTGCTCCACATTATGGTAACACTATACTTTTATTAAAAGGAAGAAGAAGTTGTATTCAATTGGTATTGATGTCGGTGGTACGTTTACTGATTTTTTCTGTTTCGATAATTCTAATCAAAAAACTTTTGTCTATAAAACAGCATCAACGCCGGATGATCCATCCAAAGCGGTCTGTTCCGGTCTGGAGGCGCTCTTAGCAAAGTACTCGATCAAAGCAAAAGACGTGTCCACCATTTTTCATGGAACCACCGTTGGAACTAATTCCATACTTGAGGGCAAAGGCGCAAAAGTTGGTTTAATAACTAACTCTGGTTTTAGAGATATTTTGCACATTGGCAGACATCAAAGGCCGCAACATTATTCGATTGGACAGGAAATCCCTTGGCAAGACAGAGCCTTGATAGAGCGTAAGTTTAGAAAGACCGTAAACTGCCGTCTAGATAGCTCTGGTAATGAAATTACACCGTTAGATGAAAAAAGTATTTTGGCTCATTTAGAGTTTTTTAAGGATAATAATGTAAATTCTATTCTCATAGCTTTTTTGTTTTCTTATCGAAATAATGCACATGAAAATCGTGTTTTAGAAATTGTTCGAGACCAAATTCCAAGTGCTTTTGTTACGACTTCATCCAGTGTCTCTCCGCAATTTCGTGAGTTTGAACGTTTTACTACTGGTGCCGTTGCAGCTTTCATTGGGCCAAAAGTTACGCAATATATTGATAATTTATCATTTAATTTAAAGAATATTTGCCAGAACGCTGAGTTGAGAATTATGACTTCCAGTGGCGGACTGGCTACACCAGAAATGATAATGAGGCACCCAGAACTTACCTTGCTTTCGGGATTAGTTGCTGGGGCAAATGCTGGCTTATGGCTCGCATCTAAGAAAAAAATGAAAAACCTAATCACTTTAGATATAGGCGGGACTAGTGCTGACATTTCAATTATTAATGATGGCCAATTGAATGAGGTCAGCTCACGTAATGCAAGTATCTCAGGTTACCCTGTACAGCTACCAATGATTGATATTCACACGATTGGCGCAGGGGGAGGTTCGATTGCTAGAGTAGATGCTGGTGGTGGTTTTAAGGTTGGTCCTGAGAGTGCTGGAGCTTTTCCTGGTCCGGCATGCTATAATTTAGGTGGATCAAAACCAACAGTAACAGATGCAAATTTAGTGTTGGGTAGGCTGCTAGGTGACAGAATTCTTGATGGAAGAATGACGCTGGATTCACAAATGGCAGAAACGAGCCTGAAAGAAGTTTCCTCAAACCTTGGAAGTACTATAAATCAAACGGCACTTGGCACAATTTCAGTTCTCAATAATAACATGGCTTCAGCCATAAGATCGAGAACCATACAAAAAGGTATCGATCCAAGAGATTTTAGCTTATGCGCGTTCGGTGGAGGAGGGCCTTTACAAGCAGTCGGTGTGGCTGAAATTTTGGGTATAAATGAAGTTATTGTACCGCAGAATCCCGGAATAATGTGTGCTTTTGGATTGTTAATTTCCCAGGTTGAATACCATTCTGTCAAAACGTTGCTTATGACAAAGACACAATTTAATTTATCCACCCTTAATGAAACCTTATCTGAAATGAAAAGTGATCTGACTTCAATTTTTGAACGGGATAAGGCTGATACAAAATTAATACAATTTGAGGCGTTTACTGACCTAAGATATGTGGGTCAGGGGTATGAGCTAAAAGTACCCCTTAATTCTGATGTGCTTAAGCCAGAAAACTTGGAGCAGGTATGGGATGCCTTCCACAAACAGCATAAGCAAGAATATGGTCACAATTTCTTATCTGCAGATATAGAAATGGTATCGGTAAAGTTGAAGGCACAAATTAAAAAGGAAAATTCGAGCAATAAATTTTCTTTTGAAAATAGCAGTGATGAAACTGTTAGTCGTTTGAATTTACCTAATACTAAAGTAGAATTTAGCATTGATGGTAAACCCCAAAGTTTTGAAACTGAAATTATAGACAGGAAGACTTTGACAGGCGGTGCCCAAAAAGCTGGTCCAAACGTTATTTATCAAGAGGACAGTACAACAGTTGTACCCCCTGGATGGACAATGTCTGTTGATGATGACCTAACTCTAAGATTAAGAAAATTGGATAATAACAATGATTGATAAAAATATAGATCCTTTTTTAGCATCTGTGATCCATGGGGCGCTTGAAGACATAGCGTTGGAAATGGGCCAGAAGCTTATGCGTATGAGCTACTCAAGTATCATTAGAGAAAGCGAAGACTTTGGGACTGCATTAACGGACCAAACTGGGCGTCAGCTTTGTGAGTGTACCATGAGTACTCCGCTACAATCTGGCCCAATTCCAGGATATGTGATGGGTGTGCTCGAGGAATTAAAAGGACGTGGTGATGAAATTAAGCCAGGGGACATTTTTATGCACAACGACCCTTACAATGGTGCTTCACACGGTCCAGATGTTGGGTTTCTTGTTCCCGTATTCGCTAATAATGACCTTGTTGGTTTTTCGGTCACGACTGCCCACCATCTCGACGTTGGGGCTTTGACACCTGGAAGTTGTGGAATTGTCGATGCTGTCGATGCATATGCTGAAGGCCTCCAGTTCAAAGCAGTCAGAGTCTATGAAAATAACAAAAAAGTTGAGCCAGTGTGGCAAATTTTAAGGTCAAACATAAGGATGCCGGACCTAGTAGTTGGAGATATGGAGGCACAAGTTTCCGCAGCAAGAATTGGCGCGGAGAGATTTAATGAACTTATTCAAAAATATGGGCTTGAGACCATAACTGCTGCGTATGAGAACCTTCTAGATTATTCAGAGACGCTGATGCGCAAAGCGATCGAAGAGGTTCCCGATGGGACTTATTATGCAGAAACATTCATAGATGGATTTCTAGATAGTGAGGATGCAAATTTAAAAGACATTAAAATAGCCGCGTCAATTAATGTAAAAGGGTCGAACTTGAAAGTTGACTTGGCAGGCACTTCCAAGCAGATTGATAATAAGCCTATAAATATGCCCTTTGTTGGCACAGTAGATTGTGCAATATGGTTGACGCTTCGTTCTATTCTGCTTGATAGTAACGAGTTCGGCGCAATACCTCAAAATAGTGGTCTTACGAGACCCATTGAAATAACAGCGCCGCTCGGCAGTCTTGCAAATCCAATTTTTCCTGCACCAGTAATAGCAAGATTTTGCCCCGGTAATGCTGTGGCTGACACAGTAATGAAGGCGATGTCAAAAGCCGTTCCAGAAAAAGTCAGCGCGGGTATTGGAAATTTAAGGGTGGTTGCCTTTTCCGGTGGAAGCGCAGGCTCCCAATGGGTTCACATGGAAATAATGGAGGGGTCTTACGGTGGGCGATATGGGCAAGATGGTATGGATGCAGTAGACACGCTATATGCGAATACAAGAAATAACCCAATCGAGGATATTGAAAGTCATTTGCCATTGAGAGTCTTAAAATATGAGTTGCGAGAAGCTGATGCAGGTCATGGTAAGTGGCGTGGTGGTTTAGGCACAGTAAGACTTTTTGAATTTCTGGATGATGGAGCAATTTCCATTGAGGGAGATGGACACAAGTACAAGCCTTGGGGCTTTGATGGTGGCGCCAGTGGGTCTACTGCAGAAATAAATTTAGTAGAACAATCAAATAATAAGTCGAGCTTGCCATCTAAAATTCCGTATAAGCTAATTCCTGTCGGAACAAAAATAGAGGTTCTGGGGCCAAACGGCGGAGGATATGGATCTAAATCAGAAAGAGATCCAGAAATGGTAAAATCAGATTTAGAAAACGAAATAATTACAGAAAAGATAGCCAAAGATGAATATAACATGATGTTCTAGAAGGATTTTAAGCTTTCTTTAAATTTTTTTCGAAGATTCTTCCTTTGATAACTTGTAAATTTCTGCCTCTAGATTGAGTAAAAAATGCAAATAAACAGCATTTCTCGGAGATAAAAAAATGTGCAATCGTATAGATTTGTGCTTCTTTTTTAATCAATTTGTTTGATTTTTACCTCCAATTGCGACCTAATAAGCAGACATTCGGCCGAGTCGCTGACAGCTTTCAGTCCAACACATGAGAAAGAATATATGTCGCAGTTAGAGTTAGTAGGTGTTTCAAAATTTTACGGTACCGCCGTAGCAGTAGACAACATCAGCATTAAGTTTAATGATAAAGGGTATATTTGTCTGCTTGGTCCCTCTGGATGCGGCAAAACCTCGACGTTGAGGATGGTCGCTGGACACGAAGAAGTTTCTGAAGGTGCAGTAGTTTTGGATGGACGTGATATATCTAAGCTTCCTCCTGCGCAGCGTGGTACTGCCATGATGTTTCAAAATTATGCATTGTTTCCCCACATGACTGTTGAGAAAAACGTTGCATTTAGTTTGAAAATCAAAGGAGTTTCTGCGTCGGAACAAAAAGAAAGGGTTCAGAAAATGCTAGGGACAGTTGGTTTGTCTCAGTATTCAGAACGCTTGCCAAGCCAGTTATCTGGTGGCCAGCAGCAGCGCGCGGCTTTGGCTCGAGCTTTGATCACAGATCCGCAAATTTTATTACTTGATGAACCCCTGTCAGCCCTTGACCCATTCCTTCGAGTAAAGATGCGTGCTGAGCTGAAGCGTCTGCAATCAGAACTCGGAATTACTTTTTTACACGTTACTCATAGTCAGGATGAAGCAATGGCTCTCTCTGACCAAATTGTTGTAATGAATGATGCTAAAATCCAACAAAGCGGTTCTCCCAGAGACATTTACAATAACCCTGAAACAGAATTTGTCGCAAAATTTCTTGGTGGGCACAACGTCATTCAGTGGAAAGAAACCCTTATTTCCGTCCGGTCGGATCTCTTTGGTCTCAAGCGCTCGAAAGGAAATTTTAAATGCGAAGTAAACGCGATTGAATATTTTGGTGATAACGTGACTGTGTCGGTAGAAGATGATGCAGGTGGTGAGTACTTGGCAAAAATGCCAGAAGCAACTTTTTTCGATAAACCTTTTAGTATCGGAGAAACAGTTTTTGCAGTTTGGAACGACATCGATGCAAAAACTTTAAAAACTCAATGATGTCATAAATCAAGTTGGAGATTAATATGAAAGCAAATAGCAAAAGTAAAATTTCCCGCAGATCGCTACTTAAAAGTGGCGTAGCCGCTACCACAGCTGCCGCTGCAGGAACACTTGGAGCCCCTATGATTTGGGCACAAAGTAACATTGTTTTGCGGCAATCAGGTACAGGCGTTTCTGCCTTTAATGAAATTGCAGCAAAGGCTAAAGAAGATCTTGGCATTACAATGGAGATGACTGCACTTGACAGTGACTCAGTTGTTCAAAAGGTTGCAACACAGCCCAAGTCATTCGATATCGCAGATATTGAGTATTGGATGTGTAAAAAAGTTTGGCCAATTGGTAACTTACAAGCGATGGATACAAGCAAGATTGCTAACTATGACAAAATTGTTGGTATCTTTAAAAATGGTAAGCTGACCCCAACAAGCACAATTGCCCAAGGCACTGCACCTCATACAGTGAGCTTTGTGGAAGGCGCTAATGGTAAAAGTTTTTCATCAGAAGAAACTGGTTGGATGACAATGATTCCAACGATTTATAACGCCGATACACTGGGAATAAGACCAGATCTTATTAACAGACCAATCAATACATGGGCGGAATTGCTAAACCCTGAGTTTAAAGGCAAAGCCTCAATTCTGGATATTTCATCTATCGGTATCATGGATATGGCAATGGTTTGCGAAGCTATGGGTGAAATCCAGTACGGTGATAAGGGTAATATGACCAAAGAGGAAATCGATAAGACTATCGGTATCTTCACTGAGGCCAAAAAGGCGGGCCAATTTAGAGCATTCTGGAAAAGCTTCGATGAATCTGTCAATTTAATGGCTTCTGGTGAGGTCGTAATTCAATCAATGTGGTCTCCTGCGATTACTGCAGTGAGATCAAAAGGGATCCCATGTGTTTATCAGCCACTAAAAGAAGGCTACCGTAGCTGGGGCGGCGGATTAGGAATTGCTGCACACCTGAGCGGGAAAGAGTTGGACGCGGCGTATGAGTATATCAATTGGTACTTGTCCGGCTGGGTTGGTGGCTTCCTGATGCGTCAAGGCTATTATTCTGCAGCGGTTGAAACTTCAAAAGAATATATGTCCGCTGATGAGTGGAGTTATTGGTTTGAAGGTAAAGCAGCCAAAGGTGATATCGTTAATCCGCAAGGGGTAAAAATGGAAAGCGCTGGAGCAGTGCGTGATGGCGGTTCTTTCTATGACCGTATGGGCAGTGTAGCCTGTTGGAATGCTGTTATGGATGAAAACCAGTATATGGTTAGGAAGTGGAACGAATTCATCGCTTCTTAAAAAAAAAGGTCGACGCAAATCTTTGCGTCGACCAAAGACTCAAGGGCATCTTTACTAGCCTTAATAAATTGTTAACGGATTACGGACACTAATATTGGCTGTATTACAAAAAAATATCTCTAGTATATTATTGGCTAGTCCAGTGATTTTGGTTTTGTCGGCATTTATTATTGTGCCGATAATCCTAATTACAGCAGTAAGTTTTTGGGGTTCCACAGAGTTCTCGATTTACCCTGCTTTTCTATTTGATAACTACGAATTTCTGTTAACTTCCGATGTCACTTATCGGGTGTTTTTTAGAACTTTATATTTTGCGGTTCTAGTGTGGGCAATAACACTTGTTTTAGGATTTACAGTCGCATACTATCTGGCTTTTTTCGTACACTCTCTGACCTGGCAAATCATTTGTTTTCTCCTCTGCACTATCCCATTTTGGACGTCAAACATCATCAGAATGATTAGTTGGATTCCATTTCTAGGTAGGAATGGATTGGCAAATCAGTCATTGATCGAGATGGGCATAGTCGATGAGCCAGTCGAGTGGCTACTGTATTCTGAGTTTTCAGTCTGTTTGGCTTTTGTGCATTTATACACTCTATTCATGGTGGTCCCGATCTTCAACACTATGATGAGAATTGATAAATCGCTTATAGAGGCAGCTAGAGACGCTGGGGCATCAAGTACGCAGATTTTAGTAAATGTTATAATTCCTCTCTGTAAGCCTGGAATAATGATTGGTTCAATATTTGTTGTGGCGCTGGTGATGGGTGATTTTATTACCGTAAGATTTATGTCAGGTTCTCAAATAGCAAATATGGGACGACTAATTTCTAATGATATAAGTTTACTTCAATATCCCTCTGCTTGTGCGACTGCGGTCGTTTTATTAGCAACCGTGGTCATTATGATTTCAATCATGCTCCGTTTTGTGGATATTCGTAAGGAGTTATAACTTTGGGTGAAAAGCGATCTACAGGTTTTTATGTACTAACTGCAATATTTATTGCGTTTTTAGTATTTCTTTACGGCCCGGTCATAACAATAGGTATTCTTAGTTTTCAGGGCCCAACTGGGGGTTTAACGTTCCCGATGCAAGGCACATCTTTGCATTGGTTTCAGGAATTATTTAGAACTCAAATGGTCGGTGATATCTGGGGATCTTTCCAACGAAGTATTATCCTAGGTTTGACGGTCATGGTGATAACCGTTGTATTTTCGGTTGGGGCTGGGATGGCATATAGAAAAAAATTCTTTGGCTCAACACCACTTTTTTACCTTATCATTGCAAGCTTGGTCATTCCATCAATTCTAGTGTCATTAGGCGTTGGCCTGATATTTTCTCAATTAGGGTGGGAAGTTCATTGGTCTACTTCAGGATTGGGTGCTCAATTAACCTGGACGCTTCCCTTTGGAATTCTGATAATGTTTGCGGTTTTCAACCGTTTCGACAAAGCGTATGAGGAAGCTGGCAGAGATTTAGGGGCAGGTCCAATTCAAGTTTTTCGTTTGATTGTGCTGCCGATAATTGCTCCTTCTTTAATAGGTGTGGCTTTGTTTGGTTTCACACTGAGTTATGATGAATTTGCCAGAACATTGTTGACATCAGGCAGTCGCAACACCTTGCCGTTAGAAATTTTTGGGATGACAACCAATGTGACAACCCCAGTTATATATGCACTTGGCACTCTTACGACATTATTTTCTCTGTTAATCATCGTTTTCTTTCTCACGTTTTTTGTATTATCGCAGAGAAGACGTGACAAGAAAGGGTCTGATGCTGGAAAGGGTCTTGTTTGACGCAGAGCACCGATATTGTTTTTGTAAACCCAAATTCAACACAGTCTATGACTGATAAAATTGTTTCGTCAGCTAACTCTGCTTTAAATAACCGTCGAAATGTAACCGGGGTAACATGCTTTGGCGCTCCAAGTGCTATACAGGGTCCAATTGATGCAGAAAAAGCAAAGCCGATTTTGTTTTCAAATTTGAAAGAAGCAGAAAAAGCGAAGTCAAAATTAGCTGTTATAGCGTGCTTTGACGATCCATTTCTTCTTGAAGCAAGGAGAACTATATCAATTCCTACTATTGGGATAGGCTGGGCAGCTTTTACAATGTGTTCACTTTATGCTGATAAATTCGGAGTTATAACGACTGTCTCAGAAGCCATTCCAGTAATTGAAGATAATCTTAGAAATTATGGTCTGCTTGATAAATGTAGCTTCGTACACGCTAGTAACATCCCTGTTTTGGATTTTGAAAACAAACCAAAAGAAACCAAAGTGAAGATGCGAGAAATTATCCATTCTTTACTGCGCGAATATTCGATTGGAAGCATAGCTTTAGGATGTGCAGGAATGGCACATTTAGCCAAGCCATTTAGTAAAGAGTTTAATATGCCAGTTGTTGATGGGGTATATGCAGCTGCTTTACTTGGAGAAGGGATGCTTGCAGTGCCAAATGGGTGATGGATATTTTCTGTTATCGCGAATAGTTTAATGTACAGAGACTCGATTAAGTATGCAGTGCTTGCTAGTGGAAGGGTGTAAGATGTCTAAAGTTATTAAAGGTGGAACGGTACTCACAGCGGATAGAAGTTATACCGCCGATGTAAAAATAGATGGCGCTATTATTTCTGAGATTGGTGACAATTTATCTGGTGATGAAATAATTGATGCCGCTTCCTGCTACGTTATGCCAGGAGGCATTGATCCCCACACTCACTTAGAAATGCCTTTCATGGGTACGACGACAGCAGAAACGTGGGAAAGTGGTACATTCGCTGCGCTCTCTGGCGGGACAACAACCATAATAGATATGATCGTCCCAGATGAAAGAGGTTTGTTGGTTGCATTAGATGAATGGTTAGAGCGAGCAACTAGGCAAGCATCATGTGACTTTGGCTTTCACATGTCGATAACAAATTGGTCTGAGAAAATATTTAATGAAATGTCAGATGTTGTTAGTAAAGGTGTCAATACTTTCAAGCATTTCATGGCGTATAAGGGGGCATTAATGGTCAATGATGATCAAATGTATGCCTCTTTCACAAGATGCGGAGAGTTAGGAGCCTTTCCTTTAGTTCACGCTGAAAACGGAGATCTAATAGCAAGTTTGCAGCAAAAGTTTTTGGAGGAGGGAAATAGTGGTCCAGAAGCGCATGCATATTCAAGGCCTCCTTCCGTGGAGGGTGAGGCGACAAACCGAGCAATAACAATTGCTGATGCTACGGGTGTTCCTTTATACGTTGTTCATACCTCGAGTGAGGATGCGCATGAGGCTATACGACGAGCAAGGCAAAAAGGACAGCGTGTTTGGGGAGAACCGTTAGTACAGCATCTGCTACTCGACGAAAACGAATATTTCAATGAGGATTGGGATTATGCTGCACAACGGGTAATGTCGCCACCGTTTCGTGATAAGTATCATCAAGATGGACTGTGGGCTGGATTATCTGCAGGATCTTTGCATGTTGTAGCTACAGACCATTGTGCTTTCACAACAGAGCAGAAAAGAATGGGCGTTGGAGATTTTACCAAAATTCCAAATGGAACGGGTGGTCTAGAGGATCGGTTATCATTGCTATGGACATATGGAGTGGGAAGTGGCCGAATAACTCCAAATGAGTTTGTTGCAATAACTTCTACCAATATTGCAAAGATTTTAAATATTTACCCGAGGAAAGGCTCCGTTATGAAGGGAGCTGATGCAGATTTGGTAATATGGGACCCCTCCGCTGAGAAAACCATCAGCGCAAAATCTCAAAAATCAATTATCGATTACAACGTATTTGAAGGTTTCGAAGTTTCAGGTTTACCTCGATATACGATGTCACGTGGAGATGTCGTGTGGGATTCAAGTACTAATTCTGTTGCGCAACCTGGTCGCGGTCAGCATATTGAACGGCCGTCTTTTCCAGCTGCAAATACTGCATTATCAACTTGGAAAGAACTTATAGCTCCAAGATCTATCAAACGAGATTCAAAGCTTATGCCTATTGGCGTCTAATAATGATAGCTTTTTACTAATGTTCATATCCTAGTTGTAGGAATAAAAATATATTTTGAACTTTTTAATAACTGGTGCATAAATTTATTTAGGGATTGAAAAAAAAATCGGCTGTAGCTGAAAACTGTTAGAAAGGTTTAGCAATGAAAGAGATAAAATGTTCCTTTGGTATAGATATAGATTCTGTTGCAGGGTGGATTGGCTCGTACGGGGGGCAGGATAGTCCCTCCGATATACAACGGGGAGTTTTCGCTACTGAGGTTGGTGTGCCCAGGCTTCTCAGGCTCTTTGAAAAATATGACATGAAATCAACCTTTTTCATCCCAGGTCATACAATGGATTCATTTCCAAAAGAAATGGAGATGATTAAAAAAGCTGAGCATGAAATTGGAGCTCATGGATATATGCATGAAAACCCTGTTGCGATGACATTGCAACAAGAAGAAGATATTTTAGCTTATTCAGTGGAGGTGATCAAAGCTTTGACTGGTGACAAACCCCGTGGCTACGTGGCGCCGTGGTGGGAAATGTCTGAGAATACTGCAGCGCTACTGCAGAAATACGGCTTCACATATGATCACAGCCAGATGTATCGAGATTTCCTACCGTTCTATGCTAGAGTTGGCGATGAGTGGTCAAAGATTGATTACTCAAAAGACGCTAGTACTTGGATGCGTCCCATGAAGCATGGGAAAGAAATTGACTTAGTGGATATAGCTGCGAACTGGTACGTTGATGATCTACCTCCAATGATGTTCATGAAGGCTGCGCCAAATAGCCATGGTTTCGTGAGTCCCAGAGATATTGAAATTCTTTGGCGAGATCAATTTGACTGGGTTTATCGTGAAATGGATTATGCTACTTTTTGTTTTACCATTCACCCTGATGTAGCAGGGCGTCCGCAAGTGCTTCTTATGTTAGAACGTTTGATAGAATACATTAACAAACAGTCTGGTGTGGAGTGGACTACTTTCCAGGATATAACAGACGATTTCCGCGTCCGATATCCATTCAATAGTGATAAACGTCCTGAAACAATATGATTGCTGATATTACGTGTTACGACTGTTTCTTTTAGGAAGGACTGGCTAATGTGTTCTGCATGTGGTTTTCCGCCAGCAGTTGGTCATTGGACGGACGCTGGTGGGGCGACACCTCATGAAAGGCTCAAAATACGTTTCGCTCGTGCTAATTTAATCAATAGATTACTTAAGCCGCTTGGTATTACTGCGACCGACGCTGGTACTTTGCCAGGCATTCAGTTATCAAATGGAATGGGCAAAACGGTTATTTGCCCAACTATCGAGGACGTGTGGAGGCAAGTAGAAATATTTACTGGAAACCCCTACGATCCTCTGAGGGTAAACTGATATACTATGAGCGATAGTGAAAACCGGCTGAAGCTGATAATACTTTCCGGTTTTCTTGGCGCTGGCAAAAGTACCTGGCTTCGGCATCAGCTTTATGCTGGAACGTTTTATAAACCGCACATAATTGTAAATGAAGTAGCATCACACGCAGTTGATGATACACTATTGAGTTCAGCGTTGGCGTTAGATGTTTTGCAAGGCGGATGTGTGTGTTGTGAGCTGCAATCTCAAATGATTGAACTGTTCCACAGCATTTGTAATCAGCGTACAGTTAAATCAAACGAAGAAAGCAGTAGATTCCTCATTTTTGAGATGAGTGGGGTTGCCGATCCATCGAATGTTATGTCCGCGATAAATGATGATCCGGTTCTCGCTCGCCATATTGTTCTGGAAAAAATAATTGTAATCGTAGATGCCTTGCATGGGATTGAGCAAATTAAGAGTGAACCATTAGCACGTTCCCAAATCGAGGCTGCAGATCAAATAATTGTATCTAAGGCTGAAAGTTGTTCTGAAGGTGAGTTATCAAAACTTGTGGCAACCCTTAATTTCATGAACCCCATAGATAACATCAGTCAATCTTTATTTGGTGTGGAAAGTCCTATGCCAGAATTAACACCTACAGATCCGATTATCTTAAGCACAAAAGAAACAGTTGAGAACTTATCACCTATTACGTCTATTCAACTTAATCTTGATGATTTAACCTTTCGTGATGATACCTGGGTGGGCTTCTCAGTCTGGCTATCGGCACTGTTGAATCGACATGGTAATCAAATTGTCCGAATTAAAGGGATAGTTCGAACACCAAATGGTAGATTATTATTGCAGTCGGTACGAAAAATTATGCAAAATCCAGAACGTATTCCTGATGAGTTTGATGGATCAACCGACATAAAGGAAAACAATGTAGTCCTTATTGGGCGTAATCTTGATGAAATTGAAATTTCTGGCTCATTAAAAAAAGTTCTCAATGACATTTGAGTTTTTTACGGCACAACTTGGAGAATATATTGGAACTTAGTATCGGGCTTATGCTTGTGCCCATGCTCACAAGGGTAATAGTGGCCGCGTTTATTGTGATACTTGTAGCTAAACTAGTAGTTACTCTTGGCCCCTCTATGGCGGGACTTATTGCAGGGCTTCCAGTTGGGCTCGGTCCAGGGTTTTATTTTCTTATGCTAGAAAGTGATACGAGCTTTTTGTATGAAACTGCTCTTTACTCACTAGTAGCTTTGAGCGCTACGCAGGTTTTTTTACTCGCATATCTTATTTTAGCAAAGTTTTTTAAACCTTTGAGCTGCGCGTTGGTTTCTGTGGTAATATGGATCTTGCTGGCCAGTAGCCTCTACCAAGTTAATTTTAATTTGTTACAGGCTGTATTTTTCTTTGGCTTTTCAACGATAGTCACACGTTTTGTAGGAAGTTTTTTCGTTGGTAAGGAGCTTGTCGATAAGAAATCAGAAAATGATTTGATACTTTTTTTACGAGCTGTAGTTGGTGGGATTATAATTTCTGTTGTTACTGTTTTTGCCTCAAGACTAGGCGCACACTTATCTGGCGTTCTTCTAGCATTCCCGATCGCGTATATTTTAATATCATTCAATATTCATAAGGTGTTTGGAAAGAGCATTGTAACTGGAGTTGTTTATTCTGCTATATTTGGTACTATAAGCTTGGCAGTTTTTTGTGTTGCATTTGCCATTTTGTTGCAAATGGTTCCGCTTTTATACGTCTTAATTTTGAGCTTATTTGGATCAGTTTTTGTAACTGCATTAATGTTAATCTTGGATACAAAAGTCAAAAGACAGCATTGACTCTTAGTTTACCAGCAGAGGGGTTATAAGAGCAAATAACTCTGCTTGAGACGATATACTGCATTTTCGATATAACTGCTTTCGGAATACTTTAACGGTCTGTGGAGAGATGCCTAACCGTAATCCTATTGATGCGGACGAGTGCCCTCTGAGGACCAATAGTGCCACTTCTGCCTGCCGTTTGGTCAAATTGATACCGTGGGTTTCAGCGACTAATCGCACCATCCTTTGTAGTGTATCCTCTCCTGGATCTGCACTACTAAATCGCAAATTCCCCCAATGTTCGCATATAAGTGTTTCAACTATTGGAACTACTTGTTTTGCTAAAGATAATTCTCGTATTGAAAATCGTCTCTTGGATTTAATATCACGCCCCAAGCAGACATGTACACTAATCTTAGGTGATGGCCAGATTAGGAAAGCCAGTTCATCAATTATTGTAGTTCGTTGATAATATTCCAAAAAATATTGGTTTCGACTGAATTGATCTGGTGCAATATCCGACAACCGATAAAGGTCGGTATCAGCATTAGAATTGTGCAGCTCATAAAATGGATCTAGCAAGTAAGCGCCACTAAGATATACTTGAGTCATGTTTTGGTGCACAGCTTCAGTTTCCGAATCTGTTAATAGAATTTGAGGTGTTTCATCGCGAAAGTAAGCCAAAATTGTAGTGTTGTCGTGGTTTGCCAAAGTGCGAAGCCACCTATTTAAACTTTCTGAAAAGGTCTTTTTTTTCAATGACTTGATTGTTTTTGCCAATAGTATCTCGGAGTTTTTGACATGCATTATTTTACCTCTTTGGGGGTATATACCCCTCAAATTGCCAAAGATAATATATTATATTAAGTTTTAGGGGTATAGCCGCATCTAATTTTTGGGATCGAATGTCTAAAGACAAAGAAATTTCAGTTGATATTCAAAATGTAACTAAGAGTTTTGGTGCATTCACCGCTTTAAATGGCGTCAGCTTAGATATTCGTGATAATGAATTTTTTACCTTACTGGGGCCATCTGGCTGTGGAAAGACAACCTTGCTGAGGTTGATCGCAGGTTTCGAAGAGGTCACTAATGGTGCAATTCACCTTTATGGTCAGAATATTGCCGATCTATTGCCTAATGAGCGCCCAATAAACACCGTGTTCCAGCAGTATGCTTTATTTCCCCATATGAATGTTACAGATAATGTTATGTTTGGCTTGCTGCGGTTAGGCCACGATACTTCTAAAGCTAAAGCCCGAGTTGGGGAGGTGCTTGAACTTGTCAGACTATCTGATTTTGCAGACAGAATGCCTAGCCAATTATCTGGTGGTCAACAACAACGAGTAGCTCTCGCAAGGGCTCTTGCCCCAAGCCCTAAGGTATTACTACTTGATGAACCTTTGTCTGCGCTTGATCTCAAGCTTCGGCAAGCTGTTCGCCTCGAATTAAAACAAATTCAAGTCCAAACTGGGATAACATTTATTTTCGTCACCCACGATCAGGAGGAAGCGCTGACGATGTCTGATCGCATTGCTGTTCTTGAGGGTGGGCGGGTTCAACAAGTTGGATCTGCTCGAGAAATTTATGAGGCACCTGAGAACAAATTTGTTGCTGATTTCATAGGTGAAACAAACTTAATCGATGTAACCGTTTCGAACGTTGAAAAGAGAAAAGGTTCTTGCGTCCTCCCTGGTGGAGCACAAATCATATGCTCTGCTGCGGAAGGTGCGCTTGTTGGTTCAGGACATCTATCCATACGTCCTGAGCGCATTAAAATTACTGCTTCAGGCAAAGGTATGCTGGAGGGCAAGACAGTCCGACACATTTATCTTGGAACCGACCTTCATATTGAGGTCAGTCTAACGAGCGGTTCGCGTGTAACGGTAAGAATGCAAAACTCCACTCAAATTAAAATTCCTAATGTGGGTCAGTCCGTAGGGCTTGATTTTGAAGCAAGCTCCGCCCGGTTACTGGTAGACTGATGGCTGAGCTACCAAAAGTAAACCCCGAAGGCTCAGCCAAAACCTATAGCGGTTTTGGTATACCATTAATCTTTCCTGCGTGGATCATTATTGGTTTTTTCCTGGTTATACCAGTCGCTATGATGTTGGTTTATTCTTTCTTAACGAAAGAGTTTCGCGGTGGCGTTATTTGGGAATTTTCGATTTCTGCTTATGACCAATTTTTTCTTTATCGAGGACTTTTCGGAGATAGCCCGCCAGTAATAGAATGGACCTACATAAGTATTTTCTGGCGGTCAATTTGGCAGGCTGGGCTTGCTACTTTTTGTTGCTTAATAATTGGTTTTCCTACTGCGTGGTTTATTGCCACGAGGACAGGAAGGAACAAAACGATTTGGCTTTTCTTAATTACAATTCCTTATTGGGTGAACTTATTAATACGTACAATTTCAATGAAGTTTCTTATTCGGGATAATGGCCCTTTGAATGAATTTTTTCTATCTATTGGACTGATCTCGGAGCCCTTTCACATCATTAACACAAATTTTGCAGTACAACTGGGGCTGTTCTATTCGTATCTACCATTCATGGTTCTTCCTATTTACGCCGCCGTCGAACGCTATAATTTTGCTCTAAGTG
Source organism: Candidatus Salinivivens marinus (assembly GCF_965655845.1). Lineage (NCBI taxonomy): Bacteria > Pseudomonadati > Pseudomonadota > Alphaproteobacteria > Rhodobacterales > Paracoccaceae > Candidatus Salinivivens > Candidatus Salinivivens marinus. The sequence continues at coordinate 28,604 of NZ_CBFHHX010000010.1, forward strand.
AGGCGGCGGCTGACCTCTACGCCTCGCGAACTGTGACGCTGTTTAAAGTTATTTTGCCAACTGTAAGGCCCGGCATAGTCGCGGGATGTATTCTTGTCTTTGTTCCTAGTTTAGGTGCCTTTCTGGCGCCCGATTTACTTGGGGGAGCTAAGAATTTTATGATAGGTTCATTAATTGAGGAGCAATTTAAAGGTGCCGCAGGAAATTGGCCGTTTGGTGCTGCCGCGTCGATGATATTGTTATCTCTTGTGTTAATTGTTCTTACATTTTATGCGCGCAACCAAACAAAGGGTCAGATCTGATGGCTACGAAGAATGTCGATCTGCGCCATTTTACGGGCTTCAAATCCCTAACACTTCTGTGTCTATTTTTATTATATGCACCCTTAATCATTGTTATGGTTTATTCCTTTAATGACAGTAACTCTATCACGCGATGGAATACGGTCTCGTTGCGATGGTACTACGATTTATTCTATGGAGTAGATGCTCCAAAATTCAAAACCGCGGCGATAAATTCAGTATCAATTGCTGTTATGGCTGCAATATCGGCAACCGTAATCGCAACAATGGCAGCTACCGCAATGCTGCGTGCAGGAAGTTTTAGAGGCAAATCTGTGAGTTTTGCACTGATTAATTTACCTTTGATGGTACCTGAAATTGTTACTGCAGTTGCCACATTGATCTTCTTTTCTGCAATCGGATTTACAACCGGTTACCTTACAATCCTAATCGCGCACATAGTCTTTTGCATTCCGTTTGCTTATCTGCCAATTGCGGCCCGCATGCAGGGTATTGAGGATGTGTACGAGCAAGCGGCACAGGATCTTTACGCCACAAGATTTCAGGCATTCCGCCTAATTCTTTTACCTTTGATGGCTCCTGGAATTATATCAGGATTTTTATTAGCATTTATTATTTCGCTAGATGACTTTATCATTACAAACTTTGTCAAAGGGGCCGGTGTAGAAACATTGCCCACTGTAATATTTGGCGCTGTTAAACAAGGAATTAAACCCAATATAATGGCAATTTCCACACTACTGCTAGCAGTGTCCGTGGGATTTGTCGCCCTGTCCTATTTTGTCGGGCGGATGGGGGAAAAGGCAAACCCGACTACAACCAAACAAGGAGATTAGAATGAAAAAACTAATAAAACTTGGCGTTGCGGCGCTAACTCTTTCTATGGCAGCAAATATCGCTACTGCTGAAGGAAAACTATCTATTTATCACTGGTTTGAATACATTCCGCAAGAGCTTTTAGATAAATTTTCGGCAGAATACGATGTCGAAGTTACCATGGATACCTTTGACTCCAATGAAGCAATGCTAGCATCTCTTAAGGCTGGGAAAATGGGAACTTATGATGTGGCTGTTCCTGGTGATTATATGGTGGAAATCATGGCGGGTGATGGCATGCTGGATACCTTCACAAAAGCTGAAATGCCAAATCATGGTAATATTATGGATCAATGGGTTAATGTTGGGTTTGACATGGGGCGTAAATCTTCGATCCCGTATCAATGGGGTTCAACTAGCTTTTCTGTAAATCGTGATGACTATAAAGGTGACATCAACACTCTGGGTATAGTTTTTGACCCACCTGCAGAATTGCAAGGGAAAATAAATGTGTTGGACAGCCAAGGTGAGCTACTTGCTCTTGCTTCCATGTATCTAGGCATCCCACAATGTACATCTGATCGCGATCAACTTAAGGCACTCAATGAGCTTTTACAGAATGCTAAACCGCATTGGGCAAGTTTTGGTTCTGATATAGCAAAAGATGTACTTGTATCTGGTGACGCATCAGTTGGAATGATCTGGTCTGGTTTCAGTGCCAAGGCTCGCGAGGAAGGCGCGAATGTTGAATATGCATTTCCCAAAGAAGGATACGTGGTTTGGATGGACAATGTTGTTCTGCTAAAAGATGCACCAAATCGTGACAACGCACTAAAGTTCATGAATTTTCTATTAGAGCCAGAGAATGCAGCAGCTGTTACGAACTATGCAGCTTATACCGCAGGTGTCAAAGGTACAGAACCTCACCTGTCAGATGCAGTAGCAAACTCGCCTGAATCAAACCCACCGGCGTCGCCTGTAGGTGAATTTGTGCAAGCATGCTCTCAAGAAGTTCAAACGGTCTATGATACTATCTGGACCAATTTGAAGAAGTAAATTATCCAACGTTTTCTCAAATAGGAGGGGTCATGATTGTTGCAGCATACCAAGGCTTCTCACCTGAGGGGAATATAGAAAGTGCTTTGGCCAAAGTTGATAAAACACTGGCCAAAGCAGCTGACAAGAACGTAGAAATGGTTGTATTTCCAGAGCTATATTTCCCGGGCTACAATCAAATGAAAAGTCATCACTCTGTGGCCCAAAAGCAAGGTGAAAGTTGGGAAATTCAACTTTCCTTACTGGCGAAAAAGCATGGGTGTGGTCTCACACTAGGCTGGGCTGAGCGGGAAGGGGACAGCATTTATAACAGTGCGTCTACATTTGACAGGACAGGCAAAAAATTAGCCCATTTTCGTAAAATTCAGCTTTGGGGTGCAATAGAGCAATCGATATTTAACTTTGGAGACAGCTATGTGACCTTCGAATTAGCAGGGATAAAGACAGGACTTCTAATATGTTATGATGTTGAATTTCCTCAGCACGTTCTTGCGCTTGCCAAAATGGGAGTGCAGCTTATTCTTGTGCCAACAGCCAATCCTGAGAAGTTTAGCGTAGTATGTGATACTCTGGTACCTGCTCGTGCATCAGAAAATGCTTTGACTATCGTTTATGCGAATTACTGTGGCAGTGAAAACGGCCTATCATTTTGTGGAAAATCGACGATTGTGGGTCCCGATGCAAAGCCTCTTGCCTCTGCCGGTAGTAACGAGGAAAATCTTCTTATCGCCAACCTAAATTCTCTTAATAAAATTGAAAAAACTTTATTATCAACTCAACTTGCTGATTTCAGAAAGGTTATTACCAAATGACACTCGATATCCCAACAACCACAGATGACATTCTTACCTCTGATACTCATTTGATCCAATCCTTTGCAGATCTTAATGCTCTAAAGCAGAACGATGCGCGTACTGTGATTGTTGGTGCAGAAGGTGCATATGTCACTGACAGTGATGGCAATAAATTGATTGATGGCATTGGTGGACTTTGGTGCGTTAACGTAGGACATCGCCGAACGGAGATTATCAATGCTATTGCTGATCAACTAAATACACTGGATTATTATTCTACTTTTTACAATTTTACACATCCAACAGCAGCTACACTTGCTGCAAAAGTTGCTTCGCTCGCACCTGGTCATTTGAATTCTGTACATTTTGGGAACTCTGGTTCAGTTGCAAACGATAGTGCAATTCGAATGCTTCATCATTACTATAATCGGTTAGGCAAAAAAAATAAAAAACTCGTGCTTAGTCGTGAGGGTGCCTACCATGGTTCTACCCACCTTGCGATGGCCATGACAACCCCGGCTTATGCCGAAGGGTGGGATAAGGCTGATGGCCTCGTCCATCATTTAAAGTGTCCACACTTCTGGCGGCATGGCAACGGTATGACAGAGGCTCAGTACATGGATTATCTGCTTGAAGATGCTAAGTCCCATATTGAGACGCTAGGCAGTGAAAATATTGCTTGTTTTATTGCTGAACCTATTCAAGGAGCCGGCGGCCTAATTGTACCGCCAGAAGGCTATCATGTGAAAATGGGTGAGCTATGTAAGGAGTATGATATCAAATATATTACGGATGAAGTAGTGACTGCTTTTGGTCGCTTGGGACATTTTTTTGCCTCTAAGGATATCTTCGGGGTGCAACCTGATATTATCACTACGGCCAAAGGTTTGACTTCAGGCTATCAGCCGTTATCTGCAACAATTATCAGTGATGAGATCCATGAAGTTATCTCTGGTGAAGGTTCTATGTTTCTACATGGCATGACTTATTCGGGTCACCCCGCAGCATCAGCTGCAGCTTTAGCTAATATTGCACTCATGGAGAAAGAGCGTATTCCACAGCGGGTGCAAAAAACTGGTAAGCTTTTTGAAAACAATCTGCATAAGTTGGCAGATTTGGACCTAGTCGGTGAGGTCCGTGGTAGTCACTTCATGATGGGAATTGAGTTTGTTAAAGAGAAAACCAGTAAGACACCGTTCGAACCGGAAGATAAGATTGGTCTGAAAATTGCGCGTGCAGCGCAGCGGCGTGGTTTGATTGTGAGACCCTTAGGAAATATTGCAATCTTATCGCCAACATTAATTATGGACGAAGAAATGATTGATGAGGTTGTAGATATAATGAGTAATAGTATCAAGGAAGTTCAAAGTGCGCTTTGAAAGGTAAAAGGTCCTTCTGAATAATGGTGGAAAAAACAGATGTTGTTGTTGTTGGTGGAGGGCAAGCTGGCATTGCCGCAAGCGAGCACTTAACAAAAGCTAATATAAATCATATCGTTTTAGAACGAGCGCGAACTGCAGAACATTGGAGGACAATGAGATGGGACTCGCTTGTTGCGAACGGTCCCGCATGGCACGATCGGTTTCCGAACATGGAGTTCAAGGGCCAACATCCAGACGCCTTTGTTCCAAAGGAGGAAGTTGCTGATTATCTTGTTGATTATGCCAAAATGTTCAATGCACCAATCCGTGAAGGTGTTGATGTAAGATCTGTAAAGCGTAAGGATAAAGGTGCTGGTTTCGTTGTTGATACCACTGATGGAGTAATTGAAGCTTCTTATGTAATTTCAGCTACTGGAGCGTTTCAGCGGCCAATGGTGCCAGCAATCATTCCAGAAATTGAAGGGATAAAACAAATACATTCTACTGCCTATCGTAATCCAAAAGAATTACCAAAAGGTAATGTGTTAGTAGTTGGTGCAGGCTCATCTGGCTCTCAGATTACAGCGGAATTGATGAAGACTGAGCGTAAAATTTTTCTTTCTGTGGGAGCCCATGATAGACCGCCACGCCGTTATCGTAATCGAGACTTTTGTTGGTGGCTAGGCGTCCTCAATCTATGGGATGCAGAGGCAAATCCGTCATCAACTCATACAACAATTGCTGTATCAGGAGCCGATGGTGGTGCAACCGTTGATTTTCGCAATCTTGCAACTCAAGGATTGACGCTTTTGGGTCTGACAGAGACGTATGAAAATGGCATTCTTACCTTCGCAGACAATTTGGGTGAAAATATTCGGGAAGGAGACGAAAGTTATCTTTCAATACTTGATCTTGCCGATGCCTATGCAGACAGAAATGGATTAAATTTACCCCCAGATCCCAAAGCACGAGAAATTGGTTCTGACCCGGAATGTATTACGCGACCCATTCGCAGCATTGATGTTTTTGCTGAAAATATAACAACAATTCTCTGGGCAACCGGGTTTTCCAATGATTACAGTTGGCTTCAAGTTGACGCTTTTGAGGCTGATAATGTACCCTCGCATAAGCGTGGTATTTCGAGTGAGCCGGGTGTTTATTTCCTAGGTCTCCCCTGGCAATCACGCCGAGGATCCTCATTTATTTGGGGAGTTTGGCATGATGCTAAATTTATCGTTGATCATATTCAAAAACAACAAGGTTATCTTGCCTACCAAGGCAGTGCTGAGTGCATTCAACTTTAGCGGAGCTTGCTTCTATGACGCATAAAAGAATTCGTAAATTTAATACCGCCGATACCTATCCTGAACAGAATCTAGATAATGACCTGTGCCAGGCTGTTGTTGCCCGTGGTGCAACTGTTTTCCTTCGTGGCCAATGCCCTCAGGATCTGGATACAGCAGAAAATATCGATAGCCATGATCCAGTACAGCAGACCCATAAGGTAATGCAAAATATCCAGCAGTTAATAAGCGAAGCTGGCGGTAAAATGGAGGATATGTGCAAAGTGGTTGTTTACATTACCGACACCCGCCATCGCGAGGCAGTATATAGAACTATGGGTGAGTACCTGAAAGGTATTTATCCAGTTTCTACAGGGCTTTGCGTGACAGCTTTGGCGCGCCCAGAGTGGCTCGTAGAAATAGATGCAACTTTCGTAATTCCAGACTGAGAAGGGTTTAGGGTGACTTTTTCTATTGTGGCGAAATGTGCCGATACTGGGCAGTTCGGATTGGCGATTTCCTCATCCTCACCTGCAGTTGCGGCACGTTGTGCCTTTGCTAAAGCGGGTGTAGGTGCAGTCGCGACGCAAAATATTACCAACCCTGCTCTAGGGCCTATGGTGCTTGAATACCTTGAGTCAGGGTTTTCGGCTTCAGATGCAGTCGCTACTTCGATTGCTGACGAAACTTTCCCCAATTATCGTCAGTTATTGGTGATTGATAAAAATGGTAATACTTGCATACATTCGGGAGAAATGTCTCTGGGTATTTGGACTGCGATACAGGGTCTTTGCTGTGCTGCTGGCGGAAACCTTTTGGCTGATGTTGGTGTGCCACAGGCTATGGTTGAGGGCTTTGAAAATACAGAAGGAGCTTTAGGCGACCGTTTAATTGCAGCCATGCAGAGTGGATTAAATGCTGGCGGTGAAGCTGGGCCTTTGCATTCGGCAGGTTTGCTCATAGTTGACACACACGGGTGGCCATATGCAGAACTAAGGTGTGATTGGACTGAGGATTGTCCAATTTTGATGATTGCACAGGCGTGGAAGGTTTATAAACCTCAAGCCAATGATTATGTAACGCGCGCGCTCAATCCAACTGATGCACCTTCGTATGGTGTGCCAGGTGATGAATAAACTTTGAGGAAAGGTATCTACAATGCAAAGTTTAGAAGAGTATACCTCAAAAGCAAAGAATATAGATTTTTGCACTGAGTGCTGGATAGACGGGCGTTTTGTTCCTTCTAGAAGTGGTGAGACGTTTTCTAATATCAATCCCGCTACCGGCAAAAAACTATGTGATGTTGCTAAAGGTAACAGTAGTGATATTAACGCGGCAGTAAAAGCGGCGCGCACTGCTTTCGAGGATGGCCGTTGGTCTGGAAAAACTCCCAGCGAGCGCAAAGAAGTTATTCTTAATCTAGCAAAACTTATTCGCGAAAACGTTACAGAAATGGCCCTTTTAGATACTTTGGACATGGGAAAGCCTATTTCAGAGACTGTCAACGTTGACGTGCCTGGTTCTGCTTTCTTTTTCCAATGGCATGCTGAAGCTGCTGATAAAATATATGATGAAATTGCTCCAACAGGTGGGCGAGACATCGCCATGATCCGTCGTTCTCCGCTGGGTGTGGTCGGTGCTGTAGTGCCTTGGAACTTCCCATTAGATATGGCTACCTGGAAATTAGCACCGGCTTTGGTCACGGGAAACTCTGTAGTACTTAAGCCAGCAGAACAATCGCCGCTTTCTGCGCTACGCCTTGCAGTCCTGGCCAAGGAAGCTGGGCTACCAGATGGTGTTCTCAATGTTGTGCCCGGATTTGGGGAAGATGCCGGTCAAGCTTTAGGCCGTCATATGGATGTGGACTGTCTAGTATTTACAGGCTCAACAGCTGTAGGCAAACTCTTCCAGAAATATGCCGGTGAGAGCAATATGAAACAAGTATGGCTGGAAACAGGTGGAAAAAGCCCAAATATTATTTTTCCTGATGCGGATTTAGAAAAAGCTGCTGACATGGCGGCATTTGGAATCTTCTTTAACCAAGGGGAAGTCTGTTCAGCCAATTCACGCCTCTTGGTACATTCAAGTATTAAAGATGAGATGGTTGGTAAGCTTAGAGAAAGAGCAGAAAAGATTAAGCAAGGTAATCCACTTGACCCAGCAACGACCATGGGAGCAATGGTCGACGTGAACCATGCCAAAAAAGTTGAAGAGTTCTTAAATGTTGGCAAAGCAGAGGCTAAGCTAATCACCGGTGGTGATCGATTTTCAATAAACGACAGTGATGCTTTTATTCAACCCACTATTTTTGCAGATGTTCCAGAAGGTGCCACAATAGCACGCTATGAGATCTTCGGCCCAGTTCTTGCGATCCAAACATTTGATACTGAAGATGAAGCTATCGAAATGGCAAATAAAAGTGTCTATGGTTTAGCGGCATCCGTTTGGACGTCTGATTTGGCGCGCGCAATGGATTTGTCAGATAAGTTGCATGTAGGCACTGTTTCCGTCAATACAGTGGATGCTCTGTCTGCCATGACTCCATTTGGTGGTATGAAGCAGTCTGGCTTTGGCCGAGATTTGTCTATTCACTCTTTTGATAAATACACTGCGCTTAAGACTATTTGGGTTAAATATTAACTTTAAGGGGCCAGCCGTGGATGACATCAATGATATCATCGAAATACTCAAAACGCTTGTCGGTTTCAAAACAGTCGCAAACGAACCCAATCTTGATCTTATTGATTGGGTTGAAAATTTTCTAGCTGCAGCTTGTTTCCGAATTAAACGTATTCCCTCGCCATGCGGCCGCAAGGCTGGCTTGCTTGCAAAATTTGGTAATGGTGACGGGGGAATTTTATACTCAGCGCATAGTGATGTGGTCTCAACTGAGGGACAAGACTGGACTTCTGACCCGTTTGTACTTCAGCGCATTGGTGAAAGGGTAATTGGGCGTGGCACCACTGATATGAAGGGTTTTCTGGCTTGTGTGCTCGCGCAGGCCAGAATGTGTCGGGATATGCCGCCCGCAAAACCTTTTATGATTGCCTTATCCTGGGATGAAGAGATTGGATGTAGAGGTATTCCCTATATGGTCGACCAAGTTGTTCCATTTCTTGGCTGTCCTGACCTTGTAATCGTGGGAGAACCCACGGAGATGCAGCTTTGTTTGGGACATAAAGGAAAAGTGTCTTACAAGGCTATTTGTTATGGAGAGGCAGGGCATTCAGCTCTTGCTCCAAATTTTAAAAATGCACTTCACGTTGCAGCGAAATTTATTCTAGAGACCTTAGATTTGCAATTAAAGCTTGCTAAAAGTGGTGCGAGAGATGATGCTTATACTATTCCATACTCTACTGTTCATGCGGGGATTGTTCGCGGTGGTGTTGCTCTTAATATTGTACCAGAAAGGGCAGAGGTTAGTTTTGAAATCCGGCACCTCACCAAAGAAGACCCGGCTAATATTTTGAACGAACTGGATACTAATTCTGAAAGCATGGAAATTTCTACTGTCTATCAATATCCTGGCCTGAGTACCAATGAGACTGATCCTGTTTGGAAGTCTCTCAAGGCCCTGACTAACGTGCCTGGGCCGATCAAAGTAGCTTTTGGCACTGAGGCTGGCTTCTTTGCCAATATTGGTTTGAGAACTGCAGTCATTGGTCCTGGTTCAATGGATGGCGACGGTCATCAGCCTGATGAAGGGATAGATATAGATCAACTGCGCAAGTGCAGTGATTTCTGCAGAACATTGCAACACGGTTTGCACAGTGTCTTGAGGGTAGACTGAAGTTCGATAACACTAAGTGAAAGCAAAACGATAACTAAGCAAAGAATTATGGCAAACAAAATTACAGGGTGTGTTTTTGATTTGGATGGGACGCTGGCAGATACCGCGCCAGATATTGCTCTAGCCCTTAACAAATCGCTTAACGAGGCAGGGTTAAATCAGGTTCCTTTAGAGTCTGTAAAAGGGATGATCGGCAATGGAATTCCTGTTTTGGTTTGCAGGGCCCTTTTTCATGTTGAAGCGCCAGAGGATCTTGCGGCTAATGTGATTACTTCAATGCTTGCCTACTCACGTAAGTATTACTGTGAAAAGTCAACACTTATGCATGGGGTTAAAGATTGTCTGGAGGGCTTGAAAAAACGTGGGATCCCAATGTCTATTTGCACTAATAAGGATGAAACTGTAGCTCAGATGGTGGTCTCAGCACTTGGCCTCAGTAGTTATTTTAATGCTATCGTGGGAAGTCGGCCAGAGCTTGCGAAGAAACCCGATCCATCGATGTTACAAATAGCTGCTGGTGCAATAAGTAGCCCTATGAAGACAACTATGATGATTGGTGACTCCGAAGTTGATGCTGCAACCGGTATCGCCGCTAGTTCTATTTCTGTTATTGTTCGTGGTGGTTATTGTCATAAGCCATATGACGAGCTTAATGTTACTCATCTTCTTGATAGTATGGAGGAGTTGCTGGACATTATAGATAATCAATATTTGATTTCTGGTTAGGCGCATAAATTTTGTAATGAGAGTAGATTTTTGAAACCTAATATTCTGATATTTATGGTAGATCAGTTGAGTGGAACTCTTTTCCCCGATGGTCCTGCCGAATGGCTGCATACTCCAAACTTAAAAAAGCTTGCTGCTCGCTCAATTCGCTTCAAGAATTGTTATACAGCATCACCCTTATGCGCTCCTGGTCGTGCTTCATTTATGTCGGGACAACTACCCTCGGTTACCGGAGTTTATGATAATGCGGCAGAATTCCCCTCAAGTCTCCCAACTTATGCGCACCACCTGCGACGGGTAGGTTATCAAACTGCTCTTTCTGGTAAAATGCATTTTGTTGGGCCCGACCAATTACATGGATTTGAGGAGCGTCTCACAACAGATATTTATCCTCCCGATTTTGGTTGGACACCTGACTATCGTAAGCCTGGAGAACGCATAGACTGGTGGTATCACAATATGGGTTCAGTCACTAATTCGGGTACTGCAGAAATCACAAATCAGTTGGAATATGATGACGAGGTAGCATACGAGGCTAATCGAAAGATTTACGACCTATCGCGTGGACATGATGAAAGACCTTGGTGTCTTACCGTTAGTTTTACGCATCCGCATGATCCTTATTTGGCAAGAAAAAAATATTGGGATCTTTATGAAAATTGTAATTATCTTTTGCCTGAAGTTTCGGCACTGTCTTACCCGGAACATGATCCTCATTCTAAGCGAATTTTGGATGCGAGCGATTGGAAGAATTTTAATATTTCTGAAAAAGATATAAAGAGTTCCCGTCGCGCCTACTTTGCAAATATTTCATATCTTGATGATAAGATTGGCGAAATTCTGGATACCCTACAAAAAACAAATCAGGAAGCAGTTATCATTTTTGTTTCTGATCATGGTGATATGCTTGGGGAACGCGGCCTATGGTTTAAGATGAGTTTTTTCGAAAACTCATCGCGTGTCCCGCTTATGATTAGCTCCACTGTCTTAGAACCTAAATTAGTTGCAGAGCCTGTAAGCACAATTGATGTTTGTCCGACACTTTGCGACTTGTCAGGTTGCGATATGGACGAGTTAGCAAGGTGGACGGAGGGTGAAAGCCTTTTACCATTTGCCAATGGCTCAATTAGGTCCAACCCTGTTCTGATGGAGTACGCTGCAGAGGCAAGTTACGCCCCGCTAATTTCTATACGAAAGGGTCCTTTTAAATACAATCGATGTGACTTGGATCCTGAACAATTATTTGATGTGGAAAGTGATCCTAATGAGCTGCATAATTTGGCAAGTTCACAAAAATTTTCAAAAGAGTTGGCGGAATTTAGAAAAATTTCCGATACGAATTGGGACTTAGCCAGTTTTGATAAAGAGGTGCGAAAGTCTCAGGCACAACGCTGGATCGTCTATGAGTCACTTCGGAGTGGAGAATACTATCCTTGGGATTTTCAGCCACTAAAAAAGGCCTCTGAGCGATTTATGCGTAATCATATGGATCTAAATGAAGTTGAGGAACGACAGAGATTTCCACGTGAATAACTATGTTCGCAAAGATACCATTTAAATACCCAAAACGTTTATTTTATGAAATTGATATCTCGAAATAAGTCTTGTTACTCTGTGTCTTAAAATGCGATGTCTTTATTATGAAAGATTAGAATTTTACTGTCCTAAACAAGAGTTGCCTATCCATGAAGCCCCATGATGTAATATTAGAGTCTGCAAAACCTGCTGAACTTTTATCTGCCTGCCCGAAACACAAACCGACACCATTACTTAAAAGGTCAGTTCAAAATAATTCGATCTGGATTAAAGATGAAACTGATAGAATGGGACTTGGTGCGTTCAAAGCCTTGGGCGGCGTTTACGCCGTGGGGAGTATAATCGCTAAAAAACAAGATTTGCCGATAAAAACTGATAGTTTTTTTCTTGATGAATTTAAATCATGCGCTCGAAACATAACTTTTGTTTGCGCGAGTGCTGGAAATCATGGTCTTGCAGTTGCTGCAGGTGCTCAAATTTTTGGTGCTAAAGCACGGATACATCTGTCTGATACGGTTCCAGAGGATTTCGCTCTGAGGCTTAAACAAAAAAATGCAGAAGTAGTTAGGTCAGGAGCTAACTATGAAGAAAGTATTGAGGCCGCTATTAAAGATGCTAACGATAGTGGTGCAATTCATTTAGCCGATGGATCATGGCCTGGATATATTGAGCCTCCAAGGCTGGTAATGGAAGGTTACACAATCATGGCTAAGGAGTTGCGTGAGGAATTCGAGCAGTTAAATGATTGGCCTACGCATGTATACCTCCAAGCTGGCGTGGGAGGATTCGCAGCGGCAATAGCCTTCGAGATCCGTAAAAGCTGGAGAGTTCAGCCCGAAATTCTTATTGTTGAACCGGATGCGGCGCCTTGTCTGAAAGAAAGTATCGAGTATGGTAAAATTATTACGGTTGAGGGGCCGGTTTCGGATATGGGGCGACTAGATTGTAAGACACCCTCCCTCATAGCCTTTGAAATTCTTTCATCTGCTGCAAATGATTTTTGTTTGATAACCGAAGAGCAAGCATATGATGCGGTAAGGATAGCGGGTGAAATGGGGCTTGCGACCTCTCCATCTGGTGCAGCTGGTTTGGCTGCTTTGTTGGCAAATTCAGATAAGGATGCATCATCTTTAGTATTTTTTACTGAAGGAAGTGTGAATTAATAGATGTTACCGACGAACGCCTAAACACTTATTGTGTTTATGTTAAATAAATATTTCTTGTTTTATTCTCTTTAACCGTCTAAACGGCTTCTAGCTTTACGATACTCTATCCAAATGTCGCGATATGTGGCAGGAATTTTTATTCTACTGTTTTCTTTGTTTTGAGTTTCGCCATACGTTTTTACAATTGCGTATGCTGCTAAATACACGACTAAGAAAAAGGAAAATAAATGTATTACCGAAGACTTATTTCTTGTTATGAGGTGAATGATTATGCACTTTAATGAGTTCCCCCTCCCTGAAGCAATTCAGCATAAATTAGAAGCACTCAATTTTAAAACGCCTACTGCCATCCAACAGAAAGCGATACCTGTGGCGTTAAACGGTAAAGATATTCTCGGTTCTGCGCAGACAGGCACTGGTAAAACGGCTGCTTTTTCGATTCCTTTACTTACAAAGATCATGAACAATGCAGAGGTGCGTGGGCTTATAGTTACACCAACCCGTGAATTGGCCATGCAAGTTGATGCACAAATTCGGATGCTTTTGAGTTTGAAATCAAAGATTCGGTCACTTGTATTGATTGGTGGCGCATCCATGGATCGTCAGATCCAAATGTTGTCAAAAAACCCACGAATTATAGTTGGAACACCTGGCCGAATTATCGATCACTTAGATAGGAATAGTCTTGATTTGTCTTCATTTAATTATGTGGTTTTGGATGAAACTGATCGAATGCTTGATATGGGTTTCTCCGCCCCAATTGCAAAAATTTTCGATAATGTCGCTGTTGAACGTCAAACCTTGCTGTTTTCGGCCACCTTACCAAAGGGTATTGAAAAAGCATCTGCAAAATATTTAAATAATCCTGCTCGAATTGAAATTGGGCAGGCTAACAGTGCTAGCCAAAATATAGTTCAGACAACAGAATTTGTGAACAAAGAGGGTAAATTCGAAGCGCTTGTGTATGCTCTACGTCAGCATGAAGAAAGCGTGATTGTATTTATGAATAGTAAATTTGCCACTGAGAAATTGGCAAAGCGTCTGAAGGTTTCTAACATATCAGCAAGCGCAATTCACGGCGATCTGCGTCAAAATAAGAGAGAGCGTGTTATTTTGGGGCTTCGAAACAACAAATTTAGAGTGCTGGTGGCAACAGATGTTGCTGCACGTGGAATTGATATACCTCACATACACCAGGTGATTAACTTTGATCTCCCAAGGCAAACGGAAGATTATATTCACCGAATTGGTCGAACCGGCCGTAATGGTGCGAACGGATTAGCTTTGAACCTAGTAACAACCGCAGATAAGAGTAAATTGGCAGAAATCGATGAATTACTGGGAGGAAAGTCAGGTAGCTCATCGACAAAAAGAAGTCAGAGAAAACCATCTCGTAAAAAACCTCAATCAAATAGTCGTTGGCGGCATAAGCGGAAATCACACGCCAAAGCTGCCTGAGAGTGATATCTTCTTGCGTATTTTGGTTAGTTATAACTAGATCATTAATTTAATTTGATATTATTTGGTGTGTTTATGAGGTTGAATGATAATTTCCTTGGTGCGGCCCTAATGACATGCTGCGTATTGGCTTATGTTTTGAACGACGCCATAATGAAGTTATTATTCTTGGACATTGATTTTTTCCAGGCTATTTTTTTACGGGGTCTTGTAAGCTTGCCTCCTCTATTGATTCTAGCACTTGTGACTAAGACTTTGGTGCAACAATACTCTAGAAAAAATAAACAACTTATTATTATTCGTATCTTAGCCGAAATTGGTACGACGGTTACTTTTTTATCAGCTCTAAAGTATATGCCTCTTGCAAATGTTACGGCGATATTACAGTCACTACCATTAGCAATTACAATGGCGGCTGCTCTATTTCTGAGGGAACGGGTTGGTTGGCGCCGATGGAGTGCAATTTTAATTGGATTTACCGGTGTATTAATTATCATTCGGCCAGGTCTTGCTGGTTTTAATTCATATTCACTTTTGGCTCTCGCAGCAGTGATTTTATTAACAATTCGAGAAATATCTACACGAAAGCTTGATAGTGAAATTCCTACCATCACTGTGGCTTTTTCGACTACCCTCGGTATCACAGTATTTGCGGCGTTACCACTTATTGGAAGTGAGTGGGTTGAAGTTCATATAACGTCTTGGTTATTGATTATAATTTCAGCAGCAGCCGTCACTGTTGCTACTCTATTCGGTATTGTAGCAATGAGGACAGGCGATATAAGTTTTGTTTCCCCTTTTAGATATACATCGCTTATTGGAGCACTTGGATTAGGGGTTTTGTTTTTTGGCGAATGGCCAGACGGGGTGACACTATTGGGAGCCTTTATAATTGTCTTTTCTGGCTTTTACTCTTTACATAGAGAACATATTTTGAGTGCCAGTAAGTAGTTAATAAAAAGGCCTTACTTTTTATGCGATTACATTGAAATCTGGACCGTAGGGATATTTCGTAATATTTTCGTTTCCATTTTCCGTTATGATCAGAATATCATGCTCTCGATATCCTCCAGCCCCTGGTTGGCTATTTGGTATTGTCAACATTGGTTCCATAGAAATAACCATTCCCGGTTTTAGAATTGTATCGATGTCCTCCCGCAGTTCTAAGCCAGCCTCTCTCCCGTAATAATGACTGAGGACACCAAACGAGTGCCCGTAACCAAACGTGCGATATTGTAAGAGACCTCGATCCTCAAAGAACTTATTTATCTTTTGAGTAACTTCTGCGCAGCTAATATTGGGTTTTAGCAAGCTTATTCCATACTCATGTGCAGCAATGTTTGCCTTCCAAATATCAAGTGAGACTTTATCTACCTCACCTAAAAACATAGTTCTTTCTAGTGCTGTGTAATAACCAGAAATCATCGGAAAAGTATTTAAAGATAAAATATCGCCTAACTGTAGTTTACGCGAAGTTACGGGGTTGTGAGCGCCATCGGTGTTAATCCCAGATTGAAACCAAACCCACGTATCACGGTATTCTGAATCCGGGAACCTTCTTGCAATTTCTAATTCCATTGCATCACGGCCAGCCATTGCCACATCTAGTTCGCGTGCACCACTTTTGACAGCATCTTTGATAGCGTAACCCCCTATATCCGCTACTGCAGCTCCCTGTCGGATTAGATCAAGTTCCGCATCTGATTTATTCATTCTATGAAGCATTGTATCATTGCTGATGTCTAAAAATGCCCTCGGCTCTAAAAATTCGTCTAGCAGGCTTTTCTGCGTAATTGAAAGTTGATCACCTTCAATTCCCAAGATAATATTTTTACCGGTAACACTGAGTATACTCCGAAAGAAATTATTCCGATGCCAGTCCGTATATGTGATATTATCACCATGGCATCTGCGCCAGGGTTGCGCGGCATCAATTCCCGCTGAAATTGTTATGCTGTTGTCGGTGGTTACAATAAGGCCATATGGTCTGCCAAAACTACAATATAAAAAGCCTGAGTAGTAGGCGATGTTATGCATAGACGTAAAAATGCAAGCATCTAGTCCTCTATTACTCATAACTTTACGTAAGATTGAAAGACGTGCGTCATACTCATCCGGTGAAAACGGCAGCGTTTTTTCACCTTGGTGAAAGCGATATTGTTGAGGACGTTCCATCATACACTCCTTTACATCAAATCTGCTGTAAATGGTGACTAGGAAATGACCTTCACCCACCATTAAAAGGCAGAGTAAGATCCCGGCGTTCAGGATGGTTTTTTAAGTTGTCTGATTGTTCAGAGGCGACGCCATCGCCCAACCATATAAAAATCGTTAAACTGATAATAATTTTTTGTCAAATTAATATCAGTGAACAAATGATGCATTTTTTTGTGGCCCGTCGAATAATACTTTTTGATTTTTTTGTACTTTAATTGGTAGTCCCATGGCATCCAGAGTACGAATTAGGCACAGGCTCAGTTCTGTAAAGTTTTCTTTTTGAAAGGTTCTCATAAATTTCAACTTCAAGTGGATAACAAGAAGCCTCGTTACTGGAATGTTTGCTCGAACAATCGCCACCGGGGCAAGCCGATAAACCTACAATTAAATTAATTTCAGCGAAAAACTCTAGGTAATCACCCGGTCTTACCGGACTTGCTTTCATGAAATATTGTCCTGTGTCTCTGGTAAAGCCAGTACACATAAAAACATTTAATACATCGTGCACAAATTGTTCTGCTTCGAAAATTTCCAAATTCATATATTTTGCAAGTGCGCGTGTTAAATTCGAATGACAGCAATTGTCATAATCGCTGCCGGAAAGAAGTTTGTTTGTATATGGATCACATCTGGTTCCGATTACGTCATGAACAGACCCTCCATATTTATCAATGCCGTACCAATCCAGAGTATCTGCCGTGATTGTTGCCATTGGTCTAAGTTGTGGAAAGTTGGACCAAAGCCTATCCCCAGTACTAACATGAGAACCGTGAAGTGCTCGTGTTTTACCTGAATAAAACTTCTCATTTAAATTGTTTTCAGCCCATAGGTTGAGATCACCAACCTGGGGACCCTTTGAAGATATAATACGAAAGAACTGGCCGGACTTCACAGAAAAACAGGCTCCTTCGCGAGGTTCCACGACGATCTTTTTTATGAGTGTTAGAGTTTTTTTACTTTTGTCGAGCTCACGTAGATCCGGATCTGGAAGAGTTTCATTTGGATAGCAAATTACAGGGCGTACTTCTTTTCGTTTATCTGCATCATTTGGAATAGCCATTTAAATAATTTCCATAAGTTCTTGATTTATACCTTATACTAATTTTTTATTGCCGAAATGCATCGGTTATTTAACATTGTACGAATTAAATTATTCATTTCGATATTTGTAATTAACTTCGAGGTAGGGTTTTTGAAGATTAAGTTGCAGAAATAATAGTTATGAAATCAAACGGAGGAAATAATATGGCGTCAAAATATTCTGGGGGCTGTAAGTGTGGGAATATCACTTATACCGTCCATGGAGAAGCACAATGGAGAGTCAGTTGCCATTGTAATTGGTGCCAAACTACTAGTGGGGCAGCTTTTCGGACATTTGTGTTATTTAACGAAAGTGATTTAGAGATCTCTGGTGATACCTTGAAGTCTTACGAAGACACTAACACCGATCATGGTCGTCCAATGATTAATCAATTTTGTTCCAGATGTGGGACACAGCTTGGAATAAAAGTGCCAAGTATGGATGCTCGGCATATCGCATTGGGTACATTAGATCAGAGAAAGGAAATAGAAATAAAAGATAATATCTGGTGGCAGGAAGCACTAAACTTTGTTTCTTTTCCAAATAACTCTGATGTTTACAAAACTGGTTATTGGAATGGTACTGGAGAAAAAATACTGAATTCATAAGCTTCTCTATCTAAAATCTGGAATTTTCATAATCAATTGAGAGAAAATGAGTAAAGAAAAACGAAACGTCATTATCACCTGTGCTGTTACAGGAGCTATTCATACGCCAAGTATGTCTAAATACTTACCAGTTTCGCCTGATGAAATTGCTGATGCAGCAATTTTAGCTGCTGGCGCGGGTGCCTCAATTCTTCACCTGCATGCTAGGGATCCGAGTAACGGTAAGCCAACGCAGGATCCTGCAGTTTTTGAGGGAATTTTACTGAAAATTAAAAAGGAAACCGATGCTGTTATCAATATAACTACCGGAGGTAGCCCGCATATGACAGTAGAAGAACGTATGATGCCAGCCTCAGTTTTTAAACCTGAGCTTGCATCGTTAAATATGGGGTCGATGAACTTCGGGCTGTATCCTATGCTCGATCGCTTTAGCGAGTTTGAGCATACTTGGGAAAGAGATAACCTTGAGAAGTCACGGGACTTAGTATTCAAAAATACTTTTCAAGATATAGAGACAATACTGAAGATCGGTAAGTCTAATGAAACAAGATTTGAATTTGAATGTTATGATATTTCACATCTATATAACTTGAAACATTTTGTTGACCGAAGCTTAATATCTCCACCATTTTTCATTCAATCAGTCTTTGGTTTGTTGGGGGGAATTGGCGCACACCCAGAAGATTTAATGCACATGAAGCGAACAGCTGACCGCTTGTTCGGAAGTGATTATCAATGGTCTATTCTAGGGGCGGGTAAAAATCAGATGACATTAGCATCAATGGGTGCAGCCCAAGGTGCAAATGTGCGGGTTGGACTTGAAGACTCGCTGTGGATAGAGCCTGGCAAGTTGGCTCAATCTAGCAAAGATCAAGTGACTAAGGTGCGAAATATTCTTGAGGAGCTTTCGCTTGATATCGCTACACCCAACCAGGTGCGGGATATGTTGAAACTTAAAGGCAGTAGGCATGTTGCTTTCTAAATTATGAATAGGTTTTTAAAATTTGAATAAAGTGACATTCATTGGAAAACTACGGAATGACTTTGTTTAAGCAAACGAGGGTCTAAAGATTTTATTAAAACTTTCTTACCCTGTAGTATTTCAAAGCTTCTTTCGAGGGTTTCAGTTTCCAGGCGATCCATCGCCTCTTTAGTGTAGAAGGTCAAATGAGGCATAAGGATAACGTTGGGTCTGCCGTATAATTCCTTCATTGGATGGTTTCGTGAATTCAGTGGTTCTTGGCTAAAAACATCTAATCCTAGACCCGCAATCCACTTTTCTTTAATTGCTTTAATTAATGCTTGCTCATCAATTATTGCTCCTCTGGCCGAATTAATCAGAATAGCATTTGGTTTCATCTGTCGTAATTCTTTTCCACCAATTAATTTCTCAGTTTCAGAATTTAAAACACTGTGAATACTCACGAAGTCGCTGTCTGATAGTAGTTTGCTTAAAGAGTTATATTTTGTAACGCCAAATTTTTCCATTTCATGGTCATCGGTATGAGGACTAAATGCTATAACTCTTGCACGAAAGCCGTTATGAGCCATACGCGCCATGCTTTTCCCTATCTTCCCAAAACCTACTATACCTAAAGTCTTGCCCGCGATGTCAGATCCAAGCCATTTGGGCTCTGGCCATGCCCACCCATTGTTTTCCATTTGATTTTGAATTGCTGGCAATTTCTTTGCAAGCGCGATGAGCATTGCAAATGCTCCCTCAGCCACCGTTTCTTCCGCATACTCTGGAATATTTACAACAGGTATGCCCTTGGCTGCGGCAGCTGGAATGTCGATAGCATCAATTCCAACCCCATATTTTACGATGCCTTTTAGTTTTTTGGCAGCTTCAATCACTCTGCGTGTTATCGGAGTGTAACACATAAGAATAAGTTCTGTGTCTCTGGTCTCTTCAATTAATTGATCTTCAGTAATACCGTCCGGCAACAGAACCAATTGATGACCGGCCTCTTTTATTTTAGCATCAATCATAGGAGTATGGAGCTCTCTGTCAGTTCGAACTATCTTCAAAAGGGTTCCTAGATGTTAGTTTTGTGGTGCGGTTGCTATCTTCAGAAATAATACAAGATCATTAAGATCACTGTCATTTTTAATTACTTGAATTGGCATTTTGGAGCCCGGCGTTACAACATCGGGGCCATGGTCGAAAAGATCGCTGATAGTGATCTCATCCCAAATCAAATTACTATTTTTAAGAGCCTCAGAATAAGTATACCCCTCGGCTGTTCCAGCTTTTCGGCCAAATATTCCATAAAGTGTTGGGCCTGCACGTCTTTTGTAATTAGGCTCAAGCGAGTGGCAAACACTACATTTTCGAGCAAATTGCCGGGCTCCATTGTCCATCGTTGCCAATTTTGGATGGAAACGCCTATTTGCTGGGATTTCTACCTCTATGTCATCTGCTGAAATACCGACCGGCAAAGTAGTAAAAAAATCATCCAGCCCTGCTACTGCCAGCTTTTCCGCGTTTTCAAATAAGGTTAAACCCCAAACCGGACCGTCGGTGATGTGAAAATCATTTTGTACCGAACTGCTTGCCATATCTGCAATGACAACTCTTCCACCAGCGGTGCCAAATGCAAGCTTTTGAAAAACTGGATGATATTGAATAGATAGTACTGGGTCTTTACCGCTTGCCATTGTGACTGATATATCATTCTCGTCAAGCGATTGGATTTTCATTGCGCCATCTGCGGTTCCGTAAGCGATAAACCTGAGTTTTTCGTCAACGTGCATTACGTTGACACCCCAACCATTTCTAACAAGTGAACGGGTATTTCTCTTTTCTTTTAGATCCCATAATCTGATGTGACCATCTCTGCCTGCACTTAACAGTTGGGAATTTTCATTTAAAAATTGAACTGCGTTCACAGGTCCTAGGTGTCCAGCCAACTCAGCAATTAAACTCATATCTTCCAAGGACCAAACACGTATATATCCATCCCAACTGGCACTCGCCATCAATTTCGAGTCAGTAGAAAATGTAATATTTGCAATTTTACCTTTGTGTAAAAATTTAGCTGCAGGGGATGGATCTTCCGAACCCCAAATAACGTTCATATCCCAGATGAGTGTGTAGAAATCATCTCCGCCGGTTGCTAGAAATCGTCCGTTGGGAGAGAAAGCTGCTGTTACTACAGACGCATCATGACCCAGTAACCGATGGCTCTCCTGAAATGATTGTGTGTCCCATAGAACAACGGAGTAGTCAAAGCTAACACTGGCCATAAATTGATCATTTGGAGACACAACAAGATCCTTAACTGGCCCTCCGTGGCCCAACACTCGGTCTAAAGAAACCGCTGGCAAAGTGCTTATAAAGAAAAACGATATACAAACGCTTGCATTTTTCAGAAACCTGTACGTCATATAAGATCCCAGACTCATCAATCTTTATATGCTAGCATACCCAAAGCTGACCGCTCAAATCTTTTTTAGTATGGCTTAAGCGACTTCTTGTCCTAGGCTGGCTTCATATAATCTGAACCAATCCTGGCGATTCAATTCTACTTTAGTCGCATCGGAGATCGAAGAAATTCTATCGATGTTGTTTGTTCCCAGGATGGGTAGGATTTTTGCAGGATGTGCTAATAAGAAAGCTACCGCGATTGCGGCACGGTCGACCTGATTTTTTTTGGCAATTTCATCAAGTACTTCCTGAGTTTTCCCGTTGCCAGTTAGCAGATCACCGCCTCCAAGAGGCGACCAAGCCATAATACTATGACCATGCATCTGATGAAATGCTAAATCCCCATTGGTAAATGCACCCAATTCTTTTAAACTTATTTCAATTTGGTTTGTGATTAGTTTGTTATTCATTGCAGATTGTAATAATTCCCAATCCCATGGTCTGAAATTAGATGCTCCAATTGAACCTACTTTCCCAACGGCTACTAATTCATCGAGCGCCGCGCCAGTAAGGTGGTGGTTCATGAACGGGTCGGGTCTATGTATTAAGAGTAGATCAATATATTCAATACCCATTTCTACGAGTGAGGCGTCAACACTGGCATGAATGTGCTCTCTAGAGGTGTCATAGTGTTTGACTTTGGCTCCAGAGTGTCTTCCGGCATCAATAACGATATCACATTTTGTGACAATTTCCATTTGATCACGTAGGGCTGGTTTTTTCTTTAAAGCCTGTCCCAGAACTGCTTCAGCAGTATACCCTCCGTAAATATCTGCCTGATCAAAAGTTGTTATTCCCTGTTCTAGGCATTTGTTTATTTTAGTTTCCACATGCGATACTGACGTATCGACGTCATCTGCCAGTCTCCACATCCCGTAAATTAAACGACTAAATTCAAGTTTTTCAGATAGTTTTACTCTTTCCATCAGACTCGTTCTCCTGTCCCTAGGGGTGTTTTGGGTGTTACATTAGGTACTCGCCCATATGCGTGGGGTAAGGAGCAGGTGTCCATATTGGGCATCACGAGTTTTCCAAAATATTCAGCTTCGTCTATGTGAGGATACCCTGACAGTATAAATGCTCTTATACCCATTTTTTTATAGCTCTCCAATTTTGAACAAACTTGATCGGCTGAACCTACTATTGCTGCCCCACAACCTGATCTTGCTCGTCCTACACCAGTCCAAAGGTTCTCTTCGACATATCCGTATTTGTCTGCTAGTTCTCTATTCTTTGCTTGATGAGCAACTCCAAGTGAGGTTGAATCAAGCGCTCTATCCCTAATGATTTTACCATATTCGTCATCCAGCTTTGAAACTATATAATCCGCGTATTCTCTCGCTTCTTGTTCGGTTTCACGGACAATCATATGTACTCTTAATCCATAATCTAATGTTCGTTTGTATCTCTCTGCAACGGCATGGACAGCTTTCATTCGGTTTTTAAGTTCATCAATTTTTTCTGGCCACATTAGATAAATATCACAGTGTTTCCCGCATAATTCTAAAGCATCTGGAGAATAGCCGCCGAAATATAATAGGGGACCCCCATTTTGATATGGCTTAACTGGATCTGTGCTTAATCCCTTAAAATTATAAATATCTCCTTCAAAATTTATTTCGTCTTGTGTCCACGCTTGCTTCAATATTTCCACAACTTCCCGTGATCTTTGATAACGATATGGGCTAGGTTCAGTTTGACCGGGAAAGTCTGAACTTATTATGTTTACAGTAAGTCGCCCCTCAAGCATATGATCAAGAGTTGAGAGCGTTCTACCAAGCATAATCGGTTGCATTTCTCCGCATCTCACTGCAGCTAGGAGATTGATGCTTTTAGTTATTGGTGCGCAACCTGCTACAAACGAAAGCGTGTCTTGGCCTACTTGATAAGATGACGGGCATAAGACATTTCTGAAGCCCTGAGCTTCCGCCGTTTTTACGATATTCGAACAGTGGACCCAATTTGATCTTAAACTTCCATCGGGAACACCTAAGAACTGATAGTCATCTGAGCACAACGCGGAAAACCAAGCAACTTCACTTGACTTGAGATCTTCTGAAGTAATTGGAACAATGCTCATGGGTACCTCTAATTATTGTTTGGCTTTCTATTTGCTAGCATCAGAAAAAAGGTATATCAATAGTATATCAATCTTACACTTACTGAATTTGAAAGATAATAAAATTGATTGAGCATAATTTTAATATCGGTCCAAATTCTTTGCCAAAATACGTACAAATCTCAGAGTTTTTAGCTCGTGAGATTGCATCGGGCAGACTCGTATCGGGAGAGCGCTTGGCACCTGAACGTCAAATGGCTAAAAATTTTAAAACATCAGTGATGACTTTGAGAAAAGCACTGAGCCGTCTGGATGACTTAGGACTTTTGAAGCGCGTTCATGGATCGGGTAATTATGTTAAGCAAAACAATGTGGACGGAAGCGTTTACGCCATGTTTAGGCTTGAGCTAATTGGCGGAGGCGGATTACCACGAGCCGATATATTAGCTGTAAATTTGATGAGAAAGCCCAAAGATTTAATTGCATTTGGACTTTCAGATAATGCCACCCGTGTAAGGCGTTTAAGGTATTTAAATGATTTAGTTATTGCCCTTGAGGAGATCTGGTTAGATGAAAGTGTCGGTATTGTGCAAGGGAAAAATTTATCAGACTCACTTTATAATTATTATCGTGAACATTTAGGTTTGTGGATTTCAAAAGCTGAAGACTACGTATCGTTAGAAAAGGTGCCCTCATGGTCGCCCAAAGCTTTTTTATTAGATAGAGGCACTTTAACAGGGTATGTTGAAAGACTAAGTTGGGGTCAGTTTGAGTATCCAGTAGAATATTCTCGAACATGGTTTGACACTTCGCGGTCAAGGTATGTCCAAAGGATGAAGTGAGAAATAGATGATAAATTATGGAATTATTGGATGTGGAATGATGGGTCATGAGCATCTTAATAATATTAAACTACTGGCCGGAACCAATATCTCTGTAATATTTGAGCCAAATAGGGATATGGCACAGTCGGCATTAAAAGTCGCCCCTGAGGCCTTATTTGCTGATAATCTGGAAGGGTTATTGGAGTTTTCAGATCTTGATTGTCTTGTCATAGCAAGCCCAAATCATTGTCACCTCCCACAACTGCGAAAAATTGCCGAAATGCGAAACCTTCCTATTTTGGTTGAAAAGCCACTTTTCACGGCTGTTGAGGATAAAGAGATAATTTTAAATTTTGCTCGAGATTACAAATCACCTGTTTGGGTTGCCATGGAATATAGGTATATGCCTCCAATTTCATCATTTATGGACGCAGTAGAGGCAGTGACCGGTGGTATTAAGATGTTAACTATCCGTGAACATCGTTTTCCATTTCTGTGTAAGGTTGGAGATTGGAACAGATTCAACACTAACTCAGGTGGAACTTTTGTTGAAAAATGCTGCCATTTTTTTGATCTAATGCGGTTAATAACAAAGTCAGAACCAAAGCGGATAATGGCAAGTGCGGGTCAGAATGTTAATCATTTAGATGAAATATATGATGGCAAAAAACCTGATATTTTGGATAATGGTTATGTCCTTGTAGATTTTGAGAATGGTATAAGAGCAATGCTGGAACTTTGTATGTTTGCAGAGGGCTCCAAGTATCAAGAAGAGATAATTGCTGTAGGTCCTCAGGGGAAGCTCGAAACAAAAATACCTGGTCCTTCGCGGTTTTGGCCAAAAAAACTAGGAGACCCTCCAGTGCCGTTAGTAATTCAAAGCCCTCGATATCCTATGGACCCTAAGGTTACTGAGGTTACTGTAGATCCAGTTTTACTTGAGGCCGGTGACCACAATGGTTCTACTTATTATCAGCATAAAAGGTTTCTAGATCTTGTGCTTGGAAAAATTCAAAAGCCAGATGTTACCCTGGAGGATGGCTATAAAGCTGTGATTATGGGTATGGCAGCACAGGAAAGCGCTAAAGAGGGCCGTGCTGTTGAGTTTGATTAGCCGAAACGCTATTGGCCTACACAATGGCCGCTGCTTGGCACATTATTTTTAATTTTTCCTCGGCTAGGTTGGGTGGTAGCAGGCCCAGTCCACAATCTGGTGCAACTATTAATCGTTCTCTATCTATATGACTAAGCGCTTGTTTGAGGCGATTAACTACTTCGTCTAAAGTTTCGATCTTACTCGACGCAATGGCAATACTTCCAAAAATCACTGCCTTCTTTTTAAATCTTTCGAGAAGGTCAAGATCATTGCAGCAGTGTTTGTCTTCAATTGAAATTTGATCAAACTCAGCATCATCTATCATCGAACTAAGATCAATATAGCTCTGAGGGTCGGCCTTCTTGTATTCTGAATCGTCTAAATGATCAGGATATCCACAACACATATGCACTATGCGTTTTACTGAATTTGGAACTTTATGAAAACATCTATCGATCCCTTCAAAACCAAATGATAAAGCGTCATTTACCTGTCTTGCAAAAAGTGGTTCGTCTACCTGAATATGCTTGCAACCTGCGTCTACTAGAGCAAGAATTTCCTTATTGATCGTCTCTGCCAAAACTTTATTGAGCCTTGGTCTGTCGTCATAAAAACAATCTGCAGTTGTATCCATAATCGTCAGCGGACCAGGCAATGTGAACTTTAGGGGCTTTGATGATAGCTTTTGAGCTGTTGTAAAGTCACTCACTGAATAGGCAGCTCCACTATGTGATATATCGTTTCTTATGGCAGGCAGGTCCGTCTCATAAGCGCCATCTCGCAAAATTCGATGTTCAAGTTTACCGAAATCAAATCCTGACAAGTTTCTACAATGATAGTGAATGTAGTTTTCTCTTCGGACTTCTCCATCGGTCGGAATATCAATACCGGCTCTTATTTGGATATCGATCACTTCTTTTGCGGCTTTTACAAATAATTCTTCGTTTTCTTCCTTATTTTTTGAAAGGTCTGCTACATAATTTCGTGTTGTTTCTGCGCAATTCATACCACCTTTTTCCCGTGAGATATCAAACCAATCTCTTATGGGTGTGTATTTGGGCTTGGGAAATGAACCAATTGTTGTCGTTAGGAGCGGGAGTGGCATTGTAATTCCGTCTAGGTTGTAAATCCTTTTTTATTACAAATTTCAAAAAAGGCTATTCAAAATTTGTATCCAGTTTAAAATTTTAATTGATTTTTATGCCTATTAGTAACAAGATTTAGAAGGACTACTCGACTAACTAAACCTGGAGGTAAATTTATGACTAAGAACAAAAACTCTTCGCTATCCACTGGGATGGCCGCTAAAGAGTTCAATCGTAGAACTCTAATAAAGCGAGGTGCTGCGCTAGCTGCTTTCGCACCTGTGGCTCCTATGTTCGTCAAAAACGCTTTTGCTGCTACCAGCGGTGAGGTGAATGTTTTGATGTGGGGGGAGTATCTACCTGACTCAGTACTTGCAGATTTCAAAGCAAAAACTGGTATTACAGTAAATCACACAAAAATTGGTGATAATGGTGAAATTATTGCTAAAATGAAAGCAGGTGGAGGCGCTGGTTTTGATTTGGCAAGTCCTACAAATATGAGAGCGCTGCAGTGGGAAAATCTTGGTGTTTTAGCTCCATTCGATATGAACAAAATTACCAATATCGGAAATGTGAACCCAGGAATGGTCGCTGTTGGTGAAAGAGATTGGAACTTTGGTGGTAAGGGCTCTCACTGGGTTCCTCAGTTATGGGGCACAGAGTCAATTTCATGGCGTACCGACAAATGGACTCCTGATGGACTTCCTAGTTTTGGAGATCTTTGGGAACCAAACCCAGGTATTGATGGCGCATTTATGATGGGTCGAACATACTCAATGATGACAGGCTGCGGTATTTGGATGCATCATCAGGGTAAAATGGATTTTTGGTCTTCCTACAAAGACGAAGACACAATGCGCAAGAACTGGGAAATAATTACAGAATACTGTATTGCTAAAAAAGGTAACTTGGTAAAATTCTGGTCAGGTGCTGATCCTCAGAAACAAGGCTTTACATCTGATGGTGTAGTTGTTGGACAAACATGGGATGGACCAATTGTTTCAATGATGAAAGCTGGTGAGCCTGTCGCTTATCAAACAACGGAAGAGGGTGCTTTAGCCTGGGTTGACGGAATTACGCTTTCAGCCAAGGCGGAAAATATTGATGAGGCTTATGAGCTAATTAATTATAGCTTTACCCCAGAAGTTGGTGGGCAAACTATTAATGAGATAGGCTATAATTCAGCTGTTATCGGAGCTTCAGATTTCTATTCTGATGAAACTAAAGCGATTTCTCAGGCCGTTTATCCTGGTGATACAGCGTCTAAACTGAACGCGTGGCCACCTGAGCCACCTTGGTTTGCAGATGCGCGCGCCGAGTATGCTAACAAATTTGAAACGGCATAAGTTGTAAACATAAAAATAAGCGGGCGCCAAGTTTATGCTTGGCGCTCGTTTAGTTTATCGGTATCCAAAATATACTGAGGAATAGAATTAATGAGTGCAGACGTTGAACTCCAGGGCGTATCAATCGCATTTGGCGATTTTTATGCCGCAAAAAACGTAAATGTTAAAATAGAGGCAGGTGAGTTTTTTAGTTTCCTTGGGCCTTCTGGTTGTGGCAAAACTACTCTTCTAAGGGCAGTTTCAGGTTTTCTTGAACCGTCTGAAGGTAAAGTTCTTATCGGTGGGCAAAATATGTCAGGCATTGGGCCAAATAAACGCCCAACATCTTTAATTTTCCAAAATTTAGCATTGTTTCCATTAATGTCTGTTGCTGATAATATTGCTTTTTCTTTAGAGGTTAGAGGCGTAAGCAAGCAGGCAAGACGCAAACGAGCGGATGAATTGCTTGATTTGGTAGCGTTAAATGGACAGGGCGATAAAAAAGTTCATGAATTATCTGGAGGCCAGAAGCAAAGAGTAGCAATAGCGAGAGCTCTGGCAGTAGAGCCTGAAGTTCTTTTGCTTGATGAACCACTATCTGCACTCGATCTTAAATTGCGTCAAAAAATGAGAACTGAACTCAGAGCAATACAGCAGAGAGTTGGAATTACGTTCATCTACATAACCCATGATCAAGGCGAGGCTCTGACCATGTCTGACAGAGTTGGCGTTATGAATGATGGTCAACTTGAGCAAGTGGGTTCGTGTTATGAAGTATATCAAGCTCCGAGTACTCCGTTTGTTGCAACTTTTGTTGGAGAAAATAATGCCTTTTCAGGAAAGGTAGAAAAGGTTTCCAAAGGCATCGCCAAGGTGAATGTTGAAGGCACCTCCTTTAGTGGATCTATTGGTAAGACAACTGTAGGTGATCCACACCCAGTCGGCGTTGGAGACGATGTATTTATTTTTGTCAGGCCAGAATCTCTGAGTTTGGCAAAAGGTACCAAGGCTCCAAAAAATAAGTTTTCTGCAGATATTGAAACTATCGAATTTGAAGGAAATTTGAAGAATATTTATTTAAAATCGAGTAAAAATAAAAGCACTCGATTTAGTGTGCCAAGTGTATTTGACACATCTGATCTAATACCAGGCTCTACTATCGAGCTGTCTTTTTCGGCTGAGAGTGCGATTGTTTTGCCAAGCGGCCCGCTGGCACTTGACTGAGGTACTGGCGTGATGGGTGGTTTTTTCAAAAAAAATGGATCAATTATTTCCACGTTTTTTTTAATTGCGATAACGTTCTGGTTGATTTTTTTAATCTTAATTCCACAGCTATATATGCTGGACCTATCATTTCGACCTAACTTACCACCGTTATTAAGAGGCGGTCCAGATGATGTCTACACTCTGACACATTATAAGCATTTTGTTTTTGGATCTGAAACGAGTAAAGACGCATACAACTATGTGGATATTGGAGTATTTGTTGATACTATTGGGACCGCCATTTTAGTCACAATTATAAATTTGTGCTTTTGTTACCCAATAGCTTTTTATATCGCAAAGCTAGCTACACCAAACGCAACACGCCTTCTTATATTGGCTCTTATTATACCTTTCTGGATAAATGAACTTCTTCGCTCTTTTGCAATTCGAATTCTATTTGCCGGTGAAGGTGTAATAAATAATTTGTTGTTGGAAATGGGTCTCCTGGATGCCGCGGTCAACTTTATTGCTCTGGACGTCGCTCTTTATACTGGACTTACATATGCCTATATACTTTTGATGATTTTCCCGCTCTACAATGCGTTAGAAACTTTGGATACAAATCAGCTTGAGGCGGCTAAAGATTTGGGTTCCTCAACACTTAGAACGCATTGGCGTATTGTAATTCCTCATGCTAAAGCTGGTATCGCTTCTGGGTCTACCATGGTCTTTATGCTTACAGCAGGAGCATTGGCTACGCCCGTAGTTCTGAGTAGCCCCAATACATTTTGGTTCACACAGCTTATTTATCAATGGTTCAATATGAATGATAATTGGTCACGTGGATCGGCATATTCTATTATTTTGTTGGTCGTTTCAGTGGCTTTTGTGCTTTTGATGATGCGTATATTTAGGGTTACAATCGGTGAGGTTGTGAGATGACCTCAAACCGTACATTCCAAGTTTTTCTTGGGCTATATATTTCTATATTTTTTCTATATTTATTTGGCCCGTTAATTATTATGAGCGTTACAGCATTTAATTCGACTGAATTCCCATCAATAACTCCGTGGGAGTGTTTTAGCTTTCGGTGGTTCAATGAGGGAAAAATTGCATATGATGGTCAGCGATTAGCTGGTTTAGCAGCTGACAGGGATTTACACGTTGGTTTGATTACGAGCCTATTTATTGCGCTTGGAGTTGTAACTTTGTCGGTTCCAATTGGAATGTCTGCTGCAATAGTTTTAACTCAGGTGCACAGTAAGTTGCGCACGCTCTTTTACTCTATGTCCATAATGCCTGTATTATTTCCTGGGGTTGTTATTGGGATTTCAACGGTTGTTTTATGGGATCGAATTGCCACGATTGGTGGTGAAGGAATTATTTCGGAGTTAGGCAGAAATGGTATCTTTTTGACGATCTTAGGTCAAACTTGCTTCATATCTACATATTGCTTTCTTATTTTCGTTGCGCGGCTTCAACGCTTTGATACTACTCAAGAAGAGGCGGCATTAGACTTGGGCGCCAGCCAGACTCAAGTATTTATGAAGATAATGATTCCATATCTTATGCCTGCTATAGGATCTTCTGCTGTTATTGCGTTTCTAGCTTCTTTTGAAAATTACAATACAACTGTATTTAGTATATTATCCGAGCAAACACTCACGACGGTGATTGCTACAAAAGTGCGTTTAGGAATTAGTCCTGCAATCAGTGCACTTGCCTTTGTCATCATTTGTATGACCCTTGTAGCGGCAGTCTTATATGAGTTCTTTCGGCGCCGTCAGGAAAAGAGAAAGGCTTTAGAGAGCGCAGCAAAAATGTATAAAGAAATCAGCAGCGATCGGTTAAAGGAAGATATCAAAAAAGCGTTTATTCTTCCAAAATCAATTTTTGTTATTTTATTTATATTTTTAATGGCAATCCTAGGTTGGCAGCAGATTATCAAAAATAATCTTTACGGCGGTGACTGCATTGCGAAGGCAGAAGATGCTAAAAAATCTAATTTTGCAGACCAATTAAAACTTCTTCAAAATAACGCTGAGTCGCTTGAATCAGAAGGTGGTGACGGAGGAACTGGAAGCACAAACGAATATAATGATATTTTCGGTGATCCAAATTTGTTCAAGAATTTTGGCGGCTTTGATAATTAATAGTTTACGCTTTTGTTTAAGTTATTTTGTTGTAAAGAGTATCGGGCTAAGGCTTAAGTTATATTCATCCTGTTGACACTTTTAAATAACCGTGTGAATTTGCGATTATAAATTGTTTTGTTTTAAAAATTAGCACCGGTAGCTCAGCTGGATAGAGCACTTGACTTCGAATCAAGGGGCCGTGGGTTCGAATCCTACCCGGTGCGCCACAAACAGCCTAACTTTATAGAGTAAAGCTAACCTAAGCATCTGACATCACTCAGTTATTCTTAATGCCATGCTTTATGGCTTATCTGGAGTACTGACCAAAATGCAGACCAAAAGTATCCCATATACGTTTAACAGGGGTGGCTACTATTATTTCAACTGATTTTCCTTCATCCATAGGTCGAGCGTCAACATACCATTCTGTAATTTTGTCACCTGACTTCTTTGCAAAGATAAAGCACCTGCTTTTCCAGTCGCCATCTTCGGCCTTACCCCAAGCAGCATGAGTTCCAGCAATACTTTCATCTGTATCATTGACGATTACATAATCATCAATACCACTGCAAATACCAGTTTCAGACCAGTCGAGTGTCTCCTGCCTTGTCATAGTTTCATTAAGGTCAGTGAAATGAATTTTACAGTTATCTGCCAAAATTAGGTCAAGGTAAGACCTATCTTTATTTACGAAAGCATTATTAAAGGCATCTAAGAATTCTGTAGCAGTTTTCATCTGTTAATTCCTTTGTAATCGTCCAATAAAGATCAGCATACTGCGAGTATTTTTGACAACTTTATAGTTTATGAAGCATATCGACTGGCGACTGTTAAATTGTGAAAATTAACTACAGAATTTGTACTATTTTGTAATAGTCAATCGGGTACTTCTCTTTAAAGCACGGTACCCGATGTTGTCAGTGTATAAATTAAAATATTATTAATGACATGAAAGATAGATTAATGATTGATACAAATTCTCCAGAGATTTATTGGTTAGCTCTTACTGTTCTGATGACTGCTTTGTTATGGATCCCGCAGATTTTACACTCTGTTTTTAGAGCTGGCCCAAATAAAGCTTTTTTATATCCTGATGAGGCAGCAAAGGAATATGCTGATTGGGCTATACGATCTAAGGCCGCACATAATAATGCAGTTGAAAATTTAGTAATATTTGCACCATTAGTCTTTTTAGTTTTGCTATTGGGTATAGGAAATGAACTTACCGCCCTAGCAACGATGATTTATTTCATAGTGAGAGTGCTTCACTATGTGATGCATGTACTGGCTATTCCTTTGATGCGAACACTTGCATTTTTAATTGGGTTTGCCTGCCAAATAATAATGGGTTTATCTATAATTGGAGTGTTTTAGAGGCTGCAAATTGAAGCATATCACTAAAACTTTTTGCAACTGTGATCCAAACTCAATGTCGCTCGAATAATGGTACAAGTTTTGTAGTTGTTTTTTAGTGGGTATTATTTAATGAAAAGGTTCAAACAAATTAATAAAGGAACCTAAAATGGCATCTCAATTCTACCTTGTACATCATCACATTAAACCAAACATGTCAGAAGCATGGTGGGGGATAGTCGGTGGTCAGACTGAAGAAGACAGCAAAGAATATGAGAAATCGGTAATGGAAAAAGGGTTTTTCAACCATTCTTTTATGCCAATGGGACCAGACGGGCCGATGTACTGCGTGTGGGAAGTGAAAGACGGAATATCAGCTTCGGAGTTTCAAGACTTCATTGACGGTCCTTACGGAGTTAATTTTGGCCTTGTGGCCTTAAACAACAATGTGATGCAACTTAATTTAGAATTGACTGGTGGGCAAACACCATACGAGAGAAAATTCTAAAACCCTAACAGTCAAACTGTGATCCAAACTACATGTTGGTGCGAACTTTCTGTGTGTCACGACATAAATAGTACGTGTTAACCAAGGTTAGTAAACATCTCCCAATTCTTATCTTTACCTTTTGAGGGCTAGCCATATAAGCTAAGCCCTTTTCTTTTTTAGGTAACTGTAAATTTGATCAAAACTTTAAAAGGCTAAAGCCAAAACGCTTTTCTGTAACCCACACTTAATTTGCCAGAGTTGCCAAAGTTACGAAGATGGTTGCGAAATTACCTGATGATTACATCATGTACATCACATAGAGTTCCGCCAAAGTCGTCAGGCCGAACCCAACAACTATTAGTCCCTTAAATGCTCCCCATTGAACACTATCAAAACGTTTCTGAAAGTGTGTATTAACTTCAGCTTCTCCACGATCCATGCCAATTGCCTTAATATCGTCCAGACAATCCAGACTTCCCATTATACCAATAATAGTACCGAAGATTATAAAAACAGTTATTGGTAGATTGGCAGCTGTACCTCCAAAAGCGATGATGCCAAACACTACAAAATGCATTACGGCCGTTATGCTGAATATCCAAAATAAGTCTCTACTTCTTACTGTTACTGCTGCTATTCGATTTGCCCGATCCTGTACCGTGTTCATAACTTACTCCTTTTTTTGTGCCCTCTAAATTACCAAGACTAATTACTACCACAGGAGTTTCTAACTTTAAAATTTCTAGCAAGTATAAGAAATGTACTAGTTAGGAAAATATAAACTTGCCATTATCGACAGACCTTTTAAATTCCAAAATTAATGAAAGGAGATAAAATGTTTGGATCGAGAAGAGTTTTAAAGCCACATAGTGGCAAAACAGAGTTGGCTAAAGAGCGATTGAGAAAAGCGTCAAAGATAATGGTAAATAATGGTGCAAATGCCGTTGACCTTACCCAGGTGCTTGGTGGATATGGAGCGGAAACACTCCACATGTACTCTTTTTTCAACTCAGTTGAGCATGCCTTTCAAGTAAGCGCCAGTTTACAAAATGATAAAGCTTGGAGCAATTTAATGGCAGAGAGAGAAGCTGCTCCTGCAGCAGATATGACTGGTCCAGAGTTAGCCAGAGTAGTCGCTGGAGAAGGTAATCCAGATCACAATGCAGCCATGGTAAGGGAGTATGTGCTCCCACGTAAAAATTTGGCGGAGGCGGCTGCGATGGTATCTACTGTTCCAGATATGCTAGCTGGCCATGATGTAAATGTAACGATGTGGGCACCTGTGATTGCAGAAGATATGAAGAGAGCTCAAGTTGTTTATTCTGCACCAGATATGGTGGCTATAGGCAAGGCGATTGATGAAGTTGGTATTTCGGCAGAGTTTCAGGAAATGCTTGTTAAAGCTTCAAACCTAGGAACGCTGGACAGAGCTTGTGGAATGGTGAGATTTGAATAAAAGCATTCATTAGGCTTTCAGAAACCTGTTGCCTGGCAGAGATAGAGGCTAAGATAAGCGAAAGATAGTCTGGTTCAGCAGCTCCTTCCTTGTTGCTGGCCTGGCTAAAACCCTAAATCTCATTCTAATTAATCACTCTTTAAAATGTTTATAAAATTGGAAAGGTACCATATGGCTGATGACGGTGTAAGACTAGTGAAACCGGGTATGAAATATGAAGGAGCCCAAGGGGTCACATACAATGCTGGTGTGTCTAGGAAAACCGTTGGAGCAGAAAAGGTTTGTATGAATATTTTGCCTATGCCTCCTGGTGTTAAATCTAAGCCACACATACATAGAGGCATTGAAACTATAGCCTATATGCTAGAAGGCGAATGCACACTATTTCATGGTAAGCAGCTTGAAAACCAAACTTTGATCAAGCAGGGTGAACAGATATTTATTCCTGATAACGTACCTCACGCACCTTATAATCTAAGTGACAAAAAGTGTGTGTGGGTTGTTGTTCATTCATCGGGTGATGATCAAGATGAACTTATCCGAACAGAAGAGTTAGACTATGTTCTCGAGAGCTATGAACAAAGAGAGCCATAAAAATGTAGAGGTTAATTGGTGATACCTAAAAAAGTTGAAGACGAAAAGAAGGGTTATGTTTTTCAAGCGATAATAATTGCTTTGACATTTTTCGTCTTTGTGGCTTCGTGCGATCCGTCTGACTATACGGCTCTAGGATGGCTTATCCTGCTAGTAGTAGTGACAATATTTGTTGGCGCTTTCGCATATAGTGTCCGTAAAGCTATTCAGTTTAGGTAGAATGAAACTAATGAAAAACATATAGTCATAGTTTCGATTGTTCTCTTCGCCTAAAACCAGCTACAGAATTTGTACTATTTTATAATAGTCAGTAGGATACTTCTCAATAATAGGAAAACACTTGGAAAGAAGCAGGATACTGTATGGTTCCTGACAAAACATAACTTGGAGTATCTACTATGAACATATGAACATTTTTTTTCACGGAACCATTGCTGCTGGCTTTAATGCGATAAAGGGCAAACTTGAAAAAGACATGGCTGGGCCAATGGGTCAGTGGATAACTGAATATCGTCTAGCTGATCTTGGCAATAATGAGGTAATGTGTGCAATGAATTGTAAAGACATGGAAGCTTTAGGAGCATTTATGTCTGATCCTGCAGAAATGCAGTGGGATGAAGATAATGGCGCAGTTTACAAAGCTTATATTATGTCAGAGATGACTGAATAACCAGGCACCAAGCTCTCCAATTAAAAAAGACTAGTGCTCAAGGGAACAAGTATAAGGGTAATTGGTCGCATTGTTTTAAATTTTATGAATGTATACCTCCGATGTGGGGGCAGGTTCGATAGCGACAGGAGTTCGCTAGGACTGCTTTTTATTGTAGCCAACAGTGTAGCCAAAGGGGAAAGTTAGTGGCCTACCCCCACCAATTTCACAAACCCGATAGGGGAACTGTATCACTCTACAGGCTCGATATTTTTTAGTTATTAAGATTTCGTTAACAGAATTATAGCAATATCTTTAATTGTTGGATGAAAGAAATGAGTATTTTAGCAGACTTGTTACGGACAATTTTCGAGCGAAACCAAGGGAAATCAGACTTTAAAAATGATCAAGATGAAAGATCAATAATAGAACTTTGTAATACCCTTATTAGCACTACCAGTGAAACATCGGCACTTTTTGTAGCCAACAAAGTTCTCACAAAATATTCGAGTCTAAGCGATTTAGATAAGTTATCTTTCTTCCAATACTTATCTACTCAGATGACGATCGACCCTGATCTTGTGCGCAGGGCACTTAAGGATTATGAAAAATTACCATCCCGTGAAACTTATCAGGCATTTTCAAATGCTGCAGAACCAAGCAGGCAAGAATTAGTAAGACGCCTCAATCAACCTCCAGGAGCAACAAAAAAACTTGTTGAGATGCGTGCAGACTTGCTGCGTCTGGCAAAACAAAGTCCTGAGTTGCAAGCTTTTGATTTGGACTTCAAGCATTTGTTTGCGTCTTGGTTCAATAGAGGGTTTCTCGTTCTGCGACCAATAAATTGGGAGAGCCCTGCGCACATTTTAGAAAAAATTATCGAATATGAAGCCGTACATGCTATCGATAGCTGGGAGGACCTCAGGCTGCGACTGGAACCGAGAGATAGACGCTGTTTTGCTTTTTTTCATCCAGCTATTCCTGATGAACCTCTAATTTTTGTTGAGGTGGCACTCACAAAAGGAATGCCTACTTCCATACAGGAGTTACTAAGCGAAGCCCGAGAAGAAGTCGCAATTCAACAAATTGACACTGCAGTATTTTATTCGATTTCAAATTGCCAGGCTGGTTTAGCAAATGTTTCTTTTGGTAACTTTTTAATAAAACAAGTAGCTTCCGATCTCGCATTAGAGTTAGAAGGTATAAAGAAATTCATAACCCTTTCACCTATTCCAGGGCTGGGAAATTGGTTGCGCAAAACACATCCAAATTGGAATTCTGCTGATGAGGTCAGGTTGCGTTCTCTGACAGCACATTATTTAATAAATGAAAAATCAAGTAATAATTTACCACTAGATCCAGTTGCACGCTTTCATTTAGGAAACGGTGCAATTGTTGAACAAATCCATGTTGAAGCTGACAACTCAGAAAATGGCAAATTGCAATCTTTAGGTTGTATGGTGAACTACTTATACGATCTTGAACAAGTAACAAAAAATCATGAGGAATTTGTTTCTGAAGGAAAGGTTACGGCCTCTCGAGAAGTAAAGAATCTTGCTAAATCATTTAAAATATAAACTTTACCTGCTTGCATCCGTTTGGATCGTCTAAACACTTATCACTGAGCCCAACACTGGCGCTTGATATCAACGCAGTTGCACCAAGTAAAACTTTCAGACTCAACTTAGACATACTCATTTGTAGAGTATAAAAGTGTTAAGCCAGTATGTGTGGTGAGTAGTAAAGTTGTAACATTTTGATCAAGCAATATGGCTACCATTGATGCATTTAAGAAGGTAGGTACATTTAAATTCAATACAAAATCTGTACTTTTCAAAACTTTTATACTTTGAGAAATTAAAGGCGAGCTAATGCTTGGAGATATTTTACGTTGTGAGTTTCATTGATTTTAGCAATATGGAAAAGCGAGATTTTAAAAGACCTAAAGTTAAAAAAGAGACTATACACCGTAGTCTTATCTACGATGCTCGACAGTTAACAAACGGTGGAAAAAAAGCTATTATCAAATTAGATAATCAAGAGTATACTTTGCGCATCACCAAGAATGCCAAACTAATTCTTACAAAATGAGCCTTTTATTCTTGCAAAGGCTCGTTGGCGCAGACAGGAAGTGCAGCAAATAAAGATAGCATTAATGATGTAGAGTTTTACTGGTGAGATCTGCCTATAATGTTTACTAAATCGAATTTAATAAGAAATGGAGTGCCGTCATTAGTTGCTTTTGTAATTCTTTATTTCTTAGGTGATAGGTATGTGCTTCCTGCTGTATTCAGTGCCACAGATAGCGGTAATATGAATTTATTTATATGGCTTGCCATTGATGCAGCGATGTTATTGTCAACGTTCTACGGAACTAGATGGACACTTTTCAAGTTTGGCCTTATCGATAATTGGCTAAGTAAGTAGCGGTTTATTGGTGATGGTATTAGAGAAATTTATCGAAGGCATAGCCAACCAAGATTTGCCTCTTTTAGAAAGTCTTTTGCATGAGGATATGCTCTTCGTGCAAGAAACAACTTTAGAGACCAAAGAAGAGTGGATGAAAGATACCAAACAACAGTTTAATAATGGTATGCTTGATGCAACTAAAATGGAAGTCACAAAAAAATTTGAAACAAAAGATATGGGCGCACTTGAGGTGACCATGAAGAAAGATAGGCACTTGATAACATTTTCAAACGTCTTTTTATATAAGGATAATAAAATTTACAGACATTTGATAAATGTGGTTACAGATAATTTAACAGAGTGAGAAATGAAAAAACTATTAGCCATATTATCTGTAGTTCTGTTTGCTTATTAGTCAGAGCCACACTGTTGACTCATCACTTACAACTGTGCTCGACAACCATTGTTCTTAAGGGACTAGGGCCACTCCAGTTAGTGCTTTTTGGGAGGACGCTTACTGTAGAGTGGCCAATTTAATTCTAGAAAATTACATTTGATTAAAGTGCATACCAGCTTTGCATAAATAACATATTTAGTTTTCTGAATATAAACCTACATTAATCTTACAGGGCGTACTTCCTCCCAGAAACTGCCCTAGATATATTAAACCCGAAAGTCCTCTCCCTATTACTTTCGGGTTTTTTATTTGGTTAATCATTATGCAACCAGACGATACTTACCTCTTACCTGAATCAAATACCCTAAGCAGACAAATCACCACATATAAAGAGCAACCATTACCAACCCTGCAAACTGCGATACACACTCATCCTGCTAATGTTTAACTGCTTGGCTATAAGCAACACCCTATCTGTGTAAGAGCGTATATACATACTACCCATACACCCACTATGGCCCCTGCATGGGTATGTCTTACACACGGTTAAGCGGTCCTAAACATACAAGCGTAAAGAGATTAAGCAGCTAGATCGTCTTCGAGCAATCGAGCAACTTTGTGACCCATTGCAGTAAGCTTGTTATTTTTATCGAAATAACCACTTAATCGTCCGTAATGAAGTGCTTGCTCGTAGCCGTTCATAGTTTTGTCACAGCAATATGCTAATACTGCCTCATAGTCATTCAAAATTTTTGATGCGGACATTGCTCGTCTCCTTTTTGCATAGGGGTACGCTAGCAGTCAGGAACTGGATCAAAAAATGAAGGTAGGGGGGCAAAAGTCGCGGCTTTGAAATATGTGAGTACCTACTCTCACATTTTTTTAGCAAAGGGTGCATCCCATTTTTCCCCATGACTGAGCGCTCTGAATTTATCATAGGGAATTCGTTGATTTTTTAGGCTCTGAAGTAAACGCTCTGGTGGCTCGTCCATTCGTTCCGTCGTTAGCTTGAATGTTCCCCAGTGGATAGCAACTCCATATTTCGCTTGCAAATCTTCAAATGCCTTCACCGCTTCTTCTGGGTGCATGTGAGCATCTTTCATTAAATGGCGAGGCTCATAAGCGCCGATAGGAATTGCTGCGAGTGTTGGGCTGCCAAGCCTTTTGGCTGTTTCTTTAAAGTCACCTGAATATCCACTATCACCTGCAAAGTAGAATGAAAAATCATCCCATTTTATCATCCATCCAGCCCAAAGTGATTTATTACGATCAAACAAAGAACGGCTCGACCAGTGCTTTACTGGAGTTGCCTGTATTTCTATTTCCTGAAATTTAACAGCTTGCCACCAGTCCAGTTCTGTTACATCGACAGCGCCCCATTTATAAAGTGTCTGAGCAAGGCCCAACGGAACCATAAATTTTATTGACGGTTGATGCTTGACCAAATCTTTGATGCTAGAGCGATCTAGGTGATCATAATGGTTATGGCTTATTAAAACGACGTCGATATTTGGTAAGTCTCCTATCTTAAACGGTGTGGGAGTTACTCTTTTTGGTCCACCAAAAAACAGTGGTGATGCTCTATTTGAAAATTGAGGATCGGTTAGAACTGTCAAGTTTTTGTAGTTCAATAGTATTGTCGATTGCCCTATCCACATTACACTATCTAAAAACGTTGATATTTCGTTCTGTTCTGAAATCTCAACGGGAAAACCATTGTGTTCAAATTGATCGTATTTTCGTTTAGAAAATTCTCTCATCATCGCAAAGAGTTCAGATGGTTTTTTATTGCTTGGGTCACCATCAGGATGCTGAAAGCGATTTAAGCTCGAGTTAAAATTTGGTGAATGATAATAATCCATTGAAAAGCTGCAAGCAGTTAAAGCTGAGATTAGTGTTACTACGATAAATCGGTACATTTTAATCTGTCTTATATAAGACAATGAAAAGTAGAGCGGTTCGTAGAAGTGGACAGCAAATTGTGAAAATTTTACTAAGAGTTATCACAATTTTCTATAAAAGGTATTTCAATGCAGCTCCGGCAATGGCAATGTGCGTTAAAGTAATAATTACGGACAGCCCATGCAGCATTCCCCAAGTTTTTTTGTTCCCGGTATCCGCAGCATTGTTGATGGCAGGCATAAGAAATTGCCGATTTGGAATAGTGGTTACAAATATTAGAATAAGTAAAAGAAAAGCTGATTTGTTTTCAAAGAAACTTAGGACAGCAGCAATTCCAGAGTTTGCTAATACATAAAGGTAGAAATATGGGAAAGTATCTCTGATAAACGAGCGTGCTGCGGCCTTGTCTAATAATTTGAAAGCCAAGGTCCCAAAGCCGCCTGCAAAAAGTAACATCCCACCAAATAGTGAAGCCACACATAAAATAGATAAAAGATACAAGCCTTAAGCTCCTCTTGATATTGCGGTTAATTTGTGGGGTCGTTTAAACCATCAGCGCACATTTTTATTATCTCCGCGTGAAGACGAAAGTCAGATACTAGTTTGTTTCTTATTAATCGCGCATCTTTATCAATTTCAAACAAGTTGTTCCAGATCATAGAGTGGTCTTCAGCAGGCAATTTTTTCAAACTCGCCGTAATATAGGCCGTTTTTTTGTAAAAATCATTCGTCAGAGCAACATAAAGCTCTTCCAAATTAGCTTCGGCATAAAACGCTTCGTCAATTTCAGTCTGCATCTTTGTCCGATTTATTTTTGCCTGTAAAACATATGGCTTTTCAGCTTCATCTGGTCGCCAACCATTACCACCCCAAGGCATTAATGCATTCCCACAAGTTGAAAAACCCTCCACGGCCTTGATGTACAACATCCGCGCGTCAACGCCTGCGAAACAAAAATTTGGTAAGATGACGCAAATGAACAGTAGTTGTCTCACCTGTCTTTCCTCACTTTATTTTAAGTTTAAAAAATACGGCTACACTTTGTATTGTATACGCTTGTGAACTCTGTTTGGATTTAAAAGCTTCGTTTGCCAAACTTTTTAAAAACCGATCTATGTGTTAATTGCCGTTTCCTAGCCAACATATTTTTTTCTCAGTCCTCAAGACCATCTAAATATTCTGCAGCAACTCTTTTTCCTAATTTGTAGTCTGCTTTTAGAATCTCAGTATTTTTTGAGTCTCTTTTTGATTTTAGTTTTTTGGGAGGGCATAGTTGGACA
Organism: Candidatus Salinivivens marinus; assembly: GCF_965655845.1. Classification (NCBI taxonomy): domain Bacteria; kingdom Pseudomonadati; phylum Pseudomonadota; class Alphaproteobacteria; order Rhodobacterales; family Paracoccaceae; genus Candidatus Salinivivens; species Candidatus Salinivivens marinus. The sequence goes on from NZ_CBFHHX010000010.1 coordinate 70,488, forward strand.
ATCTCACAATCATTCGGAGGATTTTTTATAAAATCGAGTGCCCGATTATAAGTTTTGTCATGTTTTAATAGTGCGTTTCGCAATTTTGGATATTTTTTTGAAAATAAAGCACCAATATAATTTTCAAGCTTCATCTTCCTTTTAAATTTTTCTTCATATGTTCTAATTAATATTATTTTTTTTGCTCCCATTTCATATGCTTTTTCTACTGGTAAAGGATCTGCAACTCCTCCATCAAATTTCCTACGTCCATTTATTAAGCTTGGTGTTCTTACCAACACAGGTAAGGTTCCAGAAGCGATCATTTTTGGCATCCAATCACCATCCCCAAATGAATAATATTCAGCATTTGCTTCAATCGCATCTGTAACAACTGCAATATACTCTTTCCCCTCCAAATTATTTTTAATTTTATCCATACTTGGTTTAAACATTTTCTCACCATCTTCGTACATCTGATGAAATTTTAATATGTCTTTTCCTGTAAAAATATTCTTGTAACTGAGGTAGTCACCTTTAGCAGCATAGAGCATTTTCTCTAAATTATTGTCAGTTTCTCTAATTAGATACCAGCAGAGAACAGCCACGCCATTTGAAACACCAATATAAATATCGAATGGATCATAATTCCTAGCGATAAAAGTGTCAGTTATTCCAAAAGAAAATACACCTCTTTGACCGCCGCCTTCTATGATTAGAGCTGTTTTTTTATTTTCCATAATGGCTATCAACTAGAAAAGTTAATTAAAAAATCAAATGTGTTCAAAATTTCAAAAATTGAGCAGTTAGGATTATTGCAATTGTTCCTCACTGACTCGGCGTATTTTTAAACTGAATTGACACAAGATTTCATTGATCTAACGGAGAGGCTTCGTCGTATAGTTTTAAATCAATGGAGGTCGATTATTATGAAAGCAATTTTTTTAGGATCAATCGGGACAATTGCAGATACGTCAGAACTTCAGTTGAAATCATTTAATCTAGCTTTTGAGAAGCATGGACTTGAATGGGTCTGGTCTCCGCATGAATATACTGAGATGCTCGAAATTGCTGGAGGTAAAAAGCGCATCCAATGTTATGCTGCCCAAAGAGGTGAAGCGGTTGATGTAGAGTCTATTCACCTTACAAAAACATCAATGTTCCAAGGCCTTCTCGCAACAAAGCCCGTTTCTATTCGTTCTGGAATTAACGAAGTCATCGATCTAGCGCGTGAAAGAGCCTTAAAATTAGCCTTAGTTACTACGACTTCGTGTGGTAATGTTCATGAAATATTATCTGCAACGTGCATTAATCGAGATCAATTTGACGTAGTTATCACTAATGAAATGGTTAAGTACGAAAAACCAGAACCAGATGCCTATAATTTAGCTTTGAAAAAACTTGGTCTTCTGCCCCACGAAGTTATAGCCATAGAAGATAACTTAGATGGCTTAAAGGCCGCAATGAGTGCTGAGCTTAAGTGTTTCGCTTTTCCGGGCAGTATGCAATCTGAAGCTATATTCAAAGATAAAAGTATCCTTACACACGATATTTTTAAAAGTGTTTCCAATTTTTATAATAAGCGTTTAGCTGCCTAACTCTCATTGTGGACTGAAACTAGTACTTTCCATTCAGTGACTTTATTGTTTTCGAACTTTCCATAATACATGACATCTCTTCCCTCTCCTTGAGGGTTAAAAGCAGTGTGGGTTCCAACTGCTACGCCATTCTCTTCAAAAATAACCTTAAATCCGCCTATTCTTGGGCTTTCATCTGAAACACACCAAGCAATATGCTCTTCCTTCGTTTGAGAAGAACTGTCTTTACCCATAAACTCAATAACCAAATCATCCGCAAGGTGTTCAGAAAGGTAATCCACTTTTTCGGAAAATAATTCTCCCACATTGATAATATCGTTTTCGCGTCCATAATCAAAAATTTCCTCGATATATTTTTAATTAATTCTTATCCTATTCATTTTATTGGTCTTTTACCATTATAAGTTTGTTAATTGAGCCAATCTGTAAAAATAAGGGCTTTAGTGAGTGATAAGTGGTATTGTGAGTAGGGGTAAGGTTGCCTGTGGACTAGTAGACTATGTGGACATCCGGAGGGGCAGCGGATCAAAAGTCAAGCGAGTATGATATGCAAATATCCTACTCTCACATTTTTTCCGAAAAAATGTGATGCTAATAATTTTTTTACGGAGCCACAGTAAAATAAAAGCATTGATTTAAAGTGCTGCATATAGATTGCTTTTTTAAAAAAATAATGGACTATATTCGAAAACGGAGCTTCAAGTGTCATTACGGCGTATTATCAAAAATTTCGGGTTTAAGGATTTTGTACAGATGGGGGTTGCCGCAGCGACCTCGAGAAAGATGGCAAAGCCAGTAGTTCCTAGGAATGAAGCACTACGGCGAGTTAAGGTGGCAGAGACTGGTATTATCGGTCAAGATCTTTCTAGCCAGTTTGAAATATTTGGGGAAATGGTTAAGCTCGTCACTGGTGCAGATTTCAGTATGGTCAATATTCTTGACGGTAAGAACCAGTTTACGGTGGGTGGTTGTGGTATACCGGTAGATCCTTTAATGGCTATGCCTCAAGATATCTCAATTTGCCAATACGCATTAGCGTCCCCAGAACCATTTATCATTGCCGACCTTTCTGAGGATGAACGGTTTGCGGGAATTATGATGACCAAGCCGCCAATGAATGTCTCGGCATATGCTGGCTTTCCTCTGAATACGACAGAGGGCGTTGTTCTAGGCACTTTATGCGCTTTTCATAAGCGTCCAATCCGATTAAATCCTGAGCAGGTGCGAATGATGCGCCAGCTCGCTAAGGCAACTACAGACCAAATACTTCTTCGAACCCAAAAAGCCAACTTATACGCATCAGAGATTGGGGCTTTGCTTGGACGGTTTGTCCGTTTTGCCCCAGATGGTACAATTTCTGAGCTTATTGGCTTCCTTGATTTTTGCGCTCATGGGGCTGCACTACCAGAGGTAATTATCGCCTTGGAGAAAGATGGAATAATTACACAAATTGATGGGAACTGGATGCTAACTCAAGATGGTGTCGACCTAAAAGCAGAATTAGGACTTGCTGAAGATGGCTATCGAGGCGCTCAAGTAAATGTCCCTTCCGTTGGTAGCCAACTGGAAGATCTGCTTGAGAAAATGGAGTAGTTTGCAATGTACTCTTCGCAACTGCAGTTGAAATTTAGTAACGTTTCTGAGGCCAAAATAGCTGCCCAAAGTTTATGTGAACTTTTGAAAAGTCGCATATCTGTATTTGATTTTCATGGTTTGCAAGTGACCGTTGGGAAAGATGGTGATCTTTCGATTAGTGTCAGGTTTCAGGATGTTAAAGCCATGAATGATTTTGAAAAAGATATTCCAAAGATTATAGAAGATATAAAACAGGCTTTTTTATTCAAAATGACAAAATTTACAGGCGTTTGTGTATTTTCTTTTGAGCGTGAAGCAATGTCTTCATCAATCTCAATTGATGCGAAGTAGAACCAAAGAGTGCCATATCTGTGAAGTTCAGGAGGATGCTTTGTACCGCTGTAGATACGATGGTGCGAAAGAATGGTCGTTCTTGTGTGGTAAGTGCGTCACGGAAATTAAGGCTGAGCACGAAAAGACTTATCAGTATGGTGGCACATGGAAGCGTAAAAAGCGGTAAGACTGATTGCTGCCGAAGATGAGTTTAAAATAAACGACGCAGTCTATTGAAACTAAATCAATGCCGCATATTTCATATAGTAAGTAACGACTAAGGAGATAAAATGAACACCTTTGATGACAGGAAAAAAGCGTTTGAGTCAAAGTATGCAAATGATGCAGAAATGCAATTTAAAGTTATGGCAAAGCGTAATAAATTTGTTGGGCTGTGGGCGGCAGAACTTTTAGGCAAGTCTGGTGATGATGCAGAAAATTATGCCAAAGAAGTTATTAAGTCCGACATGGAAGAAGCTGGTGATGAAGATGTCATACGGAAGGTTAAAGGTGACTTAGGCAATCTTGCAACTGATGAAGAGATAAGAGCTAAACTTAACGAGTGTTACGGAAAAGCGATGGACGATTTAGCAGCATGACTATGCCTTTATTTTGCACCACTTCGCTTGGCTTGCTAAGTTGTAGAAATTTCATCAAATAGGGTCTTTATGATACCAGAAATGCAACTCGTTTTATTCTATGCGCTGAGCGTAATCATTATGTTAATTGTGCAGTCTTATTTAGCAACGCAGCAACACGGTATGACGATTTTAGCAGAGCGTAGAGAACATATCACCTTAACTGGTATCGCTGGTAGATCAGACAGAGCGGTTAAGAACTCTATTGTCTCTTTGGTATTTGTTTTGCCTGCAGTAATGGCGTTGGCGCTAATTGGACAAAGCGCAAAAGAAACGGTTATAGCTCTCCAAATCTTTCTAATCGTGAGAATTTTATATTTTGTCGCTTATTTATTTTTAATTACTTGGGTTAGAAGCTGTCTTTGGTGGGCAGGTACAATTTGTATTTTTTATCTATATGCAATCGCAATTAGCTCAACTTAGGTTAAAGCTGCTGAACCCTGAAAACTGAGCTGATCGTTATGGGAGGCTGACGGTATTTAAAAGGATAAAGTTAATTTGTGGGAGTTAATTTGTCACATCTGAAATTCTTGAGAATATCGCCTCTAGGTTTAACCTTTACACATGAGATTCTTATTTAATGTATTTGTTTACAGTGTATTAATTGTAATGTTCATTTTGGTTGCGTGGCGTTTTGCAGACGTGGTTTTGCTGTAGCATATGGCCCTCTACTCATCTGTGGCATGTAAAAGTTTTAGCTACGTAGCGCAGCGAAGTGTTGGATTTCCACACATACCTAAACATGGCTGTAATGGAACATAAGTCGTATCTGGTGCAAAGCAAAGAAGCTGTTTAATGGAATGTATCGAGGAATATTAAGGGTTCATTCGTGGTTCAAAAGATCTTTTTGGTTATGGGAGTAATAGTTATTTGAGCCGGAATATTTTGGCCATATTTATCCCGTCTGCCACTTGGGAAAATGCCACTGGATATTAGTCTCAAGTATGGAAATACCCAAGTCTACTTAGCAATAGGATCCTGCATTTTGTTGAGCGTTAAATTAACTATACTGCTGAGGTTTTTGAGATGAAAAAACTACTAGCCATATTTACATTGATGCTGGTAAATGGATGTAATTTCTATGCTGAACAGGCTATCAGAGGCGAAAAAATCATCAAGTCCAATAGCCCAAGCGTAAAATTTAACATGTCTATTAGCCAAGGTGTAAAAATTAAAAAGTAATACATAGCAATAAAAAAACTAAATTGTGTTTCAGGTTGTTTTATGGATTTGAGTATTGCGATACAAAAATTGTACTTTTAAACGGCATCAAAATCATTAACTTAGATCAGGCTCAAGACTGAACTCAAAGGGAGAAGTTCAATGCATATTCAAGTAATTAATTTTGGTATAAATGTTTCACATGACGATTTTTTATCAGGGGCGACAGAGTTGGCTCCAAATTTTGCGTCTATTCCTGGACTAGTAAGTAAACATTGGTTGGGTGATGAGGAAAACAAAGTTTATGGCGGTGTATATATCTGGGAGAGTAAAGAACATTGCGAGGCTTATAAAGCGGGAGAAATATTTAGCATGGTCATGAATAGTGAAAACCATGTGAACCCTACTTCAAAAGACTTTGGAGTTTTAGAGGCACCAACCAACATAACAACGTAGTAAACGCGTTCCGAAGAACAAGACTCTTACTTGTGAACTTGATGTTCGTTTATTGTTTGGAGAAGGTTAATATGTAAAAAATGAAAAACTACTAACCTTCCTATTCGTTCTTCTCTTTGCTAACCAAGCTGGTACTGAGTTTATGAGTGATACAACATGAAATTTAGAGGTGGCACAGCCGATGATTGCACGACGCTCGCTCTAATTCTTGATGCGGCAGGCAGAAGAATACCTGCATATTTCTGGAGTTTATATGCAGCTGAGGGGCAGTCCTTCTTTGAATTTGGTCGTGAGAATATTCGTACTAATGATGATGGGAAATCATTTCATAAAAACTGGAAAATAGCAGAATTAGACAATAAACTCTTAGGAGCATTTTTTGGGTTTAGAGTGGCAAATCCATATCCTGAAATTAATTATAAAGAAGAACCAGAATGGTGGATACCATTTCTAGAACTCGAAGAAATAGCGGCTGGATCATGGCTGCTTCAGGCCATATCTATTCTGCCTGAATATAGAGGGCAAGGTCATGCAAATGCACTTTTGGCAAGGGCTGAAGAAGAGGCAAAAGCTAGCGGTGCAAAAAAAATTTCTCTTCAGGTGGAAGAAATTAACCAAATTGCTCTAAAAACATATACCAGTAATGGATATGCAGAATTAGCTCGGAGAGAATTAATACCATTTCCATTCTCTCAAGATACGGGTGACATTATCCTTATGAGTAAGAATTTAGGTGCCTGACAAAGCACGCGTGCTCTGCGCTATCACAAACATTGGGTTTGTTAACCGGATAGTTTTCTATAAGTTTTAATTCCAGCTAGGGCGGATCAGTTCAATAGGGAGAGAAAACTGATCCGAACCTGCCCTGCCGGCTACAAATCATAATTAATTTTAAACATATTCGATTCAATGCATATATTGTCGCAGGTATATGAGATAGTATAGTTTATTTAATTACATATTTTGTACTTAACTAAACCGAAATAATCTTATTAACGTAATTGAGTATCAAATAAGGAGATTACTATGAAATATGCAGTGTATACTAAGTGGAGATGGTCGGGTGGTGTGCCAGATCCAAGTCATCTTCAATCAATGATGAAAGGTTATCGGGACAGTTACGAAGGCGAGTTTCCACCTGAAGAAGTTTTATGGTGGAAAATTGATGATGATCACCATCAGGCATTGATCGTATATCCCTCGGAAGAGATAGCGACTGCAGAACGAAAAAAGCTCGAGGAAGCAAGAAACAAATCTACCAAAGACAATAATAATGTAATGGTTGAAGAGTTCGTAGGACCAATTGTAATGCAATTGACTGCATTATAATGATGGACCACTGATGGGGATTTTCAGAAAGAGCACTCGTTTACACTCAAGCTACTTCCCTCAGTTTTTTTCTATTGGTTACTTGATGTAACTCTAATACACTGGATTGTGAACACAATAAGCCTGAGGTTAAAATAAATATTACTATTTCCTAGGGTTTAGTTCTAAAGGGAAATGAAGAGTTTATGGATGATACTAACATATAAAATATATATCTTTGGTACTGCCGCAGTCATTTCGATCATTATTGCGTCATGGGTTTCTAATGAATACTATTCTGCTTACTTTGTTTTAATCGGTTTGGTATGTGGCATAATTGCCTGTTTATTTGTAAGTTTTAAAATGCTGACATCGAATAAAATAAAGGTTAGCACTAACAAGAATTCGATGGGTGGCTTTGGCGGTGGTGGTGAATTTAAGTGACAAAATATCGAATAGATACAGAGGCTACTCGTTGGAACTACCGACCTAAAAAAGGTGTTTCCATGAACCCGCTGTTTGAATGGCCACCAAAATTTTTGCCAGTTTTACGGTGGTATTCTGCGTATTGGTTGGCAGCATCTACCACAACCCTCGCTATTATTTTATCAATTATCGCATATTTTGCGATTTTACCATCTTTAGATGTTATGCAAGATCCTCGGTTGCATTGGATAATTAGAGTATGGCTTGCTAATCTTGTTCCTCATATAGTTTGCGCTGGGCTACTGCATTTTTGGCTTTATACTGTCAAAGGCCAAGATAAGAATTTTAAGTTTGATGCACGGCAACCTGCAACCAATAACGGAATTTTCAGTTTCCGTAATCAGATTCACGATAATATATTCTGGTCTCTGATAAGTGGTGTTACTCAGTGGTCAATGATGCAATGCATCGTCTTTTGGGCTATGGCGAATGGTTACGCGCCAGCCTTTCTTTTCCCAGACAATATGATATGGTTTTTTTTGATGTTCCCTTTCCTCATTTTATGGGCAAGCTTTCATTTCTATTGGGTTCACCGCGCACTCCACTGGCCTCCACTCTATCGTATTGCCCACGCCGTCCATCACAGAAATATCAATGTTGGACCGTGGTCAGGCATTTCAATGCATCCGATCGAGCATTTCGTTTTCTACACCAACTTTCTGATCCACTTCGTTGTGCCGAGCCACCCTTTGCATATAATGTTTCATGGCTATATGCAGTCAATTCATCCAATTTTCTCTCATTCTGGATTTGAGAAGCTTTACATTGCGGATAAAGAGAGGGCTAATATAGGTGATTTTTTTCACCAACTTCATCACAGATATTTCGAATGTAATTATGGGACCGTTGAAATGCCTTGGGATCGGTGGTTTGGTTCATTTCATGATGGATCGTCACAAGGGACCGATGAGACGCGGGAACGCAAGAAAAAGATGTATTCTTAAAATTGAAACTAAAACTTAAAGTAAATGGTATATACTTAATTTATATCTATGCGTATAAAATTTTATCAAACTTAAAAAAAAGCCAACATGCTAACCCCAAGACAAAAAACTCCAGACTTAGTATTACCCACAGTGAATGGCGAAACTTTTAACTTGGCAAATGAAACTTCTGAACGGGGAACTGTAATTTGTTTCTAACGTGGATTGCATTGTCCAATTTGCGCAACATACCTTAATGAGCTCGAACGTTTGACGCCTGAGTTTAAAAAAAGGGGTGTTACCACAATAGCAGTGATTACAGATGGTGCGGAGCGAGCAGGTGAAATGGCTAAGCGGATTTCAGCAAAAACGCTGCGAATTGGATATAATTTAAGTTTGAAGAACGCTCGTGATTGGGGTCTTTATATTTCAACATCTCGCGTGAAAACTTCAATTGGCATTGAGGAACCTGACTTATTTCCAGAGCCTGGTTTATTCATGGTCACGCCTGAACAGTCTCTTTATTATGGTTCTGTTCAGACTATGCCATTCGTTCGCCTCTATTTCTCTGAATTGATTGGTGCGCTCGATTTTGTAATAGAAAACGCTTACCCGGCAAGAGGCGAATACATTCGCGAAGTATAAATAAAATCAGAAACCTTCATTAAATTCATCGTTGAATATTCTTTAAAAATTCTTGGTGATCTTTTTAGTGTGATCCAATCAAAGTGGCCTTACGTAAATATTACAAATCATAATTACAGAGCTCGGCTTCAGTCCGGTTGATTAATTTAGGATTAGTAATGATACCTGATCATGGCTTTAATAATTTTTTTCCGAGACACCAGCAGCAGTGCAACTGTGAGTATTGTAGATCACTTAATGTGGATTTGACGAAATTGAGCAAGACTGAAAAAATGGTAAAAGCCTTAATTCTTAAAGCTAATATAATGGCTGAATTAAATTCATCAAAAGCGAATTTTGATTAATTAAGAAATTATATGTCCGTATTCTTTCGACCCATTGGTAGCAATAATATCTTCTATTTTTTTGAGGATAAGGAAATTTCAGGGTGTATAAAAACCATTTCGTATAATCTCGACAAAGACGGAAATATCAACGGAAAGTGGGAGAAACCTGGTACGGTTGCTCAGTTAATGGGCGCAATTAAATCGGTTGAGCAGGGTAAGCTGGAGATAGTTTCTGAAGCTGAGTGGAAAAGCTTGCTAGGTGCAGAGTAATTGCCGGAGCTTTATTATTTGTTGTCTAAATTGAAAAAAATCGAATAAAAATTTTTTATTTGATCCAATAAAGCAGTCAGGGCGTATCTAGAATGTGTCACGACAAAAATAGTGCGCGGTAAGCATGGTTACTTGCCACTCTCCCAATAGTTTAACATTATGGGGCGGAGCACTCCACTGCTCCGCTCCCAACTGTAAGGTACGCCAATTAAAAATTTTCAGACTGCAATTATTTTCAAATCTATATTTCGACTAATTTCCAAGCCAGTAATCACCGATTGGAGTGATTACAGTAGTTGATGATACATCCGCACCTGCTTCTTCCCTTGCTTTCACAACATCAGGTCTTAAGCCGAATGTCTGCATGAAATCAGGATTTGGTACGTCCATCATCACATAGACAGAAGACTCATCTGGGTTAGTTGCCGCCCAAATTATCTTGGCGCCTTCTGCACCAGCCTTCTCCTCCATCGACTTCGCCATTTCTGTCCAAGTTTTGAAACCTTTAGATATTTTGACAGTGACTAACATACTGGGCATCATTTTTCCTTTTCGCATGACCGTGAACTTAAATTTAGATTGTAATGTAATATAATGATATTTAGGTTTGTCCTGCTGCCGGTATTCGGTTATTCAACCAGATCACCTGACAGAGGAATAGTGTGACGGTTAACGGGGTCATATTCTTGTAGCATTGGTCTTCTTTCATCCAGCCAATTTACTACACCATCCTGGGCTTTTTGCTCAAAGTTGTCGGCATCTCGCACTACAACCGCAATCACTTCATCACCTGCCCTTACGCAAAAGTGTGGAAATTCTGGATCACGATCCTTTCCGTTTTCGATCACATCATTCAAAAATGCTTCATAATGTTCTGGTTTTGGCTTGAAACGAATAATACTTAATTTTTTTGCCATTTTAATCTCCTAGAATTGATTTTAGTAGTGTGAATTACGCTTATTTTTTTGAAAGTACAGATACTGTAGTAATAAGAATTAAAATTTGCACTGATTTAGATTAAGAAATGTTTTGAACTCTGTACAAAGACGATTTACTTTTGCTTACAGTCAAAGAGCTAAGGTTACTGTTAAAAAATTTTAAAGTGCATTTGGGTTAATTTAGAAAAATAGAGCTGAGATGCTTTTTCGTATCCACCATTATAAGCTCAGCTTTTTCTTCTTACCGGAGCATGTTCAACAATTCGATCCCGAGCTACACTACGAAGATGTTCAATTGATGAATGCCCGTAACGCTTAAGCTAACCTGCCAATTCATTTCTTTATTGGTGAACTTCTACGTAGTAAAAGATTATGCATTTAACCACTTTGGGTAATCACTAACTAGTAAATGAATTGGTGCGGTATCCTCATCAATGTAGGAAAACCGCGAGACTTCGTCACGGAAAATGTTATCTATCACGTCGTCGTTTACAGTAGAAACTTCACCAACAAGGACATCGCCGTCGTGACCCCAAAAAGCATGCCAATCTCCAGGTAATAAAGTTATACTCTGACCAGGTTTTAGAATAATAATTTCACCTGGGGAGTAAGATCGTTCTATGCCATCACAAAAAACGATGCCTCCTTTCTCCTCATCACAATTTCCATGTGGATCTGATCCAAAAATTTCTACCGCTAGGCTTGCCCCCCCACGATTTATTATATCTTCTACTTTTTTAATGTGAGTATGCATCGGTGCTACCTGGTTATGCCGAGAGATAAGTAGCTTTTCAGCGTAACACATCCCTTTTCCGGATGCTAAGTCTGCCATCTTTCCATTTCGCAGTGTGAATAGGAAAAGTCCAGTGGTTTGAAAGTTACCCCTACCGTAATCAGTAATATCCCAGCCGCAACCGGCTCGAATGATTTCTTTTGCTTCTTCCTGTTTTTCTCTAAATTTTTCAACAGACCAATACGCGAAGTCCGGTAGATGATGCCCAAAGGATTTAATCATCTCATTAGCTTCTAATATTATATTATTTATTTCAGATCTTTTCATAAATATGGCTTGCTTCTAAAATTTATATTTTTGCACCGCTGCTGTCGAAAAAATGAGTATTTTCCCTCATAAACTTCAGGGTAATCGTTTCACCTAAATTGAACTCTTGGGATCCATCAACTCGTACTGTAATTACCCCTAAATCTGCACAATCTACGAACAGAAAACTATCGGCACCTAAGTACTCAATCACATCGATCTTTCCATTGATAGCGCTCTGCCTTTTAGAATCTATTTTTATATGCTCCGGGCGAATTCCAAGTTTTTGAGGAACAACCCCCAGTTGCTTATTTGAACTAATGTCATCGATGGCAGAAGTGGTTAGGTCGCTACTATTTATAATATTCATTCTAGGTGAACCAATAAATTGAGCAACGAATAGATTTGCAGGGTTTTGGTATAATTCACGAGGAGTTCCCACCTGTATTATTTTCCCATCATCCAGTACAACAATGCGATCTGCAAGCGTCATTGCCTCTGTTTGGTCATGTGTCACGTAGATCATAGTTGATTTAAGTGACTTATGAAGCTTAGCAATCTCGAGTCTCATTTCCACTCTCAATGCAGCATCTAAATTAGAGAGGGGTTCATCAAATAAAAAAGCAGAGGGTGCTCGCACGATGGATCGTCCAATCGCAACACGTTGTCGTTGTCCTCCAGATAAATCTTTAGGATGGCGGTCAAGTAGCTCTTCCAGTTTTAAAACTTTAGCTGTTTCTATGACCTTCTTTCTAGTTTCTTCTTTGTTTTTCCCTGCGGTCTTTAGGCTAAAACCCATATTTTCTCTTACTGACATATGGGGATACAGAGCATAAGACTGGAAAACCATTGAAAGGCCACGTTTTGCAGGTGGTTCGTCTGTTACATCTCTGCCGTTTAGGGTTATTTTACCTCTAGAGGTTTCTTCTAAACCACCGATCATCCTTAGTAATGTTGATTTGCCACAACCAGAGGGGCCAACAAAAATGATGAACTCACCAGCTTTAATGTTAAGATCGATGCCTTTTATGACTTGTGCTTCACCAAACCATTTTTCTATACTAGACAACTCTATAGAACCCATTAGTACTCTCCGTTCGATGGCGAAGCCCAAGCAAGCCAAACCGCTGCAGTCCAAGTAAAGCTATCACCGCCGCCTGGTGTGCCATTGATAGGATGAAAATATTCTGCAAAACCTTTTTCAATTATTAAAGATTGTGTTCTTTTTCTTAACAGTGTTGCCTCCGCTACATGTCCCATTTCGTACAAACCAACCCCTATTAAAGAGTTTAAAATCGCCCAGGTTGGCCCACGCCAGTATCTCATTCCATCGAACTTTTCTGAGTTAATTGAGAGACTGGGAATAGGATATCTCGTTTCCTCAAGAGTTTTTGTTAAAATCTTAAGCGTTTCGTCATCATCAATTCCTGCATACCAATTCAGAAATGATGCAGATGTTATATTTCCTGAGTGTTCATTGGTTCGACAGTTAATAGCATTAAAGAATCCTCCATCTGGGTTTCTTAGCGTTTCGATCCCTTCCCTGAGCCTGGAGCACCATTCGGAAATTTCGATATTATCGACATCAAGGGCTTCCGCCATGTGTAACAAATCTTGAGATGCTCGGAGTAGTATGAATGTCATTGTAGGGTCCGCAACCTCAAAAGGCCTATTCACCGACATGAGTTCTTCGTCCCACTTTAGTTTGCGACCTCGTTGGACCAACCATAGATACCGATCATAATCTTCTTTAGTTGGACGCATTGATCCATCGACATGGCTGGTATCACGCCGCGTATATTCTCCTACACCGACGGGATTAATTGCTCTCATTGCATTGTCCCAATCGGGGCTGTTATCTCGTCCTGCCTCCCAAGGATGCGAAATAAAAATACAATTTCTGTTGGTAAGTCGCCAAGTCATGAACCACTTATGCCAGGCCTTAAGCTTAGGG
>NZ_CBFHHX010000011.1:0-80108 GCF_965655845.1 Candidatus Salinivivens marinus
TCAGCTTTTGGCCAATCGGCAGAAACGACAAGACCTTCTCCACCTAAGTCCGCCCACAGCTCTTCCGCTAAATGGGGTGTCATTGGCCCCATTAGTTGAACTAGAGCCTTTGCAGCAGCTTGCTTGGCATCAGCACCTGCTTTTGACTTGGCTAGGATATTTGTAAATCCGTAGAGCCTTGCTATTGCTGAGTTAAAGCCAAACGATTCTAGTCCCATTGTAACATCGTGAATTGCTTTATGTGTCTCTTTCGTAAGACTTGTATCATTTTCGTTGTTAGGTGTATTGTCTTTGATTATTTCTGAAACAATTTTGTAAACGCGGGTCAAATGTCTGTTAGCGGCTTCCACACCAGACGCTGTCCACTCTACGTCTCTTTCTGGAGGGCTGTCGGAGAGAACAAACCAGCGAGCAGTATCCGCGCCAAAATCATCAATTATTGCTACAGGGTCTACAACATTATTTTTGGATTTAGACATTTTTGCTGAGGGAATGATTTTTACTTTACTGCCATCACTTTTTAAAAATGCTTTACCGTCTTTTATGTCTACTTCTTCTGGATAAAAATATGTTGGTCGTCCATTTGCATTATCCCGTTCGTATATTGCATGTGTCACCATTCCTTGCGTGAAGAGTGCGTCAAAAGGCTCGATAGCGCTTTTGGGTAGGTGACCACAGTGATGCATAGCTCTTGCAAAAAATCTAGAGTAGAGAAGATGTAGTATAGCATGCTCAACACCACCAATATATTGATCTACATTCATCCAATAATTTATTTCTTTTTCGTTGGTGGGTGTTGTCGAGTTATAAGATGTGAACCTTGTAAAATACCAACTTGAGTCCACAAACGTGTCCATTGTGTCGGTTTCTCTTAATGCCGGCCCGCCACACTCTGGACATTTGCATTTGCGCCAAGTCTCATGTCTATCTAGTGGGTTTCCTGGTTTATCAAATTTAACATCATCGGGGAGTTTGATTGGCAAGTTTTCTTTCTTTTCTGCAACCAATCCACAGCTATCGCAATGGACCACTGGAATTGGGCACCCCCAGTATCTTTGTCGGCTAAGCCCCCAGTCTCGCAGTCGGTATTTGGTAACACCTGATCCCCAACCCTGCTTTTCAGCGAAACGAATGGTCGCATCTATTACTTCCTCTCCCGTTGCCACATCAACGCCAGTGAAATGGTTTACCCATTTGACTCGCTCTGACTTGGGTGGAACAAACGCTGTATTTTTTACGGCTTCTTCGTTTTCTAAAGAGTAAAAAGTATCAATTACAGGCAATTGATATTTGCGAGCAAAATCTAAATCTCTTTGATCATGCGCTGGACAAGCGAAAATTGCACCAGTTCCATAATCCATGAGGATAAAATTTGCTATCCAAACTGGCAGTTTAATGTCTGGGTTCAAGGGATGAGTGACTAAAATACCGGTGTCGATGCCTTTTTTTTCTGCTTTTTCCATTTCGGCTTCGGATGTGGACATTTGCCTGCACTGAGCGTTGAAAGAAGCAATATCAGAATTTACCTTTTCAAGCTCTCGGGCTAGCGGATGATCTGCTGATATGCCTACAAAAGATGCCCCAAGCAAAGTATCTGGTCTGGTTGTGTAAACTTCAATTTTGTCAAATCCATCTGGTGCATTCACTGCTTTAAATGCAAATTCCAAGCCCTTGGATTCACCAATCCAATTTGTTTGCATCAATTTTACTTTTGCTGGCCAATTATCTAGCTTTTCTATGGAAGCAAGCAAATCATCTGAAAACTCAGAAATTTTAAAAAACCATTGAGTTAATTCTCTTCTTTCAACAACTGCCCCAGATCTCCAGCCTCGGCCATTTTCCACTTGTTCGTTGGCAAGAACTGTCAAGTCTACTGGATCCCAGTTTACAATTGCATTTTTTCTATAAACCAAACCCGCTTCTAAAAAATCAAGAAATAATGCCTGTTGTTGGCCATAGTACTCTGGATCGCACGTTGCAAACTCTCTTTGCCAATCAATAGACAAACCGAGTGGTTTCATTTGATCTTTCATTATTGAGATGTTGTTGTAGGTCCATTCCTTTGGATGACCGTTCGAAGCCATCGCTGCATTTTCTGCGGGCATACCAAATGCATCCCAACCCATTGGATGCAAAACATTAAAACCAGTGCTTAGTTTGTATCGCGCTACCAAATCCCCCATGGTGTAGTTGCGTACGTGTCCCATATGTATTCTTCCCGATGGATACGGGAACATTTCCAAAACATAATATTTTGGCCTTTTTAAATCTATTTTGGAATTAAAAACTTTTAAGTCTTCCCAAGCACTTTGCCATTTTGGTTCAATTCTAGCGGGACTGTAGGCAGCCATTTAATATTCCTTGCGCTTTGCAGTGATATTTTTCATCGTGATAAATAGAAATACAGTCAGGGTCCATAGATATGCACTATAAAAGTTTCGGTTAGGAACTATTGTTTGCTCAATGTATAACACTAACTGCGATCTTTTTTCAAAGAGCGTACTTGACTAAATTATGATAACCCGTCCGCTTTTCGCATTTGCCTTGCTCTGGAAAGAATCGCATTTTCTATTTCTCTCATTGTCGCAGCATTAACTGGTCCAGATTTTGTCTGCATTGAAACCCTCAGTGACCTCGCTTCCAGCGCGGGATCAATTACATATATTGTAGCGCGATACTGTATTTTACCACCTGGCGGCACTCCAAATCCTTTGACTATTACGCCTGAAAATGGATCGATAGTCTCAATTGGCATGAAGTCTAGTACATCAAGTGCTGCCTGCCAAATATACCGGTTCACTTTTACTGGTTCTCGTGTCGCCTCTCTATTAAAGGCGTCCCATATAGTTTCGCGATCTTCACTCTCTGCGGCTGGCAGTGTTGATAAATAGCTATTATCGTCCAAAGTGTTAGAATCGCTGCTGCAGCTTGCTATCAATAAAATGGTTAAAAACGATAAAATAGTAAATTTTAATTTAGTCATGCGATCCTCAAACTCGATTAATCAAATTTACATGAGCTATTAACTTAGAGCAAGCAGCTATTATTTAGGCCATATTTTAACTAAGAGGCCCAATATATAAGCTGTAATTTACAGTGTGGCAAACCTGCATCATATTTTTTGATCCTCAACCCCTATTGTGAGATTAGGTTGCACTGAGGGGTATAAACTTGCCACAACTAACCTATTCCTGCGTCGGAGATTCTGTCGTAGGCCAATTTGTTTATTATAACCCGAGGGATAAAAAATGAAAAAAGTTCTACTAGCGACATCAGCGCTGACACTATCAGCAGGTTTCGCATCAGCAGACGTCTCCATGTCAGGTACAGGTGGAGCCGGTTTATTCGGTGCTGCGGGCGCAGACCTTTCAGTATATTCAGGTGTAGATTTAGGCTTCTCATTAAGTGGCGCATCAGATAACGGAATGACCTTCTCTACTTCTATAGATATGGGTGCTGGACAAACTCTTGATGTGGGTGATTTTGAATTAGACACTCAAGATATGGGCACAGACGCGACACCAGTAATTTCAATTGGTGTGGCAGGCGTGACAATCACAATGGCTCAGGACGATATCGACGATCTTTATGATGACGATATTGGAGGTGATATCGGAGTTTCTGGTGCAATGGGCGACCTTACCTACAGCATCGTTACAGGGTTGGAAGATTCAGACCCAACATCGATTTCAATTGGATACAGCGCTGGCGCAATTTCAGGTTCTGTTGTTTCATCTGACAGCGGTGATGCTGAAGATGCATCCACTGTGAGCGTATCATATGCAATGGGCGACATTACAGTAAGTGTAGAGGCTGATACTGATCGTACTGGTGCTGACACAAGTACAACTACTATATCTTATGCTATGTCAGACGGCATGACAGTTTCTGTTGAAGAATCAGAAGGTGTAGTAGAGGGATCTGTTTCTTATTCATCAGGAGCGATTTCAGTTGGTGTAACAGCTAACGACGCAACAAATGAAGAGTGGGAAGCTACCATGGCTTATGATCTAGGTGGCGGAGCTACTTTTAATATTGGTACTAACCAAGATGATACAACTTTCGCAGGCGTAGGTTTCTCATTCTAATTATTTAGTTATAATTAAAGATTAAGGCGATCTGTTTAGGTCGCCTTTTTTCATTTTATGTATCTAATTTAAGACTTGGTAATCTACTTACTTAAAAATGAGTCTTTCGAATGTCACTTTCTGATATAAAAACACGAATAGCGGATGCTGAGGTAAAGTATGCTAGACTCCCAAACGCTACCTCTTTAATTGCAGTATCAAAATTACAACCAAATGATCGCGTTTTAAAAGTTCTCGACGCCGGGCACTGTGAATTTGGTGAGAATTATGTACAAGAGGCGGCAGCCAAGTGGCCAACTTGGCGAGAAAATTACACTCAAGTGAAATTGCATATGCTTGGTCCATTACAGACAAATAAGGCACGGCAAGCTATTGAGCTATTTGACTGTATACATTCTCTTGATCGCCCAAAGTTGGCGAATACCATCGCGCGATTAGCCCAAGAACTTGGTAAATGCCCGGAATTATTCATACAGGTCAATACTGGCGCAGAAACTCAGAAGGCCGGTATTATGGTAAAGGATTTGGAAATTTTTATTAATGATTGTAGGGCGATGGATCTTCCAATTTTGGGCTTGATGGCCATCCCTCCAGTAGATGAGGAAGTTAGTCTACATTTCGCCCTATTAAAAAAACTGGCTGACAATAATGGATTAACCGGCTTATCAATGGGTATGTCCGATGATTTTGAGAAAGCGATATCTTTCGGCGCAACGCATGTTCGGGTAGGGTCAGCTATCTTTGGATCACGTCCTAAGTGACTTTAATTGTTATCTTGGTACCGTAATCAACGTTTGCAGCAAGCCAAAATAGGGCCTCGCGGGACATGGCGATACTTCCATTGGTTGGTGCCTTTTTAGCTGACCATTGGTGTATAAAAAATGCCGATCCTCTTCCTTTGATCGCCTGTGGCCAATTCCAGTCTGTGAGTAAAATAAGGTCATATGTTGGCGTTGGCACACGTAATTTTTTTCTGCAATATATATTTGAATAAGAAACCATTAGATTATAATCCGGGTCTCTCTCGTCGTTGGACCAAAATGAATTAATAAGTATTGGCATTGCCCAGTCTCTTGGTTTTTTAAGCCTATCTGGACGGTACAGCATTCCTATAATTGTATGCTCACCAGTTGGTGTCGTTGGTTCATGCTCCTTTGGGCGTTTTGAGATACCTCCTTTTCCAAAGGAGGCAGGTATAATTCGATCCGGACAAATCAATCCTTGCGATGTTAAAAATAGATTTTTATTGCGGAGCATTATAACAAATGCCCAGATTTTTTGGCTTTTGTACCAAGATAGTGCGCGTTGAATTTGTTCTCTTTAATTTTTAGAGCGACCCGCTCGTAAATATTAATACCGTTTTCTCCTAATAGTTTGATTTTGTTAGGATTATTTGTCATTAGTCGAATTGAATTAATTTCTAGCTCTTTTAGAATAGAGGCGCCAATTTTGAAATTGCGTTCGTCGTCCTCAAAGCCCAGGCGATGGTTTGCTTCAACTGTATCAAAGCCTTCGTCCTGTAAAGCGTAGGCTCGCATTTTGTTAGCAAGCCCGATACCCCTCCCCTCTTGATTAAGATAGAGAAGAACACCCGAACCATTCATATTTATTTGATGTGTAGCCTCAGTTAATTGAGCTCCACAATCACATTTGAGGCTTCCCAGTATATCACCCGTAAAACATGCGGAATGTATTCTCACAAGGACAGGGCTATTTCTATCTATTTCTCCAAACTCCATGGCGTAATGTTCTGGACCATCCAGTTCAGGCCTGAAGACATGAAGTTTACCAAATTCAGCGGTTTCGGTTGGAAGTCTTGCAGAAATGATTTCACGCGAAATAGGGTCTTGCTCAAAAAAGGATAATAAATCGGAAATTTCAATTGAAGTTAGGTTATCTGTCTTAATCTCTGAGACCTTCAGATTAATCGTCAAAATTGCAGGTAAAAGTTGCGCGGTCTTACTCAATAAGAGTCCTAAGTGTTCTACTCTGGTATCGCCTCCCCTCATTTGCGTAAAAGGGCCTTTTATGCCATAAATGAGGTCTTTCGATGGGTCCGCCACCGCTTTAAGCCACTCTAAATTTCGGTCAGCTGGGACTTCAATACGTGCTAATCCTTTGTCGTAAGACGACATTTTAAGAGTATTTGCTCGTCGAGACGATACTACAAGTCTTAGGTCGGTTGCCAATGATCGAAATAAATCAAAACGTATTTGATTTAGAGTTTCAACTGGTACTACAAGATGTTCATCTTCCGCACGGATAATTACTGGTATGCCCAGACGGAGATCTGTGTAGATCCTGGAAACACGCTCACTCAGTGAAATTTTTATTTTACCAAACTTACTCATTCTATAAAGGTCTATCGCGTTTTTTAGGGTAGTGGAACGCTAATTTCAAAGTTTTATAAGAATGCTAGTATAGATCTTTAGAGTATATTTTGATATCTGAAAACTGGATACTCTTGCTATTAGGTATAATTCATAGTTTTAGAAAAAATATATTCCGATGTTGCAGCGTAAGAATTTATTATTGGTTGAAGATGATGCAATAGTTTTGTCTGGGCTGTGCGAACTACTTTTGGCAAGTGATGAATTTTACATTACTAAAGCAAAAAGTTGCGATGATATTCATTTGTTTTTAAAAGATAATCATTTTGATCTAGTGATAGTAAACCCCAAAATGTTAAAAGGCTGCGTGCAAAACTTCTTGGATTTGCTTTTTCGGGTTGGGTTTTCTGGGCCAATTATCTTTTCTTGTTCCGTCAAGAGAATAGTAGAGCTTGAAGCGCAAAATACAGGGCGTCTTCTAGCTTGCCTACAGCGGCCATTTAAAATCGTATCGTTGCTAGAATGTATTAGACGCTTGTTATCGAAGTATGAGTTTTCTCCCGAAGTAATAATCTCTTTAGGCAATATCCAGTTTTATCCAGGCTCTAAGTTAATAAAACTGCAGAACGGGCAGACGGTAAACTTAACGGAAAAAGAAACAAATATATTGAAATATTTGTACCGATATAGAGATCGTATCGTTTCCAAAGAGGTTTTATTGAATGAGGTTTGGAGTCATACTACAAGCCTAACAACGCATACACTGGAAACCTATATCTATCGGCTTCGCAAAAAGATTAGCGTTAGTTTTGCTGGCGATGAATTAATTGTTACTAAAAAAGGTGGGTACCAGTTGTTGCCTGAGAAAACCTTTTAATGGTTTTTCTATAGCATTGATTTAGGGGGCAGAGTGGTTTTAAAAGTAGCAACATGGAATATAAATTCCTTTCGATTAAGAGAAAATTTACTTGTTAGATATTTAACTGAGTATTCGCCTGATTTGATTTGCTTACAGGAATGCAAATCCCCAGTTGAAAAAATGCCATTTGCAACCTTTAAAGAGCTTGGGTTTGCGTACTACGCTGCAAGAGGTCAAAAAGGTTATAACGGTGTAGCAATTCTTTCTAAATTACCTATCAAAGCTGACTTCTCGGAGGATTTCGCCAATATAGGTCATGCTCGTCATATCGCTGTGGTATTAGAGAGTGGTGTAACTGTTCACAACTTTTATGTTCCAGCTGGTGGTGATGAGCCTGATCCAAACGTAAATGAAAAATTTTCTCAGAAATTGAGTTACTTAACATGTATGGAAAAGTATTTTAATAATCTTGATCTTAAAAAATCGATATTAGTGGGTGACCTTAATATCGCTCCCAGACCAGATGACGTTTGGGATCACAAGAAACTATCCAAAGTTGTTAGCCACACGGCAATTGAAATTGAACACCTCAAAAAAGTCCAAAACTCAGGACCTTGGGAAGACGTTGTCAGGCAGGCTATTCCTGATGGAAACCTTTTCTCTTGGTGGTCATATCGCGCAAAGGATTGGAGTACTGCAGATAAAGGAAGGAGACTTGATCATGTTTGGGCTACTCCCGATATTTCAAACTTTGTAAGTGCAGTGATAATTGCACGCGATGTGAGAGGTTGGGAACAGCCAAGCGACCATGCCCCAATATTTGTTGTTTTTGATGTTTAATTTTTGATCATAAAGGCCCATATAAGAGATTAATAATTATTAAGAGGTAAAAATGTTAGAAATTGGTGCGGATAAACCCAACGCCGGCGACTTAATTAAAGACGTAAATGAAGATACCTTCATGACGGATGTTATTGAAGCCAGTCAGGAAGTGCCGGTTATTGTGGATTTTTGGGCACCCTGGTGTGGTCCGTGTAAAACACTGGGGCCAATGCTTGAAAAAGCGGTATTGGCCTCTAACGGCGCGGTCAAGATGGTGAAGGTCAATATTGATGATAATCAAGCAATCGCGGGTCAGCTAAGAGTGCAATCAATTCCAACTGTATATGCGTTTCATAATGGCCAACCAGTTGACGGCTTTCAAGGCGCTGTACCTAATTCTGAAATTGAAGATTTTGTGGCTCGGGTTATCCAATCTTCTGGTGGTGAAGTAAGTGGGGGTCTTTCTGAAGCCCTAAATAGTGCAGAAGAGATGCTCGCAGAGGGATCTTCAAGCGATGCGGCACAAGTCTTTTCAGCCATAATTGAGGAAGATAATCAAAACGTAAAAGCATATAGCGGATTAGCAAGGGCGAAATTGGCTCTTGAAGATATTGATGGGGCTGAGGCTGTTCTGAATGGTGTTCCTGCAGAAATTTCTGATAGCTCAGACATCGAAGCAGTCTTTGCTAAAATTGCCCTAGCAAGGCAGGCGCTCGATGCAGGCCCATTGGCAGAGTTAGAGGCGGTAGTTTCTTCTGACCCAGCGGATAGCAAAGCACGCTTCGAATACTCGCAGGCCCTTTATGCTGGCAATAATCTAGAGGAAGCAGTGGCTCAATTACTGGAACTTTTTCGCAGAGATCCAGATTGGAATGATGGTGCCGCCAAAGTCCAGTTATTTACAATATTCGATGCTCTCGAGGCTAACGACCCGATCGTTTTAAATGGCAGAAGGAAATTAAGCAGTATGATATTTGCTTAAGTTTTATATTGGGCTAAATGACTTTTATGAGTAGAAATCCTGAATTGCCTGAAGTTTTACCAGTCTTCCCGCTACCCAGAGCTCTATTGCTGCCCCGGGCGAGGTTACCGTTACACATTTTTGAGCCCAGGTATCTCGCAATGGTTGAAGATGTGATGAAAACTTCCCATCGCCTCCTTGGAATGATCCAACCCAGTGAGCATGAGGGAAAGGAGCGCCTGAGTGCTATCGGTTGTGCTGGCAAATTAACCCAATTTTCTGAGACGGAAGATGGACGTTATATGATCACTATTACTGGTGTTTCTCGGTATAGGATTGGTGGTGAGATCGAGGGTTTTCATCCGTATCGTAAATTTAAAGTTGATTGGCATGGTTTTGATCAGGATCATGGTACTACTGAAAAAGATCCAAAATTAGATAGGAAATTCTTTTTTGACCTTTTGTCGAAATATTTAAAACGGCGCGGGCTATCCACCGATTGGGAGTCTTTGAGAGACGCTGACGATGAATTACTTATAAACGCGCTCTCAATGATGCTTGATTTTGAAATAGAGGAAAAGCAGGCCTTATTAGAGGCCCCATCTTTGGTTACGCGGCGTGAAACTTTAGTAACTTTAATAGAATACAACTTGAGAGGTGGCTCAAGTGAGGAAATTTTACAGTGAACAAGTCTAACGACAAAACTGAAGTGGATCAAAGGTTTGCTCCATCAATGCTTGAAGCCTTAGTGTGTCCCGTTACCCATTCGTTATTAGAATACAACTCTGAAAATCAAGAGCTTATATCTAACAAGGCTGGTTTGGCCTTCCCAATTCGAGATGGTATACCAATAATGTTGGTCGATGCCGCTAGGACTATCAATAAAGTTTAATGCATTAACCGGGGCAACTCTCCTGTTACACCTGCGGCCTCTTTAATAATTTTTTGCTTGGCAATTGGAATGCTGTCCAGCATTTTTATTCCGATATTGCGCACGAGGCGAAGGGCTTCATTTTCATTGGAAAATAACTTGTTGAACAAGTCAGTACTGTACGCGAGTTGAACACTGTCGAACCTACGCCATTCTTCATAACGCTTCAGAACTCCTAAACTTCCAAAATCCTCTCCGCGAAGAAAAGCGTCTTGGATTACTTGGGCTAGGACTGCAATATCCTTAAAACCTGCATTCAAACCCTGACCAGCTATAGGGTGTATGCTATGGGCAGCATCACCAACCAATGCCAATCTTTCATCAACAAACCGATCTGCTATTTTTAACTCAAGTGGATATGAGTACCTATCACCGATGATTTTAAATTTCCCCAGGAAATTACCAAGACGTGCTTCTAGTATTTTCGTGTATTCAATTTTATCACACGAGTTAACCGCTTTTACATGAATATTCTGTTCAGTCCAAACAACAGACGAACGCTTACCTTTCATTGGCAGAACGGCGAGAGGTCCAGTGGGTAAAAAATATTGCCAAGCCAATCCGTTATGTTCAATTTCATGTTCGATAGCACAGACAAGCGCAGTTTGATTATATTTCCAACCTGCCTTCTTAATGCCTGCTCGTCTTGCTAGCTCACTGTTTTTCCCATCAGCCCCAACCACAAGCCTCGTATTAAGTTTATTACCATTTTTTAGCGTTACGCTTACGTAGCCCTTTTCTTTTTTGTGCTCCATCACTTCACAAGCAAATTTGTAGTCTATTTGATCGTGTTCGCAAATCTTAGTAAACAGTGCGTTACGAATAAATCTGTCTTCCACCATTTGGCCCATCGGGCCATCGTGGATTTCATTATTATCAAAATGTAAACTAAATTGAGACGGCCCTTGGACTAGTTTTCCATCTTGAATTTTTATGTCCAAAATAGCTTGGGAGTTGTCTTGTATACCATCAAAAACATCAATATTTTTGAGCAAACGAATAGAACTCAAGGCCAATGCGTAGCTTCTGCCATCAAAATGATTTTCCCTGCTAGTGTCCTTCTCTTTCGAGTCTAAAACTATTGAGGAGAATCCGAACTTGGCTGCGACGATTGCCATCAATGAACCGTTTAGCCCGCCGCCAATAATTATAATATCACTATCTATTGCCATAACTCAATAATGACGTTTAGATTTGATTCGTCCATGAGTTGGATTGCCGCTAATTTTTAAGAAAGATAAGAAAATGGCTGATCCTTTAAAAATGAGTGCTTCTGAACTGGGAGAAGCGTTTGAAAATAATCTTACTAATCCTGTGGAGGCACTTGAGGCTTACCTTGAGGCTATACAAAAAAGCACTTTAACCGAAAGAATTTATGTAGAGGTTACCAAAGAACGGGCATTGGGCGAAGCGGCGGATGCACGAAAAAGGCAAAAATTAGGTTTGCGCATGGGGCCATTAGATGGCGTGCCCATCAGTTGGAAGGATTTATTTGATGTCGAGGGCCATGAAACTACTGCTGGCTCAGACTTGTTAAAAGGACAGATGCCTCAAACGGACTGTGCTATTCTAGAACAGGCATCTATCAATGGACTGGTCACTTTAGGGAAAACACATATGTCGGAGCTAGCATTCTCTGGTTTGGGCTTGAACCCGGTTACTCAGACGCCTCCTTGTGTAAATGATCTAGGCGCCGTCGCCGGCGGCTCTTCATCGGGAGCAGCTGCATCAGTAGCTTTTGGTCTTGCTCCGGCCGCAATAGGTTCTGATACAGGGGGATCTGTTAGAATTCCAGCAGCTTGGAATGATTTAGTTGGTTTAAAAACTACCTTAGGAAGGGTATCGATGGAAGGCGTTGTTCCGTTGTGTAGAAGTTTTGACACTATCGGACCTATAGTCAAAACAGTTGACGATGCCGGGCTATTATTTTCTGTTATTACTACAAATAAACCCATTGACTTAGAGTACAGGTCAATTGAAAGGGGCAGGCTGGCAATACTGAAAGGCACACCACTCGATGATTTGCAGCAAAAGCCAGCACTCGCTTTCGAAGCATCAGTAAAAGCATTATCAAATTTTGGTTTTAAGATTAAAGAAATTGAAATAGATGAGGTAGAAAGCGCTTTGGCGCTCTCCAGTTTGGTATATCCCTCGGAAGCTTACGCTGAATGGAAAGATAAAATAGAGGCTGCACCTGAGCTTATGTATGGTGAAATCCTCCAAAGATTTCGTGGTGGCAAAGACGTGCTAGCCTCTGAATATTTAAAAGCGATGAGGGATTTAGAAATCTTCAAAAAGCAATATGCCATGAAATGCTCAGAGTTTGACGGGGTCATATTGCCAACTTGTCCTATTATGCCGCCAAATTTGGAGAGATTGGAATCAGATAATGACTACTATGTTTCTCAAAATCTTATGGCTCTCAGAAATACTCGTATTGGTAACTTAATGGGGATTTGTTCTCTCACAATTCCCACAAACTATAATAGTTGTGGATTATCTATAATGGCCCTGCCTAATAGGGAGGAAAAACTACTTAGACTCGGCAAAGCAGCTGAAATAGCAATCCTAAAGTAATTGAGCCTTTACCGTCACAATTTGTTAATTTTAATGTGGTTATTATGGACGTAGCGCACATTGTGAGTTACAATATTTTTAATAATGGGCGTAAGACCCAAAAATTGAGGCAAAGTTTATATGTACCCCGAGCGGTTTTCACACCTCCCGGAATATGCGTTTCCGCGTTTACGTGCTCTTTTAGATGGGCATAATTTCGTTGGTCCGCATTATAATATGACTATTGGTGAACCACAGCATCTTTATCCACTCTGGATTAAAGACGTTCTTTTAGACCATCTTGATGGATTTAATCGATATCCAGCAAATGATGGCATTGAAAAACTTCAAACATCTATTGTTGATTGGTTTTATAGGCGTTTTGATGTTTCACTCTCCTCTGATAAAAATATTTTACCAGTAAACGGTACTCGTGAGGGTCTATATAATGTAAGTATGGCTTTGTGCCCTGAGAAATTAAGCGACAGCCAGCCTTTCGTCCTCATACCAAATCCATTCTATCAGGTTTATATGATTTCGGCTTTGTCCGTGAATTCAGAGCCACTTTTTATTTCAACAGATGAGCATAGTGGGCATCTCCCAGATTACTTTGGCTTAAAAGCGGATATACTCAATAAAACGTCAGCTGCATATATTTGCTCACCATCTAATCCCCAGGGTGCAGTCGCTACAGCGGATTACCTAACTGCATTGATTGAGTTGGCTGAAAAATATGATTTCATAATATTTGCAGATGAATGTTATAGCGAAATTTATCGATACGCTCCTCCCCCAGGGCTGATGCAAGTTTCAGAAAAATTAGGTGCTGATCCTAATAGGGTGGTTACTTTCCATTCGCTATCTAAGCGTTCGAACCTGCCAGGTTTAAGATCGGGTTTCGCAGCATCTGGCGAAAAAAATATAAAGCGGATGAAGCAACTAAAAGCTTATTCTGGCGCACCTATTCCAGAGCCCTTGCAGCACGTTTCTGCATCAGTTTGGAGTGATGAAGAACATGTTGTTAAAAATCGTAAAATTTATGAGAAAAAATATAAAATTGCCGATCAAATTTTTGATGATTTTGATGGATATTTAAGCCCAGAAGCAGGGTTTTTTCTTTGGATAAATGTCGGTGATGGTGAGAAAGTAGCATTAGAGCTTTGGCAAAATTGCGGAGTACGAGTTTTGCCGGGTAGGTATTTGGCTAAAGATTTTAACGGTCAAAGCCCAGGAGATCAATTTGTAAGAGTAGCAATGGTTTCAGAGCTGGAAGAAACTAAGCGCGGACTATCGAAAATAAGAGAATTTCTTCGTGAAAAACAAGTATAGGTACAAAAATGGCATATAATCAGGCGCCTAGTCGCATTCCTTTGATAGATAATAGTTTGAAAGAAGCTTTGCAGAGGCGTGGAACAGAAATACTGGGGCTCATACTTATTGCGATTAGTATTGGCATATTCTTGTTGCTATGGTCTTACTCTCCCAACGACAGAAGTTTCTGGTCTATTAGCGATGAACCTACTCAAAATATACTAGGCGTAATTGGCTCATCAATGGCTGCCCCGTTAATACTTATTTTAGGTTGGGGTAGTTTTTCTTTGCCAGTTTTTCTTTTAATTTGGGGTGTAAGGTTTGTATGCCACAGTGGTGTCGAGAGAGCTATCACTCGGATGATCTTTTTTCCTGTAGCAATGGCATTTTCTTCTGCTTTTTTTGCCACTCTCGTACCGAATAGTACATGGATACACAAGTTTGGATTAGGCGGCCTATTTGGAGAGACGTCAGTTGGTGTCATCCTAAAATCTTTACCCGAAGTTTCTAATACATGGGTAAATATGATAACGTTAATGATGTCCGTTATTTCGCTTGTAACGCTTCTATTCGTATCTGGATTTTCGAGGAAAGAAGTGAGTGGGATTTCCAAATTTTTGCTTAAAGGCTCTTTTTTGTTTTGTATTCATATCTTTGCTTTTGTAGCGAGGATCGCTCTTTTGTCTATCTCAAGAAAGAGTTCATCGATGCAGGGGGACCAGGATCAAGACAACATAAGTACCCAAAAAACGGGAGGGTTGATTAGTAGAATTCTTTTTATCTTGAAACCGTCTATTGGCAAAGAAACTTCTCAATTAGTTCGAGAGGAGCCAATGATTGATAATGATAGTCACGACAGAGGTGACCGCATAAGGAATAAAATAACTTCCATAATCCGGGATCGCACCCCTCCAGTTACGAGTAAAATGACCGATACTTATGAAGAATATGGTCAACAGAAAGTCGAGGACAAGTTTGTTTCGACTAATCACTCCAGTTTAGATCGTTTAGAACCACCAATTTCAAGTGATACTCAGTTTCACCAGGAAGAATTTAATGAGGGAAGTTACGAAGATCCAGAGGAATTTGAGCAAGAATTCAATTCTGGATACTCAATGGATAGCCTCAATCTGCCAAAATTAGAGACCAAGAAGCTTGTCCATGCGCCAATTTCAAAAACATTTAAAAGATCAAAGCGTGCAATAGAAGAGGCAGAGCCAAGATTAAACTTCGATGATGGAAAAGTGGAATTCGAATTACCACCTCTGAACTTATTAGCAACACCTGTGGAAATTAAAAGAACATATCTTTCAGATGAAGCTCTAGAGGAAAATGCAAGGCTCTTGGAAGCGGTACTGGATGATTATGGGATCAAAGGTGAAATTGTTAGTGTGCGGCCAGGGCCAGTAGTCACAATGTATGAATTAGAGCCGGCTCCAGGATTGAAGGCAAGCCGCGTTATTGGTTTGGCAGACGATATCGCTCGATCAATGTCCGCGCTTGCAGCAAGGGTTTCTACAGTACCTGGAAGGTCTGTTATCGGAATAGAATTACCAAATGAGGATAGAGAAAAAGTTGTGCTCCGCGAAATTTTCTCAAGTAGAGCTTTCGGTGACGGTAATCAAAAACTTCCTCTTGCTCTCGGAAAAGATATTGGTGGTGAACCGGTGGTAGCCAATTTAGCTAAGATGCCTCATCTTTTGATTGCCGGAACGACCGGTTCTGGAAAATCAGTAGCAATAAATACAATGATACTCTCTCTTCTATATAAGCTTACGCCTGAAGAGTGTCGGATGATAATGATTGATCCTAAAATGCTAGAATTAAGTGTTTATGATGGGATACCACATCTTTTAAGCCCAGTTGTTACTGATCCCAAAAAAGCAGTTGTAGCGCTTAAGTGGGTGGTTGGTGAAATGGAGGAGCGATATCGCAGAATGTCAAAAATGGGCGTTCGAAACATTGATGGGTTTAATAGCAGGGTTTCAGATGCTTTAATGAAAAATGAGAATTTTTCTCGCACAATACAAACTGGCTTTGACGAAGAAACTGGCGATCCGATTTTTGAAACTGAAGAGTTTGAACCTGAAAAGATGCCATACATCGTAGTCGTCGTAGATGAAATGGCTGATCTTATGATGGTTGCAGGTAAGGAAATTGAAGCATGTATTCAGCGGCTAGCTCAAATGGCACGTGCTTCGGGAATTCATATAATTATGGCCACGCAACGACCATCGGTTGATGTAATAACTGGAACGGTGAAGGCTAATTTTCCAACGCGTATTTCTTTTCAAGTTACATCGAAGATTGATAGTCGAACAATTCTTGGAGAAATGGGTGCAGAGCAATTACTGGGAATGGGGGATATGCTTTATATGGCTGGAGGGTCAAAGATTACTCGATGCCATGGCCCATTTGTAAGCGATGAAGAGGTGGAGGAAGTTGTCAGACATCTCAAGGCTTTTGGCCCGCCAAACTATATGTCGGGAGTTATCGATGGACCTGATGAGGAAAAAGCTGATGGCATTGATATGGTGCTTGGACTTGGTGGAAATACAGACGGCGAAGACACAATTTACGATGAGGCCGTATCGATCGTGCTGAGGGACCGTAAATGTTCTACAAGTTATATACAGCGTAAACTTTCTATTGGATATAACAAAGCTGCTAGGTTAGTAGAACAGATGGAAGAGCAGGGTTTAGTTTCGACCGCTAATCATGTCGGTAAGCGAGAAATTTTAGTTCCAGAATAATGATCTACATGGGGTTATAAAATGAAAAATTTTCAGATATCATAATGGTTAGATTATTGTTATGAAGTTAATCAGATTTGTCCTAAATTTTCTTTTTATCTGGCTATTGGGGATGAACCCTGCGAGTGCTGAAAAATTTTCGTTAACTGAGTTATCTAATTACTTTAACAAACTTGATACTTTTCAAGCCGATTTTCGTCAGTTTTCCGATGATGGTTCTGAAGCAAAGGGTGTTATCCTAATAAAAAAGCCAGGAAGATTAAGAATAGATTATGAAGAACCAGAAGACTTGCTGATACTTGGGTCCGGTGGCCAGCTAGCAATTTTTGATCCAAAAGGCGACCCGGAGCCTACGTCTTTTCCTTTGAATGTTACTCCATTTTCATTGGTTCTTGAAAATTCGATTAACTTTGTTGGTTCTTCTAACATTCTTTCGCATGATTTTAATCAAGGTGAGACGTCGCTCTCATTATATGATCCTAAACACCCAGGGCGAGGACACATTAAATTAATTTTTTCTGGTAAAAAGCCTGTTCTTAGCCGTTGGATTATACGAGACGAGAGTGGCAGCGCTACTTTGATGAGTATTGAGCGATACGAAGAGAATATTTCTCTAGGTGAGATGCAATTTAATATTCAACTGGAAATAGAGCGCCGAAGAAATTAATTTCTTCAAGTCCTGATACAACTTGAAAGTTGTCTTTTATATTTTGAACTTCGGTTGCCAACATTGTTTGCCTTGTTGATCAACCATTGCTTTCTTTTATAAGAACCCTTTAGGTATCCTACCTGGCCTTCGTGATATGCAAGGTATTGGTTTTTTGCGTCACTAAGTGAGACACCTGTTAATTTTCTTGTTTTGGTCATGTACCAGCCCATGAAATCTGCAGAGTCTCTTATGCTGCTCCTTCTCGCAATGGAGCGGCCAGTGGCTTTTTTGTAGTCAGTCCAGGTGCCATCAAGTGCCTGGGCGTATCCAAATGCAGAACTCTCGCGCCCCAATGGTATAATCCCTAAAAAATACCTCATTGGTGTTTTTGCTCGATTTTGAAAACTACTTTCATAATATATTACTGCCATTTGAACATGTATGGGGACTCCCCATTTACGATTTGTATTCTTGAAGGCTCTGTAATAATGTCGTTTGCCGTCTAGAATTGAGCATGCATTGTCATAGTCTATTGGCTTCCTAAAGTTGCCAAAGCTACAGGAAGAGATAAAACAAAGTATTAAAATAGAGCGAAGAATTGTGCTCATTGCCCCTCGCTTTTTATTTATCCCTAATAGATAGATAATAAATTCTGAAATGTAAAAAATAAACTGAAATAAAATACCTAAAACCTAAAAAGTATCCTGTTTTGTAAGTTTTTTATTCGCACCCGTACGATGAATTCAACAAATGATAATTTTATCAATCGAAAAATCTCTTGAAAGCCAACTATTTCAGAGTTAGGGCTTATGATTATGTTTACTAAATTTGCTAAATATCATCTTGGCCAGGTAGTTCGGCATAAAAAGCACCCCTTTCGTGGGGTTGTATTTGACGTTGACCCAGAATTTAATAACTCCGATGAATGGTACGAAAATCTACCAGAAGATGGTCGCCCGTCGAAAGAACAGCCATTTTATCACTTACTTGCTGAAAATGAGAATACATTTTATGTCGCGTATGTGTCAGAGCAGAATTTGATTGAGGATCCATCTGGTGAGCCGGTTGAACATCCTGATGTACGCGATCTATTTGGACCCTTTAAGGATGGACACTATCCTTTATATTTTCATCTTAATTAATGGTCCATTACATTAGTTCGTCGCCAATATTTTTGAAGTAAAGGCTTTAAAATCGTTACGGTAATTTATATTGAGCAGACGCATTAATTACTAAGACACATTAGCAAGAATTTTAGAGTTATGCAAAGGTGAGACTAATAGTGTGGCCTTAATGGCTACAATTGTATGTGAGATCCATAATTCTGATGATCGGTTTGATTGGACTGGATTTTACAGAGTTACCGAGCCCGGAGTTTTAAAGATTGGCCCCTACCAGGGTGGCCACGGTTGTTTGCGTATTCCATTTAATCGTGGCATATGCGGACAAGTTGCATCAACAGAAAAGCCTCACTTAATAAATGATGTAAGCTCTGTGCAGAACCATATAGCCTGCTCTCCAACTACCAAGTCAGAGCTTGTCGTGCCAGTTTTTAATGGTGTAAAAGGCTTAATGGCTGTGCTGGATATAGACAGTGATCTTCCAGCTGCGTTTAGTGTTGATGATACGAATGGTTTATTAAAAATAATAAACTCGATATTCTCAAGAGACATTATGTAAAATGAGTTTTATAAAGTTAAACAATTTTACTTTTTATCCGATCGGATTTCTTGATCTTTCATTCTCAAAGTTTAGTATATGATTTTTAATTGAAAGTCCCCAATGATACCCGCCTAAACTCCCTGATTTCTGTATCACCCTATGACAAGGTATTAGGAAGCTAATTGGATTACGGCCAATTGCCGTTGCAACAGCACGAACGGAAGATGGTTCATTAATTGCGGTTGCCACCTCTGAGTAAGTTACAACCTGGCCAGCTTGTATTTGAAGTAGTGCCTCCCAAACCTTAATCTGAAAAGGTGAACCAATAACTTGTAATTGTGTCTTGCCAGAAAAATCAAATATTGGCGATGAGAGTTTCAATATGAGCTCTTCATTATGGGTAAAGGTCGCTCGTGGCCAGCGCTGTATCATATCTCGTAGGGTCTCTTCATCGCCTAATTGATCTGCAAATGCTATTCCACAGATCCCTTGTTTTGTTCCCATGACTAGAGCTTTGCCGAACGGGCTATGCGTAAATCCGTAATGAACAAGAAAATTAGTTGATTGTGATAAAAGGTGGTTAGTATTTTCAGTTTGCCAATTTATGGTGAGATCATATAGCTTTTGGCTCTTTGGTAGTATCTGGCTCATCATTATCTTCTATTTTAATTTTTACTTTCCAGCATATTTTTGACGCTAACTATTAAAGAAATAAATGGCAACTTTCGATAATTACAAATATATGTTCAATTAAAAGTGTGAAACTCAATAAGAGTTATCTTTATAAGTGAGTCTTATCGCCCAGCTTGAATACTTGAAAACGTTTTTCTGCCAAGCACATTTGTCGTTGAAACTTTTCCAAGAATTCCATCCTACTAGATTATATGGTTTGATATTTTAGAAAAACTATTGAGCTCAGTGAAAACCTATTGTTATTCAGCCTTGTTCTTTCTTGGAAATAATTGCAAATGTAAGTACATGAGCCGTCAATTAAATTTTCATGTTTTAAAAGAAATCTTTGAGCGATTTAAAGAAGCGGATCCCGAACCGAAAGGTGAACTCAATCATACAAATGTGTTTACCCTATTGGTTGCGGTTGCATTAAGTGCACAATCTACTGATAAAGGTGTTAACAAAGCTACTGAGAAACTTTTTAAATTTATAAGTAGTCCAGAGGACATGATTAAGTTGGGTGAGGACGGTTTAATAGAGTACATAAAGACTATCGGGTTGTATCGTAATAAAGCGAGAAACGTAATCAAGCTTAGCCAAATTTTGGTAGATCAGTATAACGGTATTGTTCCTAATTCACGCGCTGCTTTAGAGAGCCTACCTGGAGTTGGACGAAAAACTGCGAATGTTGTTTTGAATATGTGGTGGAGACACCCTGCCCAGGCTGTCGATACACATATTTTTAGAGTTGGTAACAGAAGTGGTATCGCACCTGGTAAAGATGTTGATGCAGTGGAGCGAGCCATAGAAGATAATATTCCAGCAGATCTTCAACTGCATGCACATCACTGGTTGATTTTACATGGTAGGTATTTCTGTAAGGCACGAAAACCTCTTTGTGGAAACTGCATCATAAGGGATTTATGTATATTCGAGGATAAAAATTTATGAAAAAATATGATGTGGTTGGAATTGGCAATGCTGTTGTTGATATAATTTCTCCATGTGATGACAGGTTTCTCGAAAAAATGGGAATAGAAAAGGGCATCATGCAGCTTATCGAAAAAGATCGTTCTGAAATTTTGTATAATTCGATGGGAGCAAGAACAAATGCCGCTGGAGGCTCGGTAGCGAATACGGTTGCTGGTATTAGTTCTCTGGGAGGTAAAACTGCTTTTGTTGGGCGTGTATGTGATGATGAGCTGGGAAGGTTTTATGCTCAAGCAACCGCGGCATCGGGTACAGACTTTCTCAATCCACCAGTCTCTAATGGCCAGCTCCCTACCTCGAGGTCAATGATCTTTAATTCGCAAGATGGTGAGCGTTCTATGAATACTTATTTAGGTATCTCTGGTGATTTGAGTATTGATGATATACCAAAGAATTTAGCAAGCAGAGCAGCTTTTGTATTCTTGGAAGGCTATCTTTTTGACAAAAATAAAGGAAAGGAGGCATTTGTAAAGCTTGCGCGAGATACAAAACTAGCTGGGGGTAAAACAGGAATTGCTATATCGGATCCGTTTTGTGTGGAGAGGCATAGAGGTGACTTTCTAAATCTAATCGAAAATGACCTTGATTTCGTGATAGGAAATGAAGATGAAATCAAGAGCCTTTTTGAAACCGAGGACTTAGAAAAGGCTCTTAACCAAACAAGCAAAATGTGCGCTTTAGTGGTTTGTACAAAAGCTGACAAAGGTGTTACGGCAATTAAAGGTGCTCAAAGGGTTGATGTTGGAGTTAAAAAACTTTCGCCCATTGATACAACTGGTGCAGGTGATCAATTCGCGGCAGGTTTTCTATATGGTATGGCGTCTAATTGTGATCTAGAAACAAGTTGTAAGATGGGTAATATTGCTGCGGGAGAAGTTATTGGACATATTGGTCCAAGGCCAAAGGTTTCAGTAAAGAATTTATTTATTCAGTCCGAACTTATCTCAGGGTTTACTGACGCTGTAGTTTAACATTGGGGTACTATTTTTATAGAAGTATGAATTGAGAAAGAAATGCCATACAATTATGATGATGAAAATATTTTTGCAAAGTTACTACGGGGTGAGATCCCATGTAATAAGGTTCTAGAAACGGAACACAGCTTAGCGTTTCACGATATTAATCCGGCTGCTCCAAAACATGTTTTAGTAATTCCAAAAGGTTCGTATGTCACTTATGACCATTTTGCCCAAATTGCTTCTAGCGAGGAAATTACTGACTTCGTCCGAGCGATTGGGGAGGTTTGCAAGATCTTAGAGGTGGAGCCCTCGCAGGGTGGTGGTGGTTTTAGGGCTATCTCCAATTCAGGTGAAGCGGGTTTGCAGGAAGTTCCACATTTGCATGTACACATTCTGGGTGGGCGAAATTTAGGGCCCATGATATCAAAAAGCTAATAGGTATTAAGTGTAGTATCATTTGTGAGTTTAGACATGAGTAGGATGAAATTATGGTAGTCGATGCACCAGAAACAAGAATAGTTTATACATTTCGCGTGTCATGTGATGGTGGTGGGGGAGCCCTTGGCCACCCAAAGGTTTGGCTTCAAATTCCAATGGATAAGGGATGGGTAGAGTGCCCTTATTGTGATTGTAAAATTATTCACTGCGATTTTGAGACTAGATTGAATCAATAGACTTCGAGGCTCTTGAATTTGGTTTGAATGGATAAGAGACTATGAAATTTGGTAAAGGTCATCATCTACATTTGATTGATGGATCTGCATTTATATTTCGTGCATATCATGCACTTCCACCACTTACTCGGTCGTCCGACGGTCTACCTATCGGAGCAGTCAGTGGCTTTTGTAATATGCTCTTTCGGTATATTCAAAATAATACTGGTGTAGATGCGGCAACTCATGCGGCAGTTATTTTTGATCATTCTGGCAAAAGTTTTCGTAATGAAATCTACAAGGATTATAAAGCTAACAGGCCTCCTGCTCCTGAAGATCTAGTACCTCAATTTCCGTTAACAAGGGATGCTACAAACGCCTTTAATATTTCGTGCAAGGAAGTAGTAGGTTTTGAGGCTGATGATATAATAGCGACGCTTGCTTGTCAGGCTCGGGAGGCTGGAGGTCGTGTAACAATCATTAGTTCAGATAAAGATTTGATGCAGCTTGTTGGTGATGGTGTTGAAATGTTCGACGCAATGAAAAATCGGCGAATTAATCGTGATGCTGTAGTTGAAAAATTTGGAGTTAACCCAGAGCTTGTAGTAGACGTACAAGCATTAGCTGGTGATAGCGTTGACAACGTCCCAGGCGCACCTGGTATTGGAGTAAAAACAGCCGCTGAGCTAATTAATATATTTGGCACATTAGAAAACCTTCTGGATAATGCAAATGAGATAAAACAACCCAAACGAAGAGAAACTTTAATTAACTTCGCGGATCAAATACGAATTTCAAAGCAGTTAGTGAAATTGGATTGCACAATGAAGTTAGATTTTGCGATCGATGACTTGGTAGTTTCTCCTCCAAGAATAGATGTCTTAGTGGAATTTTTAAAAAAAATGGAGTTTCGTACCATTTTAAAAAGGGTTTCAGAACAGTTTAACGTTGAAATAGCTGAACTTCCACCATCTAGCAAAAAACTGAATGAAAAAAATGAAGAAAATATTTATGTACCAATAACGACTAAAAACTATGAAACCGTCAGGTCTATTGAAAGATTGAAGCAGTGGATTGAGGATATTCGCTATCACGGATATGTAGCTTTTGATACTGAGACGACAGGATTGGATGAAACGAAAGCCGAGCTTGTCGGGATATCGCTCTGCATTAAGCCAGGTTATGCATGTTACATTCCTGTTGGACACAAAGAAGGCGAGCCCGCTGATGGTTTATTTGGTTCAAGTAAACTGTGTGTTAATCAAATTCCTATAGCAGTAGCGACAGAACTCATAGGGCCAGTTTTATCTGATCCAGCGGTTCTCATTGTTGGCCAAAATATAAAATATGATATAAAAATATTATCAAAATATGGTTTAGCCTTTGAGGCGATTGATGATACAATGTTAATGTCCTATGCACTGCATGGCGGCATTCACCGGCATAGTATGGATACGCTGTCTGAAAAATATTTAGGTCACACACCAGTTTCTATAAAATCATTGATCGGAACTGGTAAATCAGCAATAACATTTGACTTTGTCCCGATAGATGAAGCTAGTAATTACGCGGCTGAAGATGCTGACATAACCATCCGCTTATGGAAGCTCTTCAAACCTAAGCTTCACTTGTCTAAAGTAACAAAGGTTTATGAAACCCTTGAACGCCCCTTGGTTCGAGTTCTGTCAGATATGGAGCTTTTGGGTATTAAAGTTGATAGAGACACACTTGTTAGGATGTCAAACTCATTTTCTCAAAAAATGGCTTATTTAGAGGAAGAGATTTATAGCCTTGCAGGAGAAACGTTCAATGTTGGTAGCCCCAAACAGTTAGGGGAAATCCTATTTGATAAACTTGGATATGCTGGTGGGGCCAAAGGGAAAACGGGCGCTTATTCTACGGGTGCTGATGTTTTGGCAGATCTTGCTACAGAATATGATTTGCCAAGGAAGGTAATAGACTGGCGACAATTAAGTAAGTTGAAGTCAACTTATACTGACGCATTACAAGATCACATCAATCCTTCATCTGGCCGAGTTCATACATCATATGTTATAGCTGGGGCTAATACAGGGCGACTAGCGTCAGCTGATCCTAACTTACAAAACATACCCATTCGATCCGAAGAGGGACGGCGTATTCGAGAAGCTTTTATCGCAGAAACTGGAAAAGTTCTTGTAAGTTTAGATTACAGTCAAATTGAGTTGAGGATCCTTGCTCACGTAGCATCTATCGATAGTTTGAAAAAAGCTTTTCGTGATGGATTAGATATTCATGCGATGACGGCGTCAGAAATGTTCAATGTGCCTCTTGATGAAATGACGTCCGAAATCAGAAGGCAGGCTAAGGCAATAAATTTTGGAGTTATTTATGGTATATCTGGATTTGGTTTAGCCCGAAATTTAAGAATCCCACGTTCAGATGCCCAAGCCTTTATAGACAGATACTTTGAGAGATTTCCGGGCATAAAGGAATATATGGATGAAACCATTCGGTTTGCTAAGGAAAAAAATTATGTGGAAACGTTGTTTGGAAGAATTATCCATACGCTTCAAATAAATGCAAAAGGTCCAAATGCTGGCTTTGCTAAGCGTGCAGCTATAAATGCTCCAATCCAAGGAACAGCTGCTGATATTATTCGCAGGGCGATGATACGCATGCCAACTGCAATTTCACATCTTAACGCAAAAATGCTTTTGCAAGTTCATGATGAACTTTTGTTTGAGGTAGACCAGGGTGACGTAGAGGCTTTAATTTCTGTAGCTAAATCAATAATGGAAGAAGCATCGTATCCAGCGGTTAAATTAGATATTCCTATTCTAGTCGATGCAGGCCATGGTGAGAACTGGGCTCAAGCTCATTAAATACCTAGCTTAATTCAGAAGCGAGAATGATGGGAAAGAAATTCTTATTTGAACATATACCAAACCATTCTTCTTTATCGTGAGTTTTAATTGAGCAAATTTCGATCAATCTGTAAAAGCTTTTTCTGTCAATAAGAGCTTCTAGGCCAGACCTAATGTGAATATACGGTTTTGGTTCTCCACTGTTTTGGTCAATTGTCACACGCAATGGGTTCTCATTATTGAGTTTAACCGTATCACCAACATGGGTTTCAAAAATCAATGTTTGATTGTTGCCACTGCCAACAACTGAAAAATCGACTGCTACAAATGGTGCATCGTCTACTTTAATTCCCACTTTTTCGGCTGGAGTTACCAAAAAGTACTTATCTTCATCTTTTCTTAGGATTGAAGAAAAAAGCTTAACAAGTTCAAATCTCCCAATAGGAGTTCCCAGGTAATACCAAGTGCCATCTCGGGCTATTCGAATATCTAAATTCCCACAAAATGGTGGATCCCAAAGATGTACGGGCGGATGTCCTTTCTTTGAAACCTTGCGAGCAGCTGATGCAATACCTTCTGCTGTTGGTATTTCTGTCTGTTTTTTGTTTTCTGATTCCATTATCTGCGCCTTTTTCCCCTAAAAGAAGTAATCTTTTTATTCAGAATTGCACCGAATAATTATGCAAATAATCTGAATCTTAAGAAAGTGGATCAAGTAATTCTTTCTTATTGCTGGTGGATATTGCCAATTTAAAAAAATTGGTTATAAAATTTTACCAAAAAGGCTTCATATGGATATACCCTTAGCAAGTACTTCTAGGATTGAAAAAAAACCTGAACTCGTCGAAGCGTTAAAAAAAGTTCTGCCCGCATCATCAATACTAGAGGATAAAGCAGAAACTTTGGCTTATGAATGCGATGCGCTAACGGCCTATCGTTGTCCTCCAATGCTGGTTGTTTTGCCGGAGACTACAGCTCAGGTGTCTGAAGTATTGAAACTATGCCACAAAATGAACATTCCAGTTATTCCGAGGGGTTCTGGCACTTCGTTGGCGGGTGGTGCGATGCCTTCTGCTGATAGTGTAGTTTTGGGGGTCTCTAAAATGAATAGTGTCCTGGAGACAGATTATCGTAACCGATTTATAAGGGTACAATCGGGCCTAACAAATATAGGGGTAACAAATGCTGTTGAGGATAATGGTTATTTCTATGCGCCCGATCCGTCTAGCCAACTGGCATGCGCCATAGCTGGAAACATAGGGATGAATTCTGGAGGCGCTCATTGTCTGAAGTATGGTGTGACGTCTAATAATCTACTTGGAGTTAAGTTAGTAACTATGGATGGTCAGATTTTGGAAATTGGGGGGGCTGCTTTTGATTCTAATGGTCTTGATCTTTTGTCTGTCGTTTGTGGTTCAGAGGGTCAATTGGGCGTCGTGACAGAGGCAACTTTACGAATATTGCACAAACCAGAGGGTGCTCTACCTGTTCTGATTGGCTTCAATAGTAACGAAATAGCCGGTCAATGTGTTTCAAATATTATTAAAGCGGGTATCTTGCCTGTAGCAATTGAGTTTATGGATAGGCCATGTATTGAGGCCACAGAAACTTTTTCTTGCGCTGGTTACCCAGACTGTGAGGCCTTACTTATTGTTGAGGTGGAAGGTAGTTTGGACGAAATTGATGAACAGATAGATAAAATTATGGTTATCGCTAAATCACTTGATCCAACTGACCTGAGACGAGCAAAAGATGAGGAGCAAGCAAACCGTATTTGGCTTGGGCGAAAGTCAGCTTTTGGGGCAATGGGTCAAATTGCAGATTATATGTGCCTTGACGGTACAATTCCTGTAAATAAATTGCCTTATGTCCTAAAATGCATAGGGGAAATGAGTAAAACTTACGGCCTCAGTGTTGCTAATGTTTTTCATGCAGGCGACGGTAATATGCATCCACTCATCCTTTACGATGCAAATAAGCCTGGCGAATTGACTAAATGCGAAGAATTTGGAGCTGAAATTTTACGGCTTTGCGTTGAAGTAGGTGGCTGTTTAACAGGTGAACACGGTGTGGGAATAGAAAAACGGGAATTGATGGATTATCAGTTTACGGCCGACGATATTGATGCTCAATTACGAATTAAAGATGTTTTCGATTCAAAATGGCTGTTAAACCCTTTAAAAGTTTTTCCGCTACATCATACCGAAGCCCGTAGAATGGCATTTAATTGTTAGAGCAGGCCTTTGTTTTTTCCTTCTAGCGAGATTGAAGTTGTAGCAATTTTATCCGAGGCAAAGGAACCACTATCCGTTGCTGGTGGAAATACTCGCGTATTGGCTCCGTCTGGTTCAAAAATTATTTCGACTTCAAAACTAAGTGGAGTTATTGACTACGAACCCGGTGCTTTAACGATGATAGCAAAAGCTGGCACCCCGCTTTCTGAGATACAAAAAACGCTGAATTCCGAGGGTCAATGTTTAGCATTTGATCCCTATAATTGGTCAAGGTTTATTAATAAGAAAGGAAGCAGCACAATTGGAGGTGTCTTCGCCGC
This sequence comes from Candidatus Salinivivens marinus, assembly GCF_965655845.1. Taxonomy (NCBI): domain Bacteria; kingdom Pseudomonadati; phylum Pseudomonadota; class Alphaproteobacteria; order Rhodobacterales; family Paracoccaceae; genus Candidatus Salinivivens; species Candidatus Salinivivens marinus. Next base: position 27,597 of record NZ_CBFHHX010000011.1, read on the forward strand.
TAACGTCAGTGGCTCAAGTAGATTGCGAGTAGGTGCTGCAAGAGATTTTCTTTTGGGTATTCGGCTCGTTGATGGATTAGGGAATATAATTCAAAATGGCGGTCGGGTTATGAAAAATGTAACAGGCTATGATTTGGTTAAACTATTTGCCGGCAGTTGGGGAACTTTAGGTATACTCACAGAAGTTTCTTTTAAAGTGCTGCCGAAGCCAGAGACGGAAGCTACTATTGTAATACATGGTCTGAATGACCAACTTGCGCTAGATGCCATGATTGACGCAACTGCAACTCCATTTGATGTCTCTGGGTTAGCTCATTTCCCTAAGCAAAAGGAAACAATGATTAGGGTAGAAGGCTTTGAAAATTCTGTAAAATACCGGGTCGAAAGATTAATGGAGATTTTTAAACAATACCGAGAAATTAACACCCTTGATGCTGATAAAAGTATGCAAGTCTGGCGTAATATCTCACTGCTTTCATCACTCAAATCTAATAATGATGATCTTTGGAGGCTATCCGTTAAGCCCACCGAGAGTACTCAAATTGTACAAAAAACAAAATTTAATGATTATTTTTATGATTGGGGTGGAGGTTTGATTTGGGGACTGGCTTCTCCAAACCAAGATGTAAGAGAACACGTTCCCGCAGGGTATGGACATGGAACATGCTTGCAAACAAAATCAGAGAGAATACCAATGTTCCATCCTTACGATGGTACTATTTCTGGGATAAAGGAAGGAATTAGAAAAAGTTTTGACCCGAAGCAGATCTTAAACCAGTACTTGGTTATTTAGCTATGCAGACAAACTTCTCTCCTGAGCAACTTAGAAACCCGGACTTTAAGAGGTCTAACGAAGTTTTAAGGTCATGTGTCCACTGTGGTTTCTGTACTGCCACTTGTCCAACATATAAAATTTTGGGTGATGAATTGGATAGTCCGAGGGGCCGAATATACCTAATGAAGGACATGCTGGAGAATGAAAGAACTCCCGATTTGCAAACCGTTAAACATATAGATAGATGCTTGTCGTGCTTGTCCTGCATGACAACTTGTCCTTCGGGCGTCCATTATATGCATCTAATTGATCATGCCAGAAGCTATATCAATAAAAATTATAAAAGGCCTGCTGCGGATAGATACTTGCGATGGCTACTGGCGTTGATTCTACCTTTTCCAGCAAGATTCAGGTTTTCGTTAATCCTCGCAAAACTAGCTAAGCCTATTTCACCACTGGTGCCGGGTAAAAGACTTAGAGCGATGCTTGCACTTGCACCAAAAAAAATCCATCCACCTAGTCTTAATGATGATCCTCAAGTTTTTTTGTCACAAAAGCCAGAAATAAAAAAGCGGGTAGCGTTAATGACTGGTTGTGCACAAAAAGTTTTGGATACGGATATAAATGATGCAACAATCCGTATTTTAAGACGCATGGGATGTGAAGTAGTTATTGTGAAAGGACAAGGATGTTGTGGCGCATTAACCCATCACATGGGCGACACAGATAAAGCCTTTCAGTTGGCTAGGGCGAACATAGAGGCCTGGAACAACGAGATTGAATTTAATGGGCTCGACGCCATTATTATTAACACAAGTGGCTGTGGAACTACCGTAAAGGATTATGGCCACATGTTCGAAGATACCGACCTAGCTGCAAGTGCATTGAAAGTGTCCGCGTTAGCGAAGGATATTTCTGAATTTTTGGTTGAGTTTGACTTAAACCCGATATTAAGCAGCAATAATTTAAATGTAGTTTACCACTCCGCTTGCTCTTTACAACATGGACAACAAATTAAGCAAAGCCCCATAAAATTACTTGAACGTGCTGGTTTTAAGGTGTCACAGCCTTCCGATGCTCATATATGCTGCGGTTCAGCAGGGACCTATAACTTACTTCAACCAGATATTTCGAATACTTTAAAAAAGTTAAAGGTTAAAAAAATCGAAGAAAAAAGTCCTAATATTATTGCGGCTGGCAATATTGGCTGCATGATACAGATTAGTTCCGGCACGGATATCCCAGTCGTTCATACTGTTGAATTATTAGATTGGGCGACAGGTGGTCCTAAACCGTCAAAATTATCCACTTTACAGGACATGGTATAAAGTATGAGTGTATCAATTGCTCAAAAAACGTTTCAATGCTTACACTTGAAACAAAAAAATTAATACCCACTTAAGATGCATGGTTGCCTGAATAGGGACCGTAATTCGCACGCGCCAGATTACTGGGCGTTAACCAAGTTATTGCTTTTAAAGGATGACAATTATGCAACATTTTGATTTATCACCATTATACCGCGCAAGCATTGGCTTTGATCAAGTCTCTGATTTGATGAACCGTGTTATAAGTACCAACTCAACTACAACGTCTTATCCTCCCTATGATATTGAAAAAACAGCGGATGATTTATATCGGATTTCTATTGCAGTTGCTGGATTTTCCGATGCAGATTTAAATGTCGAAGTTAAAAACAAAACGCTTATCATTTCTGGTAAAAAAGATGATAGCACTACCGAAAAAAAATTCTTACATAAGGGGATCGCAACCCGAGCTTTTGAAAGGACGTTTCATTTGGCCGATTATGTGAAAGTAAAAGGCGCGAGCCATTCCGACGGAATGCTTCATATTGATGTCTTTAGAGAAGTCCCAGAGGAACTAAAGCCTCGTCAGATAGTGATCGCTGTTCAGGACTCCGCAAGACCAGTCATTGAGCATTGAATTTTAATCGCTATGTGGTGCGCTTGGTTTAATTTCTCGAGCGCACTACCGCAACTATGGGTCCTATTGGCCAACCGAAGTCATGCTGGTCTAGCTCCTTTGAGTATAATTTGGAAACTTTCCCATCAAAATACAGAGCATTAGGTACCTTTAATTTGTCTTTAAATATTCGGGCGAACGTGTGTAAATTTAACCTATTTTCTGCTTTCACAAAGTAGGCGAATTGTTTGTCCGCACTTGTTCCCACACCATTTCGTATAAATTTAGATTGGCTGTCTTCTAGAAAACGGGGATGTAATTTGCTATTCCAAACAAGCATTGGTCCGGACTGTGTAGCATAAGTACATTCTGGAGTATTTTGTAAATACTCTACGGTTTCATATATATTCAACATATCAGAGCCAATGCAAAATATTCCATTGGGTAGCATTCCGAAATTCCCTGGACCGGGTCTCGCGATAACATTTTTCTTTTTACTCAGCTTTTCTATGTAGTGTCCAACAGGGCTTAAATCAGAGTGGTACATACCTGCATTCATAGCAAATAAGAGCTCTTTACCTTTATCATTTAACTCCTTTTGTAAGGCGTTAAAATTGCCGAATGGCACCCCATCGCTATTGTTTAAATATAAACGCAGGTCGTCTTCAAAAAGAGATGTTTTACATATAGTAAAGTTGATATTTTCAAATATATCTTTCCTACAATCTAGCGCAGATACATTTGAGGAAAGTAGAACGCAAAACAGATATATTGCTGAGAACCGCATTACATATCCAGATCCTTTTTTACCTTGTCTAAACTAAATAACCGCTTAGCTTCATCCATCCGATCATATGTTTCATCCAAACGAAAGCGAATATCAGGGACATACTTAAGAGTAAGTTCCTTAGAAATCGCCCGCCTAATTTCAGACTTGTTTTTAGCTAAAAGCGCTATGGCGTTTTCACCTTCGTGTCCTCCCAATGGGCAAACGTAGGCAGTTGCTATCTTTAGATCAGCAGAAGTCGTAACTTCCCCAACTGTGATAGACAAGCGGTTCAGCTCAGGGTCGTGAACAGCTCCTTTGAATAGAAGATCAGATAATGCTCTTCTTATTAATTCTCCTACTCTTAATTGTCTTTGACTTGGTCCAAGCGTGGTTTTATCAAATTTATTTGCCATATGTTGTTATGTAAGCTGTAAATTGCCCTTTGCCAAGTGGTTCAATAGCAGCTAAAAAGCCACCAAGTAGATTGGAATTTAAGCGATGAGTGAAAATATTCGAGTTGTCGTAACTGGTGTTTCGGGGCGGATGGGGCAAATGATTGTTTCAGGAGTTCTGAGTAGTAAAAAAACTAGGCTTGTTGGAGCATTAGAACGAGAAGGTCATGAATGGATTGGTAAGGATCTAGGTTTGGTAAGTGGCTTAAAATCTCTTGGGGTGGAAGTCTCTGATGATCCAGCCTCGGTGTTTAAAAATGCTGATGCAATTATTGATTTCTCTGCGCCAAAAGCTTCTGTTGAATTTTCTAAACTAGCTGCTGAATGTGGGATTGTGCATGTGATTGGTACCACTGGCTTTAATGATCAGGATTTAGCTTTGATAGAAAATTCCGGTAAAAAAGCAAAGATTATTAGAGCCGGAAATATGTCTTTGGGTGTAAATCTGCTAGTTCAATTGACTAAAAAAGTTGCTGCAAACTTAGACAATGATTTTGATATAGAAATTATTGAAACGCACCATAATAAAAAAGTTGATGCTCCCTCCGGTACGGCTCTCATGTTAGGGAATGCGGCGGCAGATGGAAGGCAAATATCATTATCAAACGTCCGGGATAGTGGAAGAGATGGTATAACTGGGGCTCGTAATAAAGGAGATATAGGCTTCGTTTCTATTAGAGGTGGTGATGTAGTGGGAGAGCATGATGTATTATTCGCAGCTGCTGGAGAAAGAATTACTTTACGCCATGTAGCTACAGATCGCGCTATTTTTGTCAGGGGTGCACTAAAAGCAGTCGAGTGGGGTATCCGACAGGAACCGGGTGAATACAGTATGAAAGATGTTCTGGATCTTTAGCAAGGTTTGGGAATATTTTTTGAAAAGTAACCTAAAGTAAAGTAAATGTAATGCCAAGTTTACCTCTAGAAGTCTAATGAAATTTATACTTTTTTTTCTTTTTCTGCTTATTGGTGTTAAAGCATTCTCGAATGAAAAATTTGATAAAATATCCAATGAAGTGGACTTTTTAGAAATTGTCGATGGCCATACTTTGATTAGGCCACTGATAAAATTGGTAGTACAGAATGATGGGTCAATAACAGGGAAAGCTGCTTTTCGCGCGGTTAATGGAAATTGGTCGTGGGATAATCAGTTATTTTGTCGAACTCTGTTCTGGGGTGAGCGTGATCTGGGTTTAAATTGCCAGTTAGTTGAGTACAACGGAGAAATTATACGCTTTACGGCAGATGAGGGTGCCGGAGCTTTTGCTGATTTCACTATCGAAAAAAATTAGATTTAGGTCTGTTAATCCTTTTTGAAGGGTTCCATTGCACTTCTAGCTATTTTGTCAACGCGCTCGTTACCCATATCCCCCGCATGACCCTTAACCCACTCCCAGATAACCTCATGTTGTTCGCATAATAAATCTAGGCGTTTCCATAATTCTCCATTTTTAACTGGCTTTTTACTAGCAGTTTTCCAATTGTTTTTTTTCCAGCCTGCGAGCCAAATTTGGATTCCATTCATAACATATTTGCTATCTGTAATGATTGTAATTTCGCTTGTCCGATCTAAGATTTCCAAGGCAGCGATTGCTGCTCTTAGTTCCATTTTATTGTTTGTTGTAAGCTTTTCTCCATTAGAAAGCTCTCGTTCCTTAACAACTTTGCCATCCGAAAAAGCTTGAAGAAGGACGCCCCATCCCCCTGGTCCGGGATTGCCTGAACAGGCACCGTCAGTATAAGCCACTAGTTTGTGCTTTGGCATATGCAAATATCCAATCAGAATTAACACCATCTAATCCGATGTCTTTTCCCATTATATGATCGAAAACATTGAAACCACTGCTTTTGAGCAGTTGGTAAAGTTCAGTTTGGGAGACGTAAGTATATCTTCTACCCAAAATATCTCTCTTTTCACCAGTTCCCAATTTTAATCCTATAGAAAAAAGTCCACAAGGTTTAATAGCTCTTCTAATACAGGCAAGTAAACGTGGTAAATCTTTCCTTTTTGCATGAAGAAGTGAAAAACTGGCCCAGATACCATCAAATATTTCATTTTCTGAGAAAGTATCAAATGTCGCCTGATAACACCTGATTTTAGAATGTTTAGGTACCAATTCTATCATGTTTTGGGAAGCGTCAAATGCCGTTACATTATGTCCGAGGTTTGCTAAATATTCTGCAGCAAGGCCTGGTCCGCATCCATAATCCAGAACGTTTGACTTTTTAGGAAGATTTTCAGCAAAATATTTTAAAGTTTTGTGTGGGTGTTCTTTTGATATATTTGCTAAATATTCAGAACTTTGTGTTTCGTAGATGTGCACCGTTTTGATGTCAGAAGTCATATAATTATCCCAATGCTTAACAAAGATGTTACAAGGAAAGTGAGTGGAATACGCAACTTCATCCACCAAAGAGGTGTTAGTTTTAAAAGGTAGAAATGTCTGTCGATCAATAAAACTGCTATGAATCCAACAATTAAACTAATTGTGTCACTAGTTGGCCCTCTGCCCATTGCGAAGAATGCCCATAATGCTGGAATGACAGATAGTATATAGCCCATGCTCGCATTTTTTTTGTCCATTTTTGTGGCGAAGCCCCAAAGAACGCCAGACATGAAACAGAGGATAATGATACCGTAAGAGAGTTGTATTAGAGGCCCAACAAAGCGTGCCCCAAAATTTTCTATTCCAAAATTAAAAGCTTCCTCAGAAACTAAGGTTACGGCACCCCACCCAAAGGGAATTACTCCAGACAGCCCTAAAATAAGAGCTCCTGTAGGTATTTTTGAAATCATAAAGCTTCCCGTAGAGTGCGTGGTACTTTGAAATTCACACTTTCAGTAGCTGTTTCTACCAAATGGGTTTTTATTTCAAATCTTTCTTTCAAAGCATCAACAACTTCATTTACCAGTATTTCTGGTGCCGATGCACCTGCGGTGATACCTACTGATTTTATATTCGTTAGTGAGTTCCAGTTGATTTCTGCAGCTCTTTGAACCATTTGAGAGTTTTCACATCCTGCTTTTTTTGCGACCTCTACGAGCCGTTGAGAATTGGAAGAATTTGGCGCTCCAATTACGAGTAGAGCGTCGACTTCCGGAGCAATTTCTTTTACTGCAGCTTGTCTGTTACTGGTTGCATAGCAAATATCCTCTTTATGAGGGCCTACTATTTTTGGAAAACGAGTTTTTAGTGCCTCGACGACTTCAGCAGTGTCATCAATGGATAAGGTGGTTTGGGTAACATAGGCAAGCTTACTAGGGTCCCGAACAATTAGATTTTCTACATCTTTGGTGCTCTCGACGAGTAAAACGCCTCCCTCAGGTAATTGCCCCATGGTGCCGATAGTTTCTGGATGTCCCTCATGACCGATCATAATAATTTGAAGCCCGTTTTCAAAATGCCTATCTGCCTCTATATGAACTTTGCTGACCAGTGGGCATGTAGCATCAACATAAATCATTTTTCGGTTTTTTGCTTCAAGGGGTACTGATTTTGGTACTCCATGAGCAGAGAAAATTATTGGTCTATCAACTGGCGCATCTCTTACTTCTTTTATAAAAATTGCACCTTTTGATTTCAGCTCATCAACCACATATTTATTATGGACAATCTCATGTCGGACATAAACGGGTTCCCCCCATTTTTCTAACGCCATTTCTACTATTTTAATGGCACGATCAACCCCTGCACAAAACCCTCGGGGTGCAGCCATGTAGACAGTTAATTCTGGATTTTTCATGTTGTCCTGACCACTGATTTACTTAGTCACATTACCTTCATGATTGTCATCGGTAAAGCCTAATGTTCACGAAGTAAAATAGCACAAAAAGTGTATATTTTTGTATTAAATTTATCTTTAAATAAATAGACATAAAAATTTAACATTTATATTTAAATTGATAAAGTGAAAGAAAGAAAATTATATCATTATGAAAAGCGAAAGATTTTGATATGGAAGGCTCTGCGTTTATTGCACTTGGTAGTAATTTAAATTTAGACGGTGTTTCTTCTCTGGAACTGATCAAGAAAGCCATTATAGAGTTAGAGAAGTCTAATTTTAACTTGCAAGCAATATCGCGCTTTTTTAAAAACCCAGCTTTTCCAATTGGTTCAGGTCCGGATTTTGTAAATGCTGTTGTAAAAGTCCGTATTGACGCAAAGGCTCAAAATATTTTGGATCAACTGCATTTTATTGAAAAAAAATTTGGCAGATCGCGTGGCAAAAGGTGGGATGGAAGAACATTAGACCTGGATTTGTTAGCTGTTGGCCAATCCATCCAACCAAGCTTCTCTACTTATTTATACTGGCACGATTTAGATCTCGAAAATCAGTTAAATAAAATACCCTCTAATTTGATACTACCGCATCCAAGAATGCACGAGAGAGCATTTGTGCTTGTACCATTGTTGGATATTGCACCGTGTTGGATACATCCGGTCCTAAATAAAAACATCAGTGAACTCTGTAATGATTTGAGTGTTGAAGAAATCTCTGACTTGATATGTTTATAAACAACTCTTGTAATTTTCAGATTGATCTACTAGAAGCCTGAGTCTGCAAGGATATATCTAGGAGAAAATCATGGCACGGGTCACAGTTGAAGATTGTGTAGATAAGGTTCCTAATAGATTTGAGTTAGTAATGTTGGCTGCGCACCGGGCTAGAGAAATCTCTTCTGGTTCATCGCTAACTGTTCAGCGTGATAATGATAAAAATCCAGTTGTATCTCTCAGAGAAATTGCCGATGAAACACAAACCGCTGATGAATTGCGTGAGAGGTTAATAGAGAGCAATCAAACTCAAATCGAGGTTGACCTTCCTGAGGATGACTCAATGGCAGTACTGATGGGTGGTGGTGATGATAGTGACCGCGCTGAGGATGATGATATGAGCGAAGAAAAATTGCTTCGCGCACTTATGGCTGCTCAAGATAAAGGATAATCTGCGGCCTGAGGGTCTGACAAATGTTAACTGCAGAAGAGCTTGCCACTCGGATACAAAATTACAATCCAAAATCTAATTTTGAGATGATTGTAAACGCCCATAAATATGGGCAAATAAAGCATGAGGGGCAATTTAGAAAGTCTGGAGAAAAGTATTTTTCTCATCCTGTTGCAGTAGCTGAGATACTGGTTGATCAGCAGTTAGATGACGCAACAATTATAACTGCCTTATTACATGATACCATCGAGGATACGTCTTCAAACAAAGACGAAATCACAAAACAGTTCACTTCAGAAATTGCTGATTTAGTGGATGGTGTTACAAAACTAACAAATATGCAATTGACCTCTACCGAGACTAAAGAGGCAGAAAATGTGCGTAAACTGCTCATGGCAATTGCACAGGATGTCAGAGTAATTTTAGTTAAACTCGCAGATCGTTTGCACAATATGCGAACAATAAAATCGATGAAGCCTGAAAAGCAACTCCAGAAGGCTCGTGAGACTATGGAAATATATGCTCCTCTAGCGGGCCGAATGGGCATGCAGTCGATTAGAGAGGATCTTGAAGATCTTGCCTTTCGTGTACTTAATTCCGAGGGCCGGGCATCAATAATAAGACGATTTATAGTTTTACAAAAAGAAACTGGTGATGTTGTTCAAAGAATAACTGATGATATGCATTCAGAATTAGAGGCATCCGGAATTCAGGCTAAAATTGAAGGTAGAGCAAAAAAGCCATATTCTATTTGGCGCAAAATGCAAGAGAAAGCGCTTTCCTTTTCGCGTCTGTCAGATATATATGGATTTAGAATAATATGCAGTAGTGATGAGGAATGCTACCGTGTACTTGGCGTAATTCATAAGCGTTGGCGCGCAGTCCCAGGCCGGTTCAAGGATTATATCTCTCAACCGAAATCTAACGGATATCGGTCTATTCACACTACAGTTTCAGGTAGAAACGCTCGCCGTGTGGAGGTCCAAATACGAACCCAGCTAATGCACGATGTTGCTGAAAGTGGTATCGCAGCACATTGGGCATATAGAGATGGTGTTAGAAGTGAGAACCCGTTTACCGTTGATCCTGTGAAATGGATAACTAGCTTAATTGAGGAGTTTAATACAGAGGAAGACCATGAAGCATTTTTAGAGGCTGTGAAGCTAGAAATGTATTCTGATAAGGTCTTTTGCTTTTCCCCAAAGGGTGAAGTCATAAAGCTACCAAAGGGCGCAACACCAATTGATTTCGCATATGCAATTCATACTCGTATTGGAAATTCTTGTGTTGGTGCAAAAATAGATGGGTTGCGAGCACCTCTTTGGACAAGGTTAAGAAATGGCCAATCTATAGAAATTCTTACGGCAATGGGGCAAGAACCGCAAGCCACATGGCTTGAAATGACAGAGACTGGCAAGGCGAAGACAGCAATTAGACGCGCGCTGCGCGAAGCAGATCGTGATAAATATATCATTATGGGGCAACAACTTTTGAGGGCAGCATTTGAGCACTTTGGTAAGAGAGCAACAGACAAAGCTTTAGAAAATACAGCCAAGAAACTTCGAATTAATGATGTTCAAGAGTTATATGCTAGATTGGGAAGCGCAGAGTTGCAGCCGAGGGATGTAATAAACATCATATTTCCAGATTTTTCTACAGCGAAAGAACCTGAAATTGATCAAAAGCTTGCAGTGATAGGTCTCGCGGAGGGACAATCATTTAATCGAAGACCTTGCTGTCAACCTTTACCAGGTGAGAGAATAGTAGGCATAGCAACCAGTGGAAAGGGCGTATCAGTTCACTCAATTGATTGTTCCACATTGGCAAGTTTTGAAGATAATATGGATTTGTGGTTGGACTTGCATTGGCATGCCGGCAAGCATCCCTCAATTTATCCAATCACCCTAGAAATGACTATAAGTAATGATGCTGGTGTTTTGGGAAGAGTTTGCACAATTGTTGGTGATTTAGGTGCGAATATCTCGGATATGGAGTTTTTAGATCGCAAGCCGGACTTCTTTAAATTAATACTTACTGTGGATTTACGAGATGTTGAGCACTTACATGCGATCTTATCAAGGTTGGATGCAGAAAACGCCGTCGCCACGGTGGCCCGCACCAGAAGAAGCGGAAATCATGGCAGCTAGTCGACTATTTGAGGTGCATCATGGTTTTTAAGCGGAGAGAAAAGAGGTCATGGGGCTCATTAGTTCAATTCCTACTTTGGCCAAAAGGTGGTTGGACCAGGGCAGCATTGTATGTAAAGCATCGCCTACACCGATTACCTGATAACCCAGAGAAAATTGCCAGAGGTATTTGGGCTGGTGTATTTACAACTTTTACACCATTTTATGGGCTTCACTTTATAGTTGCAGGAACAATTGCGTTTATTTTAAGGGGAAATGTTTTGGCTGCCTTGCTTGCCACATTTTTTGGTAATCCTCTTACATATATTCCTATTGGAATTATATCCCTCCGCACTGGTGAATTCTTACTGGCAAGTGAGGGATTGGGTCATGATGGTGAAAATTTGGTGTCTTTATTTCTAGGTGCTTTCCTTGACTTAAAATCTAATCTTTATTCTATTATCATTGGTGGTCCCGTTGAATGGAATGACCTAATAATATTTTACCAGGACGTTTTCTTTCCATACCTTATCGGCGGAATTTTCCCAGGGATCATAGCGGCTTCTGTTTGCTGGATGATCAGCTTGCCATTAATTCGTGCTTATCAGAACAGACGCAAAGGTCGCCTTCGAGAAAAACTGAGAGAAATTAAAGAGAAAAGTACTAAGTTTCGTAAATAAATATAAACTTACTTGGAGATTTGTATGTTACCAGAACGTCATGTGAGACTGGGTGTAAATATTGATCACGTTGCCACTATTCGAAATGCTAGGGGTAGTATGTATCCTGATCCTGTAGAGGCAGCTATTCTAGCCCAAAATGAGGGAGCGGACGGCATTACAGCACATCTTAGAGAGGACCGGCGCCATATTCGAGATGAGGATATTGATGGATTGATTGCAGCTTTGAACATCCCGTTGAATTTTGAGATGGCCGCTACGGAAGAAATGCAGAAAATAGCGCTCAAGCATAAACCCCATGCTGTATGCCTCGTACCAGAAAAGAGAGAGGAGCGGACTACAGAGGGTGGTTTAGACGTTTTGAAAGAAGAAAATAAGTTGAGAGAATTTATTAAACCGTTAAGTGATTCAGGCTGCAGAGTTTCTTTATTCATTGCCGCAGTGCCTGCTCAAGTTGAAGCAGCGAAGAGGGTTGGCGCGGCTGTAGTTGAGCTTCATACGGGTGCTTATTGTGATTATTATTATGAACAAAATCAGTCAAAATGTGAAACCGAATTTGAAAATTTAAAGAATATGTGTGGATATGCAAACTACATAGGTCTTGAGGTGCACGCAGGTCATGGCCTGACTTATGACACTGTTTCCAGGATTGCAGCATTTCAAGAATTAAAAGAATTAAATATTGGACATTTTTTAATTAGTGACGCCGTATTTAATGGTCTTGGAAATTCAATTAAAAAAATGAAAAAACTCATCGGAGAGGCTCGCGCCAGTTGATTATCGGTACAGGAACAGACTTAGCCAACATAGACAGGATTAATAAGGTTCTTATTCGTCACGGTGATAGATTTAGGAACAGAGTTTTTACAAAAAACGAACAAGCCAAAGCAATGCGACGAAAAGATGAAGCTGGTACGCTAGCAAAACGTTGGGCAGCCAAGGAGGCTTGTTCAAAAGCACTTGGCACAGGTCTCCGTATGGGTATTTCATGGAAAGATATGGCAGTAAGTAACATCGAGACAGGGCAACCGGTGATGACACTTACTGGCTGGGCAAAGAAGCGCTTGGAAGATTTGACACCTGAAGGACACTTAGCAACTCTTCACGTTTCACTTACTGATGATCATCCTTGGGCACATGCTATAGTAATTATCGATGCACAGCCTTTGGCTTGACACGATCTCACCAAGATAGCATTAGAGAGTATTAGTTTAGGGAGCACTTGGGATGGCTAAACCAAAAAAAAAAGAAGGTTTTCTCGAAACCATAAAAACAATAATATTTGCTCTTATTTTGGCTGGTATTTTCAGGACCTTATTTTTCCAACCATTTTGGATCCCATCTGGCTCAATGAAAGACACTCTTTTAATTGGTGATTTTTTGTTCGTCAATAAAATGTCCTATGGTTATTCATATGCATCGTGCCCTACTGTAAGAATAGCGGCTATTGGACTAAATATCGAAGCAGAAGACATATGTGGTTTTCTGCGTGGGGGTAATAAGAGAATATTGGGAGCCGAGCCAAAGCGTGGCGATGTAGTTGTGTTTCGTCACCCTTCAAATGGTCAAGACTATATTAAAAGATTGATAGCTCTGCCTGGTGAAAAAGTACAAATAAAAAATGGATTAGTATTTATAAATGGAACTCCGGTAGAAGTTATACCCGATGGTACGTTTGACGAAGTAAAGGCGCCACAAGGACCATTTAGAAATATGCCTCGCTGTGCAAATGAGGTCGTTGAGCAAAATGGCATTTGTGAGAAGGAAAAATTTGTTGAAACTTTACCAAATGGAGTTTCGCACTCTATTTTGAATTTTATGCGTCAAACAGTAGATGATACCCCTGTTTATCATGTGCCAGTAGGGCATTATTTCTTTTTGGGAGATAATAGGGACAATTCAAGTGATAGCCGTATATCGCAATCAAGAGGTGGTGTAGGGTTTGTACCTTTTGAAAACCTTGTTGGCAGAGCAGACAGAGTACTTCTTTCTTCCGCTGGTAGATCTATGTTTGCCTTCTGGACATGGAGGGGTGATCGTTTTTTCGAGGGTATTGAGTGAAAAAATCCATTGATATTGAAAAATTTGAGAAGCGCTTAGGATATACATTCAAAGATCCGAAGTATCTCTTGGAGGCACTTACTCATCCTTCTTTTTCTTCAACAAATAGATCTGACAATCAACGGTTGGAGTTTATTGGTGATAGAGTTCTGGGTCTAACCGTAGCAGAAGCTATAGCCAAACAGGATCCAAAGGCGTCTGAAGGGAAGCTGGCTCCCCGTTTTAATGCCCTTGTTAGAAAAGAAGCCTGCTCTGGTGTGGCGCAAGAAATAGATATTGGATTGGTTTTGAAATTGGGCCGTTCTGAGATGATTACGGGTGGGCGACGTAAAAATGCTGTTCTCGGAGACGCAATGGAAGCTGTATTGGCTGCAATTTATTTAGATGGGGGGTTTCAAGCTGCAAAAGATGTAGTTTTGAGATTATGGGAGAGAAGAATTTCTAATGTTGAGTTAGATGCAAGGGACTCCAAAACGAGGCTGCAAGAATGGGCTCAAGCTCGACAACTTGAACCACCAGTTTATACGCTTATTAATCGTTCTGGGCCTGATCATTCGCCTATTTTTAAAATACAAGTGAAACTGCAAACTGGGGAAAAAACCATTGCGGAGGCTGGCAATAAGCGAGACGCTGAGCAAGCCGCAGCTAGAATGCTTATGGAAACTTTAAAGGATCAAGAATGAAGAAAGCAGGCTTTGTGGCCCTCATCGGAGAACCAAATGCTGGAAAGTCTACGCTTTTGAATCATTTTGTGGGCTCTAAAGTTTCCATCGTTACTCATAAAGTTCAAACGACCCGTACTAAAATTAGAGGGATTGTAATCGTGGATAGCGCTCAGATAGTATTTGTTGACACTCCCGGTTTGTTTAAACCGAGACGTCGACTGGATAGGGCTATGGTAGCCGCTGCTTGGGATGGGGCGGCAGATGCTGATGTGATTGTTTTGCTTATCGAGGCTCATAGAGGTCTAACTGAGGGCGTGGAAAGGATTCTTAGAGATCTTTCTAATTCTAGTAAGAACCGGTCGGTTGTACTTGCTATTAATAAAATTGATATAGTTAAGTCGCCAGTGCTTTTGTCTTTAACCAAGCAGTTGAATGAGCTTTTCAGTTTTTCAAAAACATTTTTAATTTCTGCTGACAGGGGATTTGGAACAAAAGATCTAAAACTGTGGTTAGCAGATAAAATGCCAGATGGTCCATGGCTTTATCCTGAGGATCAAATCGCCGATCTACCATTGAAAATGATTGCAGCAGAGATTACGCGCGAAAAACTCATTCTTAGACTACATCAAGAGCTTCCTTATCAGCTAACTGTGGAAACAGAAACTTGGAGTAATAGAAAGGATGGAAGTGTAAGGGTTGATCAGATAATTTATGTTTCCCGCGGTGGTCACAAAGGCATTATTTTGGGTGGTCGCGGTGAAACGATCAAGGCTATTTCTATGGCGGCGCGCGAAGAGCTTGAAAGCTTTTTAGGGTGTAGAGTGCATTTATTCTGTCAAATTAAAGTTCGTGAAAAGTGGCTAAACGAAGCAGAAAGATATTCTGAAATGGGGCTTGATTTTAATGATGGAAATTAATGGCACGTCTGAGAAGTAAAATTTGGGTACAGGCTTACCTAAAAAGGTTAGAACTTCAAACTATTTCCGCATATGTAATGGCTCATGGAGATGACCATTCAGGGGCTATTTTAGTAAAAATAAGCAAGATGGATGGATTTGCGGAACTTCACCAAAAGACCTTCGACCTTCAAAATAATAGAAACGTATGGGTAAAAATTTTGGTGGGCCTAGAAGAGGAAATAGATTTTTTTTTAGAAAAGCAAAAAGCCAATGATCCAGATTTATGGATAATTGAAGTAGAAAGTTCCAACGGGCAAAATTACCTAGACGAATTTTAGGGATTATTCTATTTTTATGAAATGGAATGGCGCTCAGTAGGGATATTATTAGCTACACGAAAGCATGGTGAAACATCATTAATCATAGATACCTTCTGCCCAGGTTATGGACGGTATTTGGGTGTTGTGAAGGGTGGAGCATCACGAAAGTTCTCACCAATACTTCAGGTGGGAGCTCAGCTCGATCTAACTTGGAGTGCACGCTTACAAGATCACCTTGGGTCTTTTAAAGTTGAATTAGTTAGGGCTCGTACTGTTAATGCTATGAATGATAGAATTCTGACAGCGGGCTTAACTACTGTAAGTACAATTTTATCCAGAGTTTTACCCGAGAGACATGCGTACGATAATTTTTATAGAACAACAGAGGATTTGTTAGACCTTCTTAGTCAGCCAAAGGTCTGGCCTCTGGCGTATCTTCATTGGGAACTAGAATTGTTGAGTGTACTTGGTTATGGGCTTGATTTGTCAAAATGTGCTGTTTCTGGATGTACTAACAACCTGCGGTATGTATCGCCGAGGACTGGGAGAGCCATTAGCGAACAAGCAGCTGGAGTGTGGGCTCCAAAATTATTACACCTTCCACCCATTATTTTAAAAGGGTCTGAAAATTCGGGCAGCATTATAGATGGCTTAAAATTAACAGGATATTTTTTGACAAAAAAAGTTTTCAATGAACTATCAGTAAATTCGCCAGTTTCGGAAAGACAGCGGTTTGTCGATTTGCTCACTCACAAAGTTTCCTCAGGAATTTTATAACTTTTACTTGTGAGAATTTTTGCAAAATTAAATTACGCCACTGGACAACTTCTTTGCTTTACCATACATACTTCGCACCTACGACATTTTGTCGTATGTGCCCGGGTAGCTCAGGGGTAGAGCAGTGGACTGAAAATCCTCGTGTCGGTGGTTCAAATCCGCCCCCGGGCACCACAGTTTAAAAAAAATCAACCCAATTTTTATAATTAAAATAGTCTTGAAAATGACTTGTATAAAGGGTCACTCTGTGGGACACATCCCACTGTGGAAAAGGCTTAAGGTTATGTTGTGGTGAGTGCCAAAACCCTATTAAAAGACGTTTTTGGCTTCTGCGAATTTCGACCCGGTCAGCGTCAAATAATTGATGCAGTTGCCAGTGGTGAGAACGTTCTTGCAATAATGCCAACAGGGGGTGGAAAATCGTTATGTTTTCAGTTGCCTGCTCTATTAAATGACGGCCTTACGGTTGTTATTTCGCCCCTGATTGCCCTAATGCGCGATCAAGTCCGTGGTTTGAAAGCGGCTGGTGTAGCGGCAGGAGCTATAACTTCAGGAAATACTCCAAGTGAGATAGACACTGTTTTTTCACAGATTACTTCCGGCGATCTAAGGCTCCTTTACGTTGCTCCTGAGCGATTGGCTTCAAGCAAAATACAAAACATTTTGAGGAAATCTAACGTAAGATGTTTAGCAGTAGATGAGGCGCACTGTGTTAGTCAATGGGGGCACGATTTTAGGCCAGATTATCTTATGATTGGGAAATTAAGGCATAGCCTTGGTGTCCCTTTGTGTGCATTTACTGCAACTGCAGATAACGAGACGCAACAGGAAATAATTGAGCGACTTTTTGGTGGTGCTGATCCAAAAGTATTTTTGCATGGGTTTGACCGGCCAAATATTTATCTGAGTTTTGTTCCCAAAGATAATCCTAGAATACAAATTATGAATTTTGTGGACAAGCGCAAAGGTCAATCGGGTATTATTTACTGTGGAACAAGGGCTAAAACGGAAAGTTTAGCCCAAGCATTGCAAGAAGCTGGACATAACTCATGTTACTATCATGGCGGTATGGATGCAGATCGGCGCAAGGTTGTCGAAAGCCGCTTTGTTCTTGAAGATGGTCTGGTTGTTGTCGCTACTGTCGCATTTGGTATGGGCGTCGATAAGCCTGATATAAGATGGGTGGTGCATGCAGATTTACCTAAATCAATTGAAAGCTATTATCAGGAGATTGGACGAGCTGGGAGAGATGGTGGCTACGCTGAAACACTAACTCTTTATGGTGCAGATGATATCCGATTTCGTAGAAATCAGATAGATGAAGGTCTTGCTCCATCTAACAGGAAGTCTGCTGATCATGGGCGTTTTAATGTCCTCTTAGGTTTGGCTGAAGCTTTAGAGTGTCGTCGCCTTAATCTTCTTCATTATTTTGGAGAGACGAACATAAAATGTGGAAATTGTGACTTGTGTGAGAGGCCACCTGAAACATTTGATGGTACGGAGTCTGTGCGTAAAGCGTTATCCGCTATTTTGCGCACTGATCAATATTTTGGTGTGGGACATTTAATCGATATTTTGCAAGGTAATTTCACTGAGAAAGTCAGTAATCACGGCCACGATAAATTACCGACATTTGGGGTTGGCAAAGAGTTAAACCGAGTAAAATGGAAAGCAATCTTCAGGCAAATGATGGGTCATGATCTCATTCGTCCGGATGTTGAAAGGTATGGAGGTTTGAGAATGACTGAAAAAGCGCTCCCAATTTTGCGGGGTGAGCTAAGTATAACGTTACGAGCGGATATAATTAAGTCAGCTAAAAGAGACTACTCTGTAAAAACACTAATAAGCGATGATGATGCTCCAGTGCTTAGCGCTCTTAAAGCAAAGCGGCGCGCTTTAGCTGAAAATGCTGGAGTGCCAGCCTACATTATCTTTACTGATAAGACCCTAATCGATATGTCTCAAAGACGCCCCTTGAATCTTGATGAGATGTCTCAGATTAATGGTGTGGGCACAAAAAAATTAGAGAAATTTGGAACTATTTTTCTTGCAGTCATCAATGGAGAAGTTGATCACATGCACCCCCGACGGCAAAAACTTGCTGGTGCTAAGGAGGGGGAGATGTATGATTTGCTTTTAGCCGTTCAATTCAAGTTGTCTCGGGGACCTCTGGGAGTAGAAAAACCGCTTAGTTGTTCAGCATCTTTGCTTTCTAAAATTGCAAAACTTAAACCCAAAAGTTTGGACGAGATGGCTAAGATAATTGGACCTAAAAAGACAGACCGTTTCGGAGCTGCTTTTTTGGATGCTTTGAACAATGTGACATAGAGTTTTGCTCGCTTTTTAATTTTGAATATCTATAGATAATTATAATTTTCATTTTAATCAGCTAATTTTTTATCCTAATTTCGTGGAAATTTTGGCCAAAATAGTTTATATTTTGACGTCTCCAGAACAGTCTTGAAGAGCTAATTTATTTAAGAATAAGATCATGTAAGGATTTGGGAGTATTCGAAATGAAATCACAATATCGAGTTGTTGTTATAGGCGGTGGAGTAGTTGGTTCATCCGTTTTATACCATCTTGCAAAAATGGGGTGGAAAGATGTCGTGATGCTGGAGCGGCGCAGGCTTGCCTCCGGTTCTAGTTGGCATGCAGCCGGTGGAGTTCATACATTAAACGCCGATCCAAACATGGCGGCTTTGCAGGCCTATACAATTGACCTTTTACCTAAGATTGAAAAAGAGTCAGGTCAGAACATTGGTTTTCATATGACTGGGGGATTGACCCTCGCCGGGACCCCGGAAAGGTGGGAGTGGCTACAATCAAATTATCGTATTTTTCAATCTATAGGAATCAGTGACTGTGAACTCCTTAGTCCAGAGGAAGCTCAAAAACGCTGTCCAATAATGTCGGTAGATGGAGTTTTGGGTGCAATGTGGGCAGATAGAGAAGGCTACATCGACACTACTGGCACCGTGCAGGCGTATGCTACTGCTGCGAGAAAAAAGGGTGCTGAGTATTATGAAGAAGTAAAAGTTGATAGTCTTGAACAATTAACAGATGGCTGGATCGTTAAGACTGACAAAGGTAATATTAAGTGTGAACATGTTGTAAATGCTGCAGGCCTTTGGGCAAAGCAGGTGGGACGTATGGCTGGCATAGAGCTTCCAGTTAGCCCGTTAAAACATCATTATTTAATAACGGATAGCATTCCGGAAGTTGCAAGCAGTGATTTTGAGATGCCCATGACAGTTGATCTCGAGGGATTTACTTACATGCGTCAAGATCAAAATGGTGTTTTGGTCGGGATTTATGAAATTGATCACGAGCACTGGGCAATGGATGGTGCGCCATGGGATTACGGGGAAGAATTATTTCAGGAACAATTACATAGAATTGAGAATGAACTAATGCTTGGTTTCCAACGTTATCCAGCTATTGAGAATGTAGGAATAAAAACCTGGGTTAATGGGGCTTTCACTTTTTCTCCCGATGGTAACCCACTGGTAGGTCCAGTCCCCGGTAAGAGAGGATATTGGTCCGCATGTGCCGTCATGGCTGGTTTTTTGCAAGGGGGCGGTGTAGGAAAAACCCTAGCTGAATGGATGATTGAGGGAGAACCAGAGACTGATGCATGGTCGATGGACGTAGCGCGTTACGGGCAATACGCGGAAAATAAAAGATATATTCGTGAAACAACCGGGCAGTTTTATTCGAGGCGTTTTGTTATGTCCTATCCGAATGAGCAGCTTCCAGCAGGACGTCCGATGAAGATGGCACCGGCCCATGATGCGATGACCCAGGCTGGATGTCGTTGGGGTGTTTCATGGGATTTAGAGGTGCCACTATATTTTGCCCCATCTGATAAATTTGAAGAAAAATTAACGTTAAAGCGCTCTAACACCCATGAGATTGTTGCCCAAGAATGCAAGTCAATTCGAGAAGGCGTGGCGTTATTAGATATTACGGGCTTTTCGCGTTTCGAAGTAAAGGGTGAAAATGCAGAAGCTTGGCTAGATAAGATATTTGCAACCAAGTTGCCGAAACCCGGTAGAGCTCGTCTCGCAGTAATGCTTTCGTCATCCGGAAAGCTCAAAGGTGACCTGACGCTACTGAACTGGGGCGATGGTACTTTTTGGATTATGGGTAGTTATTATCTAAGAGCTTGGCATATGCGTTGGTTCAATGACCAGATGCAAGACGGAGTAAGTGTCAGAGATCTTGGGGATGATATTTGTGGTTTCGCCTTAATCGGGCCAAACTCTCAATTTGTTCTACAAAAAGTTGCTGAGGAAGATGTGTCCAAGATGAGGTTTATGGATTGTAAAGGACTTGATGTCGGTTTGATCCAGTCGCGTGTTGCTAGGATGAGTGTTACTGGTGAGATGGGTTTTGAGCTAAACTGTAAAATGGGTGATCATATTGCTCTTCGTAGAATATTGTTAGAGGCTGGAACTGATCACGATATTCGTGAAGTAGGCTTTAACGCAATGCTCTCAACACGCATTGAGAAGAGTTTTGGGATTTGGTCTGCTGAATTTACTCAAGATCGGACCCCGGGTATGACAGCAATGGACCGATGGATTGATTGGGATAAGCCAGACTTTATTGGAAAAGCAGCCGCAGTTGCTGAACGCAATGGAAATGGTCCTGGAAAAATTCAAGTGACATTAGAAATTGAGGATGGTGACTCAGATGCATCTGGTTATGAACCCATTTGGTCAGAAGCAGGCGACATGGTTGGCTTCGTTACTTCTGGGGCATATGGTCATACTGTAAAGAAATCTCTCGCAATGGCTCTCATTGAGCCCGCTTTAGCCAATGAAGGTACAGCTGTTACTGTTCATATAGTGGGAGTGGAAAGGAGAGCAAAAGTAATTACTCCCTCGCCGTATGATCCCGATGGAATGGCAATGCGCAGCTAATTTATGCAAATTAATTAAATTTTTTAGCGTATTCTTTGTTTGAGGTTGTCGAACATTAAGTTAAGGTAGCGAAATTAAAATAAATATGAGGTTATGTTGCATAACTGTGTTGCCATAGTCCCATGTAGGGCTGGTTCTAAGGGTCTTC
Source organism: Candidatus Salinivivens marinus (assembly GCF_965655845.1). Taxonomy (NCBI): domain Bacteria; kingdom Pseudomonadati; phylum Pseudomonadota; class Alphaproteobacteria; order Rhodobacterales; family Paracoccaceae; genus Candidatus Salinivivens; species Candidatus Salinivivens marinus. Next base: position 49,067 of record NZ_CBFHHX010000011.1, read on the forward strand.
CTGGTAAAAATTTTCTCATCTTGGGATCGCAAAAGCTTTATAAGATAACCCTTGACCAAGCATTGCGTTGCATTAACAAAGTTATAATTTCCAGTGACAAAGACCTTGAAAAAGAGCTCGAATGTTATTCAGTTGAGCAACATCGACGATCTCCAGAACTGTCAACAGATCAGTCTACTATGGCCGAGTTGATGTTAGAGTTGATAAGGCGGTACGAACTGCACGAGTCCACTATAGTTTTACTCCAGCCAACATCGCCCTTGCGACGGGATGAAGACATTTCAAAATGTATTAAGACTTTTAAGGATAACACTTTTGATCTTGTATTTACAGTATCTGCTCAGGATAGAGCAGTGCTTAAATCTGGGTTCGTTCGAGGTAATAAATTTGTACCTGTTGCAGAACCAGATTTCACATTTATGAATAGACAAGACCTGCCAGAGATTTTCAGGCCAAATGGTGCAGTTTATGTTTTTAATGGCGGGTGGTTTGAAGAAAATAATGGATTTACTTCAAACAATATCGGTGTCGTAGAAATGCCAAAGGAGAATAGTTTAGATATAGATAATCGAGAAGATTTTGATCGTGTCGCTCAAATTTACAAAAAGCATTCAAAGAATTAATTTTTATTTTATAAAGTGCTGGGTGATTTCCATCTTCTATGTGTCCATAGCCATTGTCCCATATTTTTTCTTATCTGTTTTTCTAATCTATCATTTAATATTTGAGTCATCTCACTCGGTGTAGAGGGCTTCACTGGACTCTCGAACACTAAATCAAAATTCACTCCGTCATCTTTCCTTACTACGTAAAAGGTAATAAGTAATGCATCGTGTTTCAGTGCTAATTTTGCAGCAGAAGTTGCTGTGTATGCTGTATGACCAAAAAACTTTAAAGGTTCTCCGTGGCTCATGTATTGGTCAACTAAAAGAGCGACCACGTTTCCATCGCTGAGATACCTCATCATATTTCCAATGCCGGAGCGACCTCTTGGAAATAGCGGTTTGGCGATTTCTTTGATACATCTTTCATAAAAAGAATTGAAGTACGGGTTATTCATCGGTTTGTAGAGAGCACCAACCGAAACTTGATTTGCATTAAGTACTACACGCACGACGTCATAGTTCGCCAAATGGCCAGAAACCAGAATCACTGGTTTCTTTTGTTCCTGGGCATGCTTAAGTATATTAAAACCGGGGCCGGATACTTTGGCTGACTGCGCCATTTTGGCAAAGGCATTTGGCGCTAGCAATTCAAAAAACGTGCGCCCAATATTATTAGGCACTTGGCTACACAGTTCTTCTCGCTTTCTTTCTTCGAGGTCAGGAAATATAAGTTTAAGATTATGCAGTATACGTCTACGATTACCCGATAATGGTGAAATAATTTTCTGATAAATTAAGCCACCTGAAGCAATTTTCATCTTATAAGGTAAAATTGATAAAATACATAAAAGAAATCTAATAAAGATATAGATGCTAAGATCTAAAAAATGTGATCTCTTTTTTCCTTTAATATGAGAATAGTTTTGTTTGCCTGACAAGTCTGTTTTGCCCAAATATTTTCCAGTCAAATTTTATTAGATCTTACTTTAACAGTAATAAAATATCATTTGACAAGTCCTTTACAGCCTTTAACTTCTTTTGAAGCAATGATCCGGCATTTTGTATTTGTTTGTCAAAAGTTGTTTGTGTGATTAGTCTTACAAGGTGATCTCTTTCTACTACCTCGGTTGAACTACCAGAAATTAAAAGCTCTTTAAAGTCTTCTGAAAAGTTAGCGGTCTTTGAGCCATGAAGTACCGCTGCTCCAAACTGGATGGGCTCCCATGGATTATGTCCATTTATATCGCAATAGGTCCCACCAATCAGGGCCAAATGTGTGAAAGGTAACCAAATGGCTGGGGCGCCTATTTGGTTTGCAATATAAACATCAGAACTGGGAGAATTTTCCCGAAGCTCTGATAGAATTGTACACTTCAAATCTGCTTTAATGCATTGATCCCGTATTTTCTCTGCACGCTCAATATGCCTTGGGATTATCACTAAAATTGGTCGTAATTTTTTTGAAATTTTTTGTAACGCGTGTATCACAAACTTTTCGTCTTCCTGATGTGACGATACCAGAGTAAGAATTCTCCTACCTTCAGTCACAGATATAATTTGTGGTGGAATGCCTTGTTTAGGTTTAAGTTTTGGAGCGGCTGGCTTTAATGAACCATCAATTCTTATGTGTTGCTTTGGATGAGGTTTAATTAGTTTTGTAATATTTTGTGCAGTTTTTTCGTCCTGTGCTGATATGAGTTCAAATTTGGCATAAAGATCCCCAAAAAAAGGCTTGAGCCATTTCCGAGAATTATATGCCCTATCTGCCATCCTAGCGTTTATCCAGACTTGTGAAATTTTAAGCCTAGCACAATCGTTCACAAAACCAGGCCAAATTTCTTGTTCCGACCAAATCACTAAATTGGGTGTCCATCGTGATAGGAAACTCCGTCTGAATTTGTGCACATCAAGTGGTATGAATTGATGTGTTGTATTCGCGGGTAAATTTTGGGAAAAAAGCTCAGCAGATTGTATTGTACTTGATGTAACTAGAAAATTAACATCAGGTTTGGTTTGTAGAATAATATTAATTAGCCCTCTAAGGGCCATAACCTCTCCTAGTCCTACAGCATGAAGCCAAATTAACTCACCTGTTGGTCTAACCTGATTTGTTTCCCCAAGCCTTTCTTTCCAACGCGTGGGGTGCTCCTTTTGAGCTTTGAGACGCATTTTCAGTATTTTAACTGCTGAGATGCGAAGAGCAATTTGAATTAGATAGTAAAATATTTGCCAAAAGATTAATGTTAATTTCCTCACAAGTTCACTCATTAAATATTTTTTGGATATCATTTTCCCAAAACGCCGGGGAATTGAGTATTTTTAAAAATTTCTCAGCCGTTTTACCGGCACCAAAACTTTCATCTCTAGGGTAGGACTTTCCCCATGAATTTTCTAGGAAGTGTAAAATTTTTTCCTTATCGTTTGGTTGGCAGTTAGTTACTGAGTCAGCAGCACTTCGAGCTCTTTGTCTTGATCCTATGTCAAGCGATGGCAGACCAAGAAAAGGGGCTTCTCTCACTCCTGCTGATGAATTCCCTACAATTGCAGATGAGTTTTTCATCAATTCAGAAAAATATGAAAAGCGCATTGATGGTATTACTCTAAACTGATTTTTAGGAAGTCCTTCGATGACCCGCCAAATTTCTTTAAAGCCAGGGTCATTATTAGGTAGTATTGTAACAAACTTCCGTCTAGAATACTTCAATGCTTCAAATAGAGCTGAAGCTTGGTTTCCCATGTCACTCGCTTCAGAGGTAACGGGATGATAGGTGCAAATGCCATAATCATCAAAATTTATATCATACCGGCTTTTAACTTCCTTAATGGTTACGCCAGAATCTTTCGCGTGGAAATCGAGTTCTGGAGAGCCTATAACATAAATCCGTTTATCTTCTTCACCCATCCTTAAAATCCGGTTTCGTGCTAATTCAGAGCTAACAAAGTGACAGTGGGCTAATTTGGTATTACAGTGTCTAAATATTTCATCGATGGTTCCTGAAATTTCACCACCTTCAATGTGAACTGATGGCAAACCGTTTGTCGCGCAGACTAATGAACATGATAGTGCTTCTATTCTGTCGCCATGAATAAATACCATGTCTGGCTTTTGATGACCTATAAATTGTGAGAACCCGAAGACTGTATTTGCATGGATCTTATCCAATTCGTCATCTTCTTTTTGGTTTTTAAATTCAAAAATCTCTACGCCTGCGACACGCTCCACCTCTAATTTAGTCAGTCCATATTTTTCTAACATATGCATTCCGGTGACCCAGAAACTCACTGAATATCCTGCATCTCTTGCTTTAATTGCCAAAGGTTCGACTTTGCCGAAGTCTGCGCGCGTACCTGTAACAAAAAGCAGTTTTTTAGTCATATCGAGCTTTCCAAGTAGATCTGAATTGCATGCTCTATCGTATAGCCAGTGTTATCAATAGTTGCTAATGAAAATTAGACCACTTGAATTGGTGATTTTTTTTGACATCAAGTCTAAGTTTTTTACCAATTATATCATTATATTTATACCCTGGTATCTCCCCGGACCCTGGCCTTCGAACCCATATATCTTTTTCTGTTATGATATGACCGGCCGCCATATCTCTGTCTGCTACAACGGACGCCCGTGCAAACTTATAGACGCCTTCCTCTGGTTCGGTACGCTGTTTTGGATTCATCAGTGCTTTGTGTATTTCAATGGATCTGTCGACTAGAAGTCGTAATTCTGCGGGATCCATAGAACAAGTAATGTCAGGTCCGCTCCTATATCGCGTGTCAGTGAAATGTCTCTCAATTATGCAAGCGCCAAGAGCTACTGAAGCTAAAGCTATATGTGGGCCAATTGAGTGATCTGAAAATCCAACCAGTGCTTTTGGGAAAGCTTCCTTTAGCTCCTGTATACCTTGCAAACTAACGATTTCTGGAGGAGATGGATATAGGTTAGTGCATTCCAGTAAAGCATATTCAACTCCAGACTTCTCTAAGATGTTCACGCTATTTTTTAAACTTTTAATAGACTGCATGCCAGTCGACATAATAATTGGCTTACCTTTTTGAGCTATGTGATTTATCAACGGAAGATTATCTGCTTCGCCAGAACCAATCTTGAAAGCGGGTACGTCAATTTCATCTAAAAAGTCTGCTGCCATTCGTGAAAATGGTGTTGATATCCATATCAAACCCAAATTTTCTGCGTACTCTTTAAGCTCTTGCTCTTCATCCAGTTTTAAGGAGCATTCTTTCATTACATCCCAAATTGACTTATTGGCGTTAGGAGGAAAAATTGCCTTTGCTTCTTCTGTCATTTCATCTTCGATAATATGAGTTTGATGCTTTATACACTCACAACCAGAGTGGACAATTAGATCAACCATACTCTTTGCGACGTCTAGACTACCGCCGTGATTAATGCCAATTTCTGCAATGATTAATGGAGGTTCATTGGGGCCAATGCTTCGATTGCCGATCTTCATTTAACTTCCTTCGTATCATTTGGTAATTAATAATGCATTTAGCGTATTTCGTCTGGGGCAACTCCCCAAATATCTGTTTTCCTTATCCATCCGTCATACTTACCAGCATCAATTTCACACCAATCTTTAATGCATTTTCCAAGATCTGCGATATAATTCTGTTCAATTCTAGCCATAATCATAGAGTCCTGATCAGATTTTCTATATAAATTGGCCATCGAAGCGGTAATAATAATTGAGCGTACACCTGAAAGTAAAGAATAATGTATCCAACCACCTGCACCTTCGGAGTCACGAACTCTTCTCCAATTATCGTATTCACCATATATTTCTAATGGCATTCCCTTTTTTTTAAATACCCAATCAATTCTGTGCGAAAGGGAAGGACCCCTGCGAGCATTGGCTTCACTAGCTTTAAGTGAGACATACCTTGGAATTAACAGGTTAGTAACTGGTCCCCGCTCAGCCGCATTGGTGTAAGTTGCGGTAGTTGATACCAAAATAGTGCACAAAATATATATGGGCTGCAATTTCAATTGAGTTTCCAGTGTCCTAATAAATATCCTGACTTCTGGAAGAGTGATAGAACAACATCTTATCGCAGTTCAATATTTATTATTTTAACAGACCAATGGGCTAACTATGCAAATTGCATGTTTGCCAGTGAACTTTAAACAAATGGATACGCTTGCGGTTGGAGAATGCCCTAAGCTCAAATCATCTCATCTAAACAAAAAATTGAGCGCCATTTGCTGAGATTGTAGACCCATTTATGAAACCTGCATCGTCTGAGGCCAAAAATGCAACGCATCTCGCTATTTCATCGGGTTCGCCCAAACGTCCAGCTGGTATTTGTCCAATGACTGCCTCTAAAGCTTTTTCTGGCATAGAAGCTACCATTTCTGTTGCAATGTAACCAGGGCAGACGGCATTGGCTGTGATGCCATTTCTTGCTCCTTCCTGCGCGAGGGATTTAACAATTCCTAAATCACCAGCCTTTGTTGCTGCATAATTTACCTGACCAAACTGACCCTTTTGGCCATTGATAGAGGATATAACGATTACTCTTCCAAACTTTCTTTCTCTCATGCCTGGCCATACTGGATGGACAGTATTGAACACTCCAGTTAAGTTTGTTGCAATCACCTCGTTCCACTGGTCCGGGGTCATTCTGTGAAAAGGAGCATCACGTAAAATTCCGGCGTTAGCTACAACCACATCTATTGCACCTAGTTCCGCTTCCACTTTTTCAATTCCAGACTTGCTTTCTTCGTAGCTAGCTACATCCCATTTATAAGTTTTGATACCAGTCTCAGCAGTAAAAGAAGATGCTGCTTCGTCATTTCCAGCGTAAGTAGCCGCAACAGTGAAACCATCTTGCTTTAACTTTTTTGATATGGAAGCGCCTATACCTCTTGAGCCGCCAGTGACCAATGCAATTCTTGACATAATCTTCTCCTAAGTCAGGTTTATTAATAATTTAGTTTCGAAACATTAATCTCGCTCTAGGCACATTGCTACACCCATGCCACCGCCAATACATAATGTTGCCAGCCCCTTTTTTGCTGACCGACGTTTCATTTCAAACAGCAAAGTATTTAAAATGCGAGCTCCTGATGCTCCGATAGGGTGCCCTATAGCTATCGCCCCTCCGTTAACGTTAACTATGCTAGGATCCCATCCCATATCTTTATTTACGGCACACGCCTGAGCGGCAAAAGCTTCATTCGCTTCAACTAGGTCAAGGTCACTAACTGACCATCCGGCCTTCTCGAGAGCCTTCCTGCTTGCATAGATTGGCCCTACTCCCATAATCTTTGGGTCTAGTCCTGCCGTTGCGTAGGAAGCAATTCTAGCTAGAGGTTCAATACCTCTCTTATTGGCTTCTTCGGCCGACATTATTAACGCACCGGCTGCACCATCGTTTATACCAGAAGCATTCGCTGCAGTAACACTGCCGTCCTTAGCGAATGCAGGCCGTAGCTTCTGCATATTTTCAATTGTAGCACCATGTCTGATATACTCGTCTTTATCTACTGTGATATCACCTTTACGTGTGCTTACCGTGAATGGCACAATCTCATCTTCAAATTTGCCAGCGATTTGTGCGGCTTCTGCCTTATTCTGAGATGATAAAGCGAACTCATCTTGCATATCCCGCGAGATTTGCCACTTCTCCGCAACATTTTCTGCCGTTTGTCCCATATGATAGCCGTTGAAAGCATCCCAGAGACCATCCTTGATCATACTATCAATGTACTTAACATCGCCCATTTTGTATCCTGAGCGAAGGTGGGCAACATGGGGACTCAGGCTCATGTTTTCTTGACCCCCCGCGCAAACAATGGATGCGTCTCCCAGTTGAACATGTTGAGCAGCTAGTGCTACAGCTCTTAAGCCCGAACCACATACTTGATTAATGCCCCAAGCGGCCGACTCCACAGGTAATCCAGCGTTGACGTGGGCTTGTCGAGCAGGATTTTGACCCTGACCCGCAGTTAAAACTTGCCCCATAATCGTTTCCGAAACCTCTGATTTGTCTACCTGAGCTCTAGAGACCAAAGCTTCTAGCACAGTTGTACCCAGGTCGTGAGCAGGTGTATTGCCAAACGACCCACTAAAACTTCCGACAGCAGTGCGAGCTGCTGATGCTATAACGACATTTGTCATACTTTATTTTCCTATACGATTTTGATCAGTTAATTGCGAATCCAGAAATTGTTTAGCGACTTTGCTGCATCGCGGCAAGAGTAATAATATTACAAAATGCTGTTTTTTTTTGAAATGATAGAACTTTATGAAATTTTCATCTCAAATTTTTAGACATAGTCTTAATTTAATTTTTGAAATGCCAAACAATTATGTCTAACGCGTTGACACCATAATCAAACATTGTATAAGCCGCCATTGAATTATTGGTGTTGGTGGTTCCTGCAAAGGAAATCCTGTCGTGTGTAAAGCAAGAGGACAACGCCCTTCGAAACCGCGTAATTGCGCTAACCAAGGAAGGAGATCAGCAGATGACTAAAAGAACTGCTGCCAAGCATAAGATTGATAGGAGAATGGGCGAGAATATTTGGGGTCGTCCTAAGTCCCCTGTAAACAGAAGAGAATATGGACCCGGTCAGCATGGACAACGCCGAAAGGCGAAGTTGTCTGATTTTGGTCTACAGCTCAGGGCAAAGCAAAAATTGAAAGGCTATTATGGAGATCTTACTGAGAAGCAATTCCGTAGGGTTTTTGGAGATGCAGAAAGAGTAAAAGGAGATACGGGTGAGAACCTAATCGGCCTTTTAGAACGCAGGCTTGACGCAGTTGTCTACAGGGCAAAATTTGTTGCAACGGTTTTTGCAGCTCGCCAGTTTGTGAATCATGGGCATATTTTAGTTAATGGGAAGCGTGTTAACATTCCATCTTACAGGGTAAAAGAGGGCGATGTTGTTGAAGTGAGAGATAAGTCAAAACAAATTGCTGTAGTTTTGGAAGCTACCCAATTGCCGGAGAGAGATGTGCCAGAATATTTGGAAGTGGACCATTCTAAAATGACCGCGAGGTTCGTACGAACCCCTGGCTTGTCTGATGTGCCGTATCCGGTAATTATGGAACCTAATCTAGTTATTGAATATTACGCTCAGAACTAATCTGGTCGATATCAAGGAGTGTTGCCGTAACGGTTCTCCGTTGCGGCATTTTTGTTTGTAGTGGTCAAAATGTCTGGTTCGATGTAATTATATACCTGGAGATAGTCTATGTTAAAAATTGAACCAAAAAAAGGAATTTTGGATATCGCTTTATATCAGGCGGGCTCTTCGCCACGACCTGCGCAGCAGAACGTTATAAAGCTTAGTTCAAACGAAAACCCTTACGGTCCAAGTAAGAAATCCATAGATGCAATTACACGGCATGCTGCTGGGGCACATCTTTATCCTTCAACTAACCATTTAGAGTTACGTCAATCAATTGCTGCGCGATTTGGGCTTAGTGATGAAAATATTATCTGTGGGGTTGGTAGTGATGAAATAATTTCATTTTTGTGTCAAGCTTTTGCTGGGCCAGGAGATGAAGTTATTCATACGGAGCACGGCTTTGCCATGTACAGAATATCAGCATTGGCAGCAGGCGCTCAACCCGTTGTAGTTCAAGAAAATAATCGCCATACGGATGTTGATGCTATTTTAGGTGCCTGCAGTAATAAAACTAAATTAATCTTTATAGCTAATCCTAATAATCCCACCGGCACAATGATTGACGCGACTGAGGTTCAGCGATTAGCAGATGGTATACCAGAAAACTGTTTACTAGTGCTAGACGGTGCCTACGCGGAATATGTTTCAAATTTTGATGGAGGTGCGAGCTTAGTTCAAGATAGAGAAAATGTCTTTATGACCAGAACATTTTCTAAAATGTATGGGCTTGGTGGATTGAGAATTGGTTGGGGGTATGGTTCAAAGCATGTCATTGATATTCTTAATCGCATCCGTGGCCCATTTAATTTATCAACAATCGCACTTGCTGCAGCAAATTCTGCTTTAAGTGACTTAGATTATGTGGACAAATGTAGAAACGAAAACTCTCGATTGCGTGAATGGTTATCAAACGCATTGTCAAACCTCGGTGTAGAGTCTGATAAATCAGATGCTAATTTTATACTGGCGCGGTTCGAAGGAGCAGCAGCAGCGGCAGCATGTTATAAATTTCTTTATGCAGATGGGCTACTTGTTCGACAGGTAACCAACTACAATTTACCTAATTGTTTGAGAATTACCATCGGAGATGAAGCTGCCTGTAAGCGCATCCATAGCTCAGTTAGAAGTTTTTTGGAGAGTATAAAATGACTGTAGTTTATAATCGTGTGGCTCTTATCGGGCTTGGTTTGATCGCTTCGTCGATGTTTTGGTCCATTAGAAGAGGAAATCTTGCAAATGCAGTTGTAGGATATGCTAAATCAAAAAAAACGAGGGAGACAGCAAAGAGGATTGGCCTTTGTGATCATGTCTCTGATAATCTTGAAGAAACGGTAAACAATGCAGACTTAGTAGTGCTATGTATTCCCGTTGGCGTTATGAGTGAGGTCGTTGCGCAAATTGCACCTTTTTTAAAAGCAGGCTCAACTCTCTCTGATGTTGGCTCGGTAAAAAAGGCAGTTATAGACGCGGTCGAACCTTTGGTTCCGGCTAACGTGCATTTCGTACCGGCTCATCCTCTTGCTGGTACAGAGCATTCGGGGCCTGAGAGTGGTTTTTCAACTTTGTTTGATAACCGATGGTGTATTTTAGTTCCAACATCTTCCAGTGCGCCATCGGCAGTAGAGCAGCTAACAAGCCTGTGGACTGGTATGGGGGCATTGGTCGATCATATGGATGCTGATCATCACGATTTAGTATTAGCGGTTACAAGCCATGCTCCACACTTAATTGCTTACACAATGGTTGGTGTCGCTGATGACTTGAGTAGAGTAACAGATAAAGAGGTAATAAACTATTCTGCTGCTGGATTTAGGGATTTCACTCGAATTGCGTCTAGTGATCCTACTATGTGGAGGGATGTTTTCCTCTCAAACAAGGATGCAACCCTTGAAATATTGGGACGATTTACCGAAGAACTTTTTTCATTGCAACGCGCAATAAGGACTGAGAATGGAGATATGTTGTTTGAATATTTCTCACGGACTAGGGGCATACGTCGAGGTATCCTAGAGGCTGGCCAAGACACAGAAGCTCCAGATTTTGGTAGGTCCTTAATCGATAAAAAATAATTGGTTACCAAGCATAAGTAAACAATGTTTAATTAGATCTGATCTCAGTTAACCGTTTACTGCAATTTTTTAATCTTTAAAATCGCCCAACTTGCGTGAAGTAAACTGACAATAGAGAACAATAAGCCTAAAAAAATAACTTCTATGCTAGCAATCCCACTTATACCCCGATAGAAAATTGCAAATATTACTAACAAAATTATCAATAATGACAGTAAAATTCTTATCTTGTATTCATTTAGTTTTTCGGGATCAAACATATTGAACTAAAACCAATTTAAAACTTTGGTCATAAAAAAATAGTTAGGTAAAATAAATGCAAAGGCAATGCTAAAAGCTGCCGCTTTTTTACCCCAGCCATTAAATGGATCTTCAAACTTTGTGTTCATGATTAGCCTCCCTGCAAAGGAAAATAGCGTAAAAACCCATCTAGGCAATTGATTGAAATAATTATCAGATAAAACTCAAGTCAATTTTAACAGCTTCAAAAAATAAGCCACTTGTTAAAACTCAGTTTCACTCTCAAAAATCCATTTTGCAAGTTTTTGACCTTCAAAGGTGACCTTCTCTTCCCCATCCAGCCAACCCATTCGTTTAGCATAAACAATAGGTTTATAGCCCCAGGACCCAGCCATAACTTTTGCATAGTAAAGAATAGCTTCTTTAGCAGCAGGATTATAAAATGCCATAATAGCCTCATATAATTTAAAAGCTGCCCAATCAGCTATAGCAGTATGCAACATGTTAGTAGAAAAGCAACTTTTTTTATTAGTGTACTAAATTTTGAAAACTTCAGGACAACTTTAGGTTGTCTTTTATTTTTTCTATACTTGACGCTATATTTGAAAGCTTAGACATTAATTTTTCTGCATCTGGATGATCTTTTTTAATATTCTCACCAAATTTACCAATTTCGGATGATAGGTTATTGAGCTGGTCAACTGCTTTTTTTATTTTGACGGATCGGTCCACTGTTTCAGAATTTGAAGAGTCTAAACGTTTTTCCAATTTTCTAACGAGTGCGTTTAAAAAAACGTCTTTTTCAAGTTTTTGAAGTATATGCCTGGGTGGAATTAATTTTGCTTTCAGTCCGTCAGAGCCTGCGATCACAGTCGTGGATCGTTTTGTACCGAGAATAAATGAGGCTTCTCCAAATAACTCGCCCTGACCCACATCGCCTAAATAATAACCATTTGGGGCTGTTATTTGTACGCTGCCCTCAATCACCAGATAATTAAACTCTGGTAGGCTTCCCGCACTATAAACAGTTTCATTGGCCGACCACACGCCAACATCATCAGTTCTCTCCATAACTCACATTGCTTTAAATAAAAAGCTTGGTCAATGCTTTGAAGTCATTAAAACAAGATCCAAAAACTTAGTTATAGGAATTATCGTTTTAAAATTTATGGTTGATAGGTAGCTAGTATAAACAAGCTAGCTAATTACGATGCTCGTCATACTAAATGATTGCCAAACCTTCCGAAACTATAATTGAAATGCAGATTATAGCAGCTAATAAGTGACTTAATTTAAACCTAGGACCATACATTCCCTCAGCGCTAGTTTGAAAAAAAGGTTTTGTCAAATTAATCAAAACAGTTTAAGAAAAATAGTTCCAAAATGATTAAAAAATAAACAATAGTATGCAATAGTATGCAAATATTATTTGTTTATCAAGGGTTTTTATTATGGTGCTTATTACACATGACCGATGAAGTTATAAGTCTGGAAGAAACAGTTGATGTAGCTATAAAAAAAGCTGTGAGAGTGTTAGCAATTCTATCCTTTCCTGCTCTTCTAATATCCTTTTACCGAAATCTATATCTAGATTTCTTACCAAGTCATCAATTGGTTTTATCACTTATTTGGATAATTTTTGTCATATTATCAGTAAACTTAAAACTTATTGATAGGCATCGTTTAAATACATTGGTTGCAATAATGTTTTTGTTATTTGTGGCCGTCAGCGTAAGAAATGAAAGTACGGTAGTGGGCTCGACTTTTTTTTTATTGGCGGTCGGCCTTATGTCTTTTCAACATTCAATCAAATTAATTGCTTTAGTCAGTATTACAATTTTTCTGGTTACGCACTCACTAACCCGAGAAACTATACTATTTGGATTAAGTTACGAGTTTGGTATCGTTTATCAACTCTTGAATCTAAGCATCTACCTAGTTCTTATTTTTGCGATAAAAAAAATTGTTGGTAATTATGTGCAATTGCATGAAGAGCAAACAAACCTAAATTCTTTTTTAATTGATAAAAATAAAACATCATACCTGCAAGTTGCGGAAGCCATTGAAGATGTTAACGCAGAAAAAGAGCGTTTAGAGTATTTCACTGTTACCGTAAGTTCTTTTCTCAAAAGGCTTTATGAAAGTATGGAGTTGGCTAAAGAAAAAAAAGACAATATGCCACCAGAGCGTTGTATGCATGAAATAAATGAAATTAGACGCATTATTGAAGATCATGCGAATTGTGGGGATCAAATTCGCCACGAAGCCCTTTCTATCAGTTTAGCCGAGTTTTCTGAGGATTTAAATTATTACTTTGAATTGCATAATATGTCCTCAAGGCCTTATTTGGATGTAACGCAGCAAGATACATCTGGTATAAAAACTAAGTATCTTTTCCCATCCAATTTATGCAAACTCATGGCTCATCATGTGGTAGAATATTTTTTAGAAAATCATTTAATTGAAAAATTAAATTTTGATATACAATTAGGTCGAAGGGCAATTGGTAAACAACAAATTTATATAAATGCTTGTGGGTCTTTAAGTAACATTCAGCATGAAAATTTTTCAGACAACTTTACCAGAAAAGATACGAATAAGAGTAATAGTAGCGAAGATAGAAATATATATTTCGCAGAGAAAATTATAAAACAAATGTCGGGGAATTTGCATATTGAAAAGTCTGAAAATTCAGTCAACTGCGATTTGAATTTTTGGGTACCTATTGTGGGCGACTAGCTATGATGAATATATTCTCCGCTCGAACTTATAAATGCACGATCGTGGAAGGTGGTGCTGCTGGGGAGGATTGAACTCCCGACCTCACCCTTACCAAGGGTGCGCTCTACCACTGAGCTACAGCAGCTTTACTTTACGTTGCGATTTAGCCGCAAATAATGCCTTAAGCAAGACTTATCTAGACCATCATGTTATCATAATGTAACTACTAGATATGGATAAAAATACTATTCCAAGAAAAAAAGTTATTAAGACTCGTGAAGAGCGATTAAAGATTGCTTTAAAGTCAAATATGGCAAAACGAAAAGCACAAGCTACCGCGCGAACATCGAATTCACCCAATACTAAAAACATTGATTTCAAATTAGAGGACTAAGCTATATGGATTCCATAATAGTAGAAGAAAGCGGTCCACTTAATGGTAAGATACCCATAGCTGGTGCAAAAAATGCATGTTTAACTTTGATGCCTGCAACTCTGCTCAGTGATGAGCCGCTTACACTGATAAATGCGCCTCGTTTGTCTGATATTGGAACAATGTCGCTATTACTTCAATCCCTGGGTGTAGAGGTGGAAACCCTAAATGAAGGATTGGTCCTAGCGCTCTCAAGTCATGCCCTCAAAACCACTAGAGCTGATTACGATATTGTTAGGAAAATGCGTGCTTCGAATCTCGTACTGGGGCCTTTGCTCGCAAGGGCTGGTGAAGCTATAGTTTCATTGCCGGGTGGATGCGCCATTGGTGCACGGCCAATGGATCTGCATATTGCAGCTTTGCGAGCGCTTGGTGCAGAAATTGAATTAAAGGATGGTTACTTGCATGCAAAGACGCCAAATAAAGGACGGCTAGTTGGTGGTACGCATAAACTAAAATTTGCATCAGTGGGCGCTACAGAAAATTTTATAATGGCAGCTTGTCTTGCCAAAGGTAGGTCTCAACTTAAAAATGCAGCAATGGAGCCCGAAATTGTAGACTTAGTTAAGTGTCTTAAGTCAATGGGCGCTAATATTTCTGGAGAAGGGACAAAAACGGTAACCATCAAAGGTGTAGAAAAGTTGCATGGCGCAACACACTCAGTTGTGATGGACCGCATTGAACTCGGTACATACATGCTCGCTCCAGTAATAGCTGGGGGTGAAGTAGAGCTTGTCGGAGGGCAGATGGAGCTTTTAGAGGCATTCTGTAAAAAATTAACGGAGGCAGGTGTTGAAATTTCGGAGACCGCAAATGGTCTTAAGGTTAAGCGGAAGCTTGATACAATTAACGCTGTCGATGTAACAACTGCAGTTTACCCGGGTTTTCCTACTGATTTACAGGCGCAAATGATGGCATTGATGTGCACAGCTAGTGGAGTATCTACGCTTGAAGAGACAATATTTGAAAATAGGTTTATGCATGCTCCAGAGCTAATTCGAATGGGTGCTCAAATTGATGTTCAAGGTGGAATTGCAAGAGTTAAGGGAGTTCCAAAGTTAAAGGGTGCTCAGGTTATGGCTACAGACCTCAGAGCATCGGTCTCGCTTATACTAGCGGGTTTGACCGCACAGGGTAAAACTAAAGTCAGCAGAGTATATCATCTTGACAGAGGTTATGAAAAGCTTGTCGAAAAACTCGAAAACGTTGGAGCTAAAATAGAGCGGGTTCGGTAAATGTCTCAGGACGCAAGTTTTTCGGAAGGGGTTGATAGTGCACTTTATTTAGGAGCATTTACTCCGGAGGATGTGGACGTAATTTCGACAATTCTTCAGGATGGTATTTTTTGTATTAGCGATTTGGCTTGGTTAAAGAAGAAAAGGCAAGTGGCTGTATTAGTAAATAGGTTTCGTTGGGAAAATAAATCAGAATATATTGATAAAAACAGCGCCCCAGAAAGGGTAAAGAGCCTTCTGATAATTGATAATGTGCTAAATATTTCATCACAAGGTATCGATCGTTCTGACAGTAGTACACCACTGAATTTACTTAACTTAGACTTAAAAAAGACAAAAAAAAATATGTTTTTGACATTACTACTTTCTAATTTTGGTGCTATCAGATTTGAATTAGATGCTATTGAATTGTCTATCAAAGATGTCACCCGCCCTTACAAAGCCCACTCTGAAAATATACCGTTTCATCCAATTATTGACGACAGTTGAGAAATTTTAGATTACTCATTAATCAGAACATTCCTTAGGAGCAAAAGTGATGCCGGTTTTCCTCAATTTTGATGATCCCCAATTCGATCAGCATTTTGATGAGATTTTAAATTCTGAGCGTGACGCCAATCGGGATGTTAACAGAGTAGTTTCTGATATTTTAGCAGATGTTAAAAGACAGGGGGACGAAGCTCTAATACAATTAACTGATCGGTTTGATAAAATTAAATTAACAAAAGAAGAGTTAAGCTTTTCAAAAAAAGAAATAAACGAGCTTTCAGCTGAAGTAAAAAGCAATGAGCGTAAAGCCTTAGACTTAGCCGCCAGTAGAATAAAAGTATTCCATGAAAAACAAAAACCTGAGAATGTAATTTGGATTGATGATATTGGAGTTGAACTTGGATGGAGATGGACGGCTCTTGACGCTGTAGGTATTTATGTTCCTGGTGGATTGGCAAGTTATCCATCTTCAGTGCTTATGAATGCAATACCAGCCAAAGTAGCTGGTGTAAAACGTGTTGCAATGGTTGTTCCAACGCCGCATGGGAAAATTAATCCGGCAGTTCTTTATGCTGCAAAAGTTTCTGGTATAGATGAAATATACAGAATTGGAGGTGCGCAAGCTATCGCAGCGCTAGCTTATGGAACCCCAAGCATTTCACCTGTGGATAAAATTACCGGACCAGGTAATTCTTACGTGGCTGCCGCTAAGCGACAAGTTTTTGGTAAAGTCGGAATAGATATGATTGCTGGTCCCTCGGAAGTTTTGGTAATTGCTGATGAGAATAATGATCCAGAGTGGATTGCCTTGGATTTACTTAGTCAAGCTGAACATGATAAAAGTGCGCAATCTATATTGATTACTACAAATCAGAATTTTGGACAGTTAGTTGCAACAGAGATTGAAAAAATCTTAAAAAGTCTGGAACGCCGAAACATAGCTGGCCCAAGTTGGAAAAATTTTGGAGTTATAATTACTGTCCCTTCCCTGGATCAAGCAGCGAAACTTTCAAATAAACTTGCTCCAGAGCATTTAGAGCTCTGTGTTTCAAATCCAAAAGGTCTGATTGAAAAAATCACTAATGCTGGCTCTGTCTTTATGGGCCATTGGACGCCTGAAGCTGTTGGTGATTATATTGGGGGTTCCAATCATGTTCTTCCAACTGCTCGTTCCGCAAGGTTTAGTAGTGGATTATCAGTGATGGATTTTTTAAAACGAACAACAACTACGTTTGTCTCTCCTGATGCGTTGAAAATTATAGGGCCTCATATAGAAACCTTGGCTAGCTCAGAAGGCCTAGAGGCACACGGTCTTTCAGTCTCTTCTAGATTAAAAAAACTTACTGAATGATGCCGGTTGGTAAAATATTATTAGGTAAGAAATTATATGACTAAAGATATTTATAGAGAAATTTAATGAGTTATATCTCACATATAGAATTAAATGATAAACACAGTCCGCCTCCTACTGCTGAAATCGAGAAAGAGCGGCGAGTTGCCCTATATGATTTGCTTGAGGAAAATAAATTTGAGGTGCCAACACATTCGGGCCCCTATCACTTAGTTCTGTCTATAAAAGAAAAGCGATTGGTTTTTGGGGTATCCAAAGAAGACGGGAACCCTGCTGCAGAGTTTCATTTGTCGCTCTCTCCTTTTCGACAGGTTGTGAAAGATTACTGGGCCATTTGTGAGAGTTATTATGATGCAGTAAAAAATTTGCCGCCTGGGCAAATTGAAACAATTGACATGGCTAGGCGCGGTATCCACGATGAAGGTGCACGTATTTTACTAGAGCGTTTGGATGGAAAAGTTATTGTAGATACTGACACATCACGTCGCTTATTTACCCTCATTTGTATCCTTCATTTTGGCATTTGATATGGTTACGGAATTACCACAATCAATACTTTTTTGTTGTGATCATAATGCAGTTAGATCGCCGATGGCTGAAGGTATTATGAAAAAGTTCTATGGCTTAGGTACCTATGTGCAATCAGTTGGGGTCTATAATGATTTGGAAATTGATGGCTTTGCAATTTCTGTTTGTGATGAAATTCAGGTAGAATTGTCCCGCCACAAATCTAGAAGTTTCGATGAAATGGCTGCTTTGGGAGATGATCTTTCGTCGTTTGACGTAGTGGTTGCTTTGTCTCCTGCAAGTCAAAGACGCGCACTAGACTTAACACGTTTTTTTCATATGAAAGTTGAGTACTGGCCAATAATGGATCCAACGGGTATCGGAGAAACTCGTGAGATGAAGTTGAATGCTTACCGCCAGAGCAGAGATCAAATAATTGGACAATTTTCCAAATTGTGGGGAATACCGTCCTGAGTCTAATTAAAGACGAATGATAGTGTCAATAAAATTGTTTTATTTCAAATTACTTATCAGCAAACGCCGCCATAGAAGATAAAAACTTTTTTACTTCGTTTTGTGTATTATAATGGCAAATAGATACTCTAACGCAATCATCCCAGCCAAGTGGGGCGAGTATATTACCTGAATAATGGTCACATTTCCGCGTATGTGTTCGGATACCTTGCTGATTTAGATAAGTAACAATTTCTTCAGAAGGGCATTTTTTAATTCTGAAACTGACCAACCCTTCCCTTGAGGGGTTATTCGCACCGCCAATGATCTCAACTTCTTCAAAATCCGTCAGACCTTTTAGGTTATCAACTCCATAAAGAATGGCATTGGTCATTTTCTTTTCATAATCTTGAATCGCTGCACCTGCGGCCTCGATTTGGGCGCGACTATCTTCTTCAGTTGTGAATTCTTTACCTAGCCAACACATATACTCTTTTACGTCCGACATGGTTGCATAGGCTCCTGTATCTCTAGTGCCAAGCTCCCAGTTGTCAGACGGTCCATCATCTAACTTTTCGTGAGGTGAATTTCTCAGTCTGTCCGATACCCACGCGATACCAAAACCATGTCGTGAAAACATTTTATAGGGTGAGATAACATAGCCATCGATGTCATAACTTTCAATATCAATTCCTCCATGCGCAGCATGTTGTATCCCGTCAACTATTATGAATGCTGACGGAGCTTTTTTGCGCACTATTCTTGATATTTCACTTATTTTCGTGCCCATACCAGTAACTGGTGAGGCGTGCACGATTGTTACAACCCTAGTTGTATCAGAAATTTTATCTGCATAGTTTTTTGCCTCGACTATTCCCTTTTCGATATTGTGTGGCACGCTTACATAGGTATATTTCATCTCCTCAGACCATTTCTTTGCAGCGCTTCGGGAAGCGGGGTGTTCTAATGAGGTTCCAACAATTGATCCACCAGGCGGCGAGGCCGTTACTGCATTTCTGATTAATCTAAATAATAATTCTGTTCCGCTCTCTCCCATGAAAAACCCACCAGTTTGAGCATTAAATAAGATACGAAGGTCACTTTTTGCATTTTTAATCGTATTATTTAAAGTATGACTAGCTAAATTATCACGGCCCTGATTGTCGGGAATTGCCGCAAATTTTGTGGAAGTTTCCAACGCTGATCTCAAAGTTAGAGCGCCACCAGCGTTTTCAAAAAAGATTCTTTCGCCAGAGATAGGACATTTATCAACATTACAAAACCTTTCCCTGATTTCTGAAACTAAAGAGTGATCTATAAACGGCATATTTTCCCTCAGAAAAACCGTGTGATTAAATTTCTGTTATATTTTATAAGTATGTGAGTCATTTAAGTATGTCTTATATATCTAAAAAAACTAGATGCCACCCATCCTGCGATAATAGCTATTGCAAGGGATAATAATCCATAAATGAGTGGATTTTCACGTGATAAGTTAAATAAAAATCTTTCAAGACCAACCTTTTTTACATCAATTATTGTGTCAAATTGACTCACAATTTTTCCATCACGGGTAAGAAAGATACGCGTAAAATAGTCACCTTCTGTTAAATTCGCGGGCATATCGACAGAAGTTCGAAACAATGTACTCTGGTCAACAACTATTTCATTTTCGAGTGACTGGTAAAGTTTTTGATCCTTTCTTATTCTGATCACTGCTTCCGTAAAGCTTTGAGAGTCTTGAATATGCATTGGGGCCCCAACCGACCTAATTGCGCGTTCTACAGAAATTTTATTTCGCAGATCTTCTACATCTGATACTATTTCAGTAAAAGGTGCGCTAGTCGCAACTGCGTAGAAGCTAGGAGCAGCATCAACTTCCACTGTTTGATTGTTTACCCATATTCCAAACCGCTTTTCTTTCTTTCTAACGGCAATTGGTTGCGATGGCCCTGCTATAGTAATTATTACACCCATTTTGCCATCTGGTTGAGGAGCGTCTCGTTGTATCGCTCCAAATAAAAGGATCTTAGAACCATCAAAATTAGCTGTAATTGCAACTTCATCCTGACTAAGTCCAAGTACTATTTGTTCATTTGCGACGAGATTTTTGGAAAACATAAGGAGCATTATTATGAAAGCCAGAATACGCATCATTAATTCCCTATTTTCCCAAGGGAGAAAAGTTCAGATGGTTGAATTAATAAATCAGCAGCTAATTTTAGGCAAACCAGTAATACAAGAACCGAGAGTAAAATTCTAAGTTGTTCAGCTCTCATCTTGGCTCCAATTTGAGTTCCAATTTGAGCACCTATTACGCCGCCAATTAAAAGTAGAACTGCTAAAGCGATGTCGACTGTATAATTTGTTGTAGCATGTAAAAGTGTTGCAAAACCTGTGACAAAAATGATTTGAAATAATGAAGTTCCGACCACAACTTTTGTAGGCATCCCCAAAATATAGATCATTGCTGGCACCATTATAAAGCCGCCTCCAACACCCATTATTGCTGATAGTATTCCTACGAATATCCCTACCGCAAACGGAGGAATTGCAGAAATATACAATCCAGATGTTTTGAAGCGCATTTTAAGCGGCAAAGTATGGACAAGTCCCTTGTGGCGATTAGTTCTGCTAATCACATTTACGTTAGATCTAGCCCGTCTTATTGCGTTTAAGCTCTCTATAAACATAAGACTGCCTATAATACCAAGAAATATTACGTAGCAAAGTTTTACTAGTAGATCGACTTGTCCGACAGATTTTAAATAATTGAAAATATATAAACCAATCGCTGCTCCTATCAGCCCGCCGCTCAATAGAACGGTCCCCATTTTTAAGTCCACAGTTCTTCTGCGAAGGTGTGCTAGCGCCCCGGAAAAAGATGACGCCACTATTTGGTTCGCTTCAGTCGCCACGGCTACGGCTGGCGGAATGCCGATAAAGAAAAGAAGAGGTGTCATTAAAAAACCTCCACCAACACCAAACATTCCGGAAAGAATACCCACAAATCCACCAAGACCAAGGAGTAAAAAGGCGTTAACTGAAACTTCGGCTATCGGTAAGTAGATTTGCATTGTTCCACTTAGCTTAATGATTGTACATAAATCAATAGTGAGAGCGGCCAAGATTAAACTGGATATAAAGGTGTTGTTATATTGGCTCTAACGTTCTTTAACGTATGGTTGCCCGCCTGCTTTTGGTGGTATTGCGCGACCCACAAAACCTGCCAAAACGACTACGGTTAAAACGTAAGGGAGTGATTGTATGAAAACAACGGGGATTTTCACTTGGCTAGTTATACCGGTGGTCCAAACTGAATTAACCACCATAAATGCAATTACTGCAACTCCCAGAGCCAATCCTCCAAGAACCACTTTGTCTAAATAATCTTTTCTCCAAACGTAACTTAGCAGTGCAATTGAGATTACACCCAAGATACAACTAAGGCTCCAGGCTGGTAGTAGTATATTTTGAAATCGATTGTCGACTGCGAAGAAGAAGCCAAAGAGTAAACATGCTGCAAGAGCGTACCAAGGACGCCATTTTGCAAAAATTAGAGCCGCTAAAGCTATAAAACCGCGTCCTGCAGACATGTCTTTTGTAAAATTTGCCTGAAGGGAAGTTGCGATATAGGCTCCTGCAATACCACATAAAATGCCGCCAATAACAACTGCAGCGTAGCGCAGCCCAACAACAGAAATACCTGCCGTGTCGACTGCTGCTGGATTTTCTCCCACCGCTCGCAAACGCAGTCCGAATCTCGTTTTGTATAAAACAAACCAAGAAAGAGGAACTGTTAAAAGTGCAACGTAAACTAAAAGAGAGTGTCCGGATAAAAGTTCAGAATAAAGTTGCATAAGCGGACCTGCTTCGCTCATTTCTTTCGATGAACTGGCCCAAGGAAAACTCAAAGGCTCGAAACGCCCACCAGATTTGAGTGGAGGTGTTCTACCTCCTTGCCCAAATAAATCCTGTGCGGCGACTACCGTCAGGCCAGCTGCCAGAAAATTTATAGCAACCCCCGAGATAATTTGATCACCGCGAAGTGTTATTGAGGCTAAGCCATGAAGAAGCGACAATAGGATTGATGCGAATATGCCGGCCAATAGACCCATCCAAACTGATCCGGTAATTGCAGCAAAGGCAGCGGATACGAATGCGGCAGCGAGAAGCTTGCCCTCCAGACCAATATCAAAAATTCCAGCTCGCTCTGAAAATAGTCCAGCGAGGCAAACTAATAATAGCGGCGTTGCCAAGCGTAGTGAGCTATCCAATACTTGGAGCAGAGTTAAAAAATCAATCATACTCTAGCCCTTTGTATCGAAATAAAAAATCTTTCCAAAGGAGCCCTTACCATTAAACTTAGCGCCCCTGTGAATAATATTACTAATGCTTGAATAACTACTATCAACTCACGTGGAATTTTAGTCCATAGCGCCAGTTCTGCACCGCCCTGGTAGAGAAAACCAAACAACAAAGCGGCTAATAAAACTCCTACTGGGTGACTACGCCCCATGAGCGCAACTGCAATGCCAATGAAGCCTGCTCCTTCGGTAAAGTTCAAGATTAGCCGTTCACTTTCTCCTTGCGTGGTATTTATCGCCATCATTCCACAGAGTGCCCCTGAGATCATCATAGCTATCATTATAATTTTTACTGGCCTGACGCCTGCGTAGCGAGCAGCAGGTCCAGACTTTCCCAAAGCTCGTATTTCGTAGCCTAACGGGGTGCGCCAAATCAGATACCAAGTTGCGAGACAGGCAAAAAGTGCAATGAAAAAACTAACGTTAGCCGGTGCCGACCTGAACGCCTTTTCAAAGCCAATTATACCTGCAATATCTTGAAAGGTAGGGAGGTGAGTACTAGCTGGAAAATTTGCTGATGCCGGATCCATACTGCCTGCAGGTTTCAAAACATCTACTAGGAAAAAATTAAGCACCCCAGCAGCGATAAAATTAAACATAATCGTGGTAATAACGATATGACTTCCTCTTTTGGCTTGAAGGTAAGCAGGCAGGCCAGCCCAAATCATTCCAAAAAGAGCGGCACCAATTGAAGCCCCGACGATTGCTAATGTCCAGTGTGGCCATGGAATAAATAAACAAACTAGGGCTACTCCTAAGCCTCCTATCATGGCTTGTCCCTCGCCCCCGATATTAAAAAGAGCAGCATGAAATGCTACTGATACTGCCAGACCGGTAAAAATAAAATTTGTCGTGTAATATAGCATGTAGCCCCAACCTGCTGACCGAAATAGTGTACCCTCTATCATTAGGTTTAGTGCTGCTATTGGGCTTTCACCAATAGCTAGTATGAGCAATGCTGATAAAGCAGCTGCTAAAAATAAAGAGAATAATGGGACAACAATAATATCAACCCATTTTGGCATTACATCCATTCATGCGCTCCATTATAAATTAGGCTGTTTTTTTCTGGTCATTGTGCCACTTGTTCCGCGACACCGGCCATGAGCAATCCAAGTTCCTTTTCATTTGTTTCAGATGGGAGTCTTTCTCCCATAATTTTACCATCAAACATGACGGCAATTTTATCAGATAAAGATAGAATTTCATCCAATTCAACCGATATTAACAAAATTGCTTTTCCTCGGTCTCGAAGGGCAACAATTTGTTGGTGTATAAACTCAATAGCCCCAATATCAACTCCTCTTGTTGGTTGTCCTACCAGTAGTAAGTCAGGATCTCGTTCTATCTCGCGCGCCAATACTATTTTCTGTTGATTTCCTCCTGAAAAATTTTTGGCTGTTAATTTTGGGTTAGGGGGTCGGACGTCAAACCGATGCATTTTACCCTCTGTTTCCCTTCGAATGGCATTATTATCCATAAAAAATCTATTTGCTTGATTGGATTTCTCCCGATGATAACCAAAAACCGAATTTTCCCATGCCATGAAGTCCATTATCAGACCTTCGCGTTGTCTGTCCTCGGGAACATGCGCAATTCCTTGGGCTCGTCTTGCTTGACCATCTCCATTTACACTCGTCGTCAAGTCAATTTCTGATCCTTTAACCTTTACAGTCCCATCCGCCTTCTGGTAACCGCCTAGCACCTCTAGCAGTTCCGATTGACCATTGCCTGCAACACCAGCAATTCCTAGAATTTCACCGGCTCTAACAGAGAGATTGACGTTCTTTAACCTCTGAACACCAAAATCATCAAACATATTTAGGTCTTCAATTTCCAGCACGGGGTTTTTGGGCTTGGCTGGGGTTTTATCAACACGAAGTAAAACTTTTCGGCCTACCATTAGCTCCGCTAAATTTTCTGGACTAGTCTCATTAGTTTCCAATGTCGCGGTCATTTCACCTTGGCGCATTACACTCACGGTATCAGTGATATCCATAATCTCACGAAGTTTATGAGTAATTAAAATAATGGTTTTTCCTTCCTCACGAAGTCTTTTGAGTATCCTGAAGAGTTGATCCGCCTCGGCTGGCGTCAAAACCCCGGTGGGTTCATCTAAAATTAAAATATTTGCTTTGCGATATAGTGCTTTAAGTATTTCAATCCTTTGTTGCATTCCCACGCCGATATCTTCAATAATTGAATCAGGATCGACATTTAATTCATACTCTGACGCTAAGGCAGCAAGTTCTGCTCTTGCTTTATTTAAGGATGGTGACAGTAGGGCTCCACTTTCTGCACCTAGGACGATATTTTCTAGAACTGTAAAATTCTCAACAAGTTTAAAATGTTGAAAAACCATTCCAATCCCTACACCGATAGCGGCTTGACTATCTGGTATCGAAATTTTTTTGCCATCTACAAAAATTTCTCCGGAATCAGCCCTGTAGAACCCATACAAGATAGACATCAAAGTTGACTTGCCAGCGCCATTTTCTCCAATAATGCCGTGAATTGTTCCAGGCATCACACGGATGGTTATATCTTTATTGGCTTCAACCGGCCCAAAGGATTTAGAAATCCCTCTAAGTTCGATTGCTGGTTTTATCGTCATTTATTTCTCAATATAATATAAAAACCGCACTGAATAAGTGCGGTTTTTTTTCTTCGACTAATGACTAATTAAAATGAAACTGCTGGGCAGGTTTCGTCATCAGTATAGTTATGTACTGACATTGATCCATTGGCGATTGAAGATGCTGCAGTGTCAACAGCAGCTTTCATTTCAGAAGATACCAGAGAAGCATTATGTTCATCAAGTGCATAACCAACTCCACCATTTGCTATACCCATCTGAAAATTACCAGTCTCCAAATTTTCCCCGGCTGAGAACGCCTCATAAACAGCATTGTCTACGCGCTTGAGCATTGACGTTAGGACCTGGCCTGGGTGCAGATAGTTTTGGTTCGCATCTACGCCGATAGATAAAATCCCCTCATCGGCTGCTGTTTGAAGAACACCTACACCAGTTCCTCCTGCTGCTGCATACACCACATCGGCCCCTTGGCTAATTTGAGCTTTGGTAAGCTCAGAGCCCTTAACTGGATCATTCCATGCCGCAGGAGTTGTGCCGGTCATGTTCGCTATAATTGTTGCGTTTGGATTAACTGCTTTAACGCCTTGAGCATAGCCACATCCAAAACGCCTTATAAGAGGTATATCCATGCCCCCAACAAAACCAACCGTGCCTGTCTTTGACGCTTGAGCTGCCAGCATACCAACTAGGTAGGATCCTTCATGCTCATTGAAGCCGATGCCTCTTACGTTTGGTAGGCTTAGCCAATTTACGTCAATCACAGCGAACTTTGTGTCAGGATAATCTGGTGCAACCTTTCCTAAGGAGTCAGCAAATGCAAACCCAGCCATTACAATAGGGTTAGCGCCAGCTTCTGCAAATCTGCGAAGCGCTTGTTCTCGTTGGGCTTCATTTTGAAGCTCTATTTCTCTGAATGACCCACCGGTTTCATCTGCCCATCGCTGAGCTCCCGTGAAAGCAGACTCATTAAATGATTTATCAAATTTACCCCCAAGATCAAAAATAATAGCAGGTTCCGCTAATGCAAGGCCTGCAC
The DNA here is from genome assembly GCF_965655845.1 of Candidatus Salinivivens marinus. NCBI lineage: Bacteria > Pseudomonadati > Pseudomonadota > Alphaproteobacteria > Rhodobacterales > Paracoccaceae > Candidatus Salinivivens > Candidatus Salinivivens marinus. The sequence goes on from NZ_CBFHHX010000011.1 coordinate 75,324, forward strand.
TCATGGTCAAACCAACTGCGGTTGACAACAATTTTGTAACGATATTCATATATATCTCCCGATTAATTGTAAGGTGGCCCGTTAAATTTAGCCAACATCATATCTTAATAAGGACAAGATTCTCGCTGATGGTCAACCAAATAATCTCATTTGTTAGACCTAAAATTGTAAATATTAGATTAATTTGGACGTAGATCTTTTTGCATGACTAATGCAGTTTCAAATTTTCCATTCTTGTCACGCGAATACGATTTTCGTATAGTGATCTCTTTATAATTTAATTTTGTGTAAACTGTAATCGCAGCTGAGTTTGATTCGCTAACTTCCAAAGTCAATTTTTTTGCGCCTTGTTGGATTAACTTTTTTTCAATGTTCAGCAAGCAGCTTGTTGCTAATCCGGTGTTTTGTTTAATATTCTCTGTAACTATCAGTAAAAGTTCGGCCTCGGTATCTACAACCCGAGCAAGAGCAAAGCCGTGTGCATGGAACTCTGTAATAACTCCTGGCAAAGATAATAACTCTGAAAATTCGTGAGCATGCCATATTCGGTGGTTAGCCTCCGATGTGGAGTGCAGTTTCGACATTTTTTCAGGTGTCATTTTATAATTGAAATTTTTTGAGTACGAGTATGAGCATCTGGTGTTTTTATGTAAAGTGGAGCTGGCTGAGATAGGCTGTATTTTATATCTGCACCAAACTTGGCCATATTTTCTATAAATTCTTTGCCTCCAGGTCGGTTTGCAAATTCATTCAGAGTATGATTGTCTTCTACTAGTCTGGGTTCAAAATCCCCATTAATAGCCCCAAGGTAATAGGAATTTTGCGGAGCATTTATTTTGGCTATCTTGCGTGTGGTTTGTCCGTAGAGAGATGCCTGAAAGCTATTTACGCCTGCGATTTTTATTTTCAAGGATAATGCAAGACCCTTTGCAGCGGCCAGTCCTATTCGAATTCCAGTGAAGTTTCCTGGACCAATCCCAACAAGTATTAAATCGATTTGTGATTTTTCTATATTTGCTGCCTTGAAGGTCTCTTCGACAACCTCAAATAGTTTTTCAGCTTGTCCTTTTTTCATTTCTCGCACAGATGAAAAAATTTCGCCATTGAGAAAAATTGCGGCCGCGCAATGGGCGGCCGACGTATCGATTGCAAGTAAACAATTGGATCTATAACCCAACCGGTCTGACCTCAGTAACCTCTGGGATATAGTGCCTTAAAAGGTTCTCGATCCCCATCTTAAGGGTCATTGTTGAAGAAGGACAACCTGCGCACGCACCTTGCATTTGCAGATATACGACTCCACGCTCGAATCCGTGAAAAGTAATATCTCCTCCATCTTGTGCAACTGCAGGACGTACCCGACTATCCAATAGTTCCTTTATTTGACCAACTATTTCAGTGTCTTCACCTGAGTGTTCAGCATGTACATTTTCAGATTGTTCCCCATCAATAATTGGGGCACCAGATTGGAAATGGTCCATTATTGCACCAAGGATACTTGGTTTAACGTGTTCCCAGTCAGTGCTTTCTTGCTTAGTTACTGTCACAAAGTCATTTCCTAAAAAAACGCCCGTCACTCCATCTAGAGTAAATAGACGTTTCGCTAGTGGAGATGACTTGGCGCTGTCCACATTTGTAAAGTCAGCCGTACCTTGTTCCATAACCGTTTGGCCGGGGAGGAACTTCAATGTGGCTGGGTTCGGTGTTGATTCCGTCTGGATAAACATTACGATATTCCTTTGTACTGACTTTTATATGCCAATTAGTCAGCGAAATGTCAAGTATTTAGAATGATTCTAAATTAAGTAATCGCCTCGAGTCTTTCTTTAGACAGGTCTCCCGGGACAACGGTAATAGGGATTGGTAAAGACCCTGCGTTTTTGCTTAATTGAGTGACTATCGGTCCGGGCCCTTTTTTATCAGTACTGGCGCCGAGTACTAGAATACCTATTTCAGGGTCTTCGGATATTTGTGCTAAAATTTCGGGGACAACCTCGCCCTCTCTTATCACTAAACTTGGGTTGACTCCCTGTCTATCTCGCATCCATTTGGCAAATACTTCAAAATGAACTTCTATTCTTTCTTTGGCTTCTGCGCGCATTAAATCACCGACCCCAATCCAGTGATTAAATTCTTCTGGCGGAATTATAGAGAGTACTTCCACGCCGCCCCCAGTTTTCGCAGCGCGCATTGCTGCAAATCGCATTGCGTTGAGGCATTCTTTGCTGTCATCTAGAACTACTAAAAATTTGCGCATCTAGTCCTCCATTGCTTTAGCATGCACTATGAAACTTGCGTTTGCAATCATTCGCGTAGTGAACCATCCGAGTAATTTAAAAAACTTCTTTTAGAAGACTTACTTCGGTTTGAGCATACCGACTATATCGTAAGTTTTGTCCAAAATTGGACCTGCGATTTCACGAGCTCTTTTAGCACCTGAGGCGAGTATAGTGTCTATTTCATCTGCATTTTGCATTAGTCTAGTCATTTCTCGTGAAATTGGAGACAAAATTTCTACTGCGCACTCTGCTAAAATTGGTTTAAACTCAGAAAATTGTTTGCCACCAACTTCCTGCAGTGTTCTATCCATTGATTGTTCGCTAAGTGCTGAGTAGATTGTTACGAGGTTTTCTGCTTCAGGTCTATTTTTCAAACCATCTATTTCTGATGGTAACGCCTCTGCATCTGTCTTAGCTTTTTTGAATTTAAGAAATATTGTATCCGCATCATCACCCATATTGATCCTACTTAAATCGGATGGGTCTGATTTTGACATTTTTTTTGTTCCATCTCGCAAGCTCATTACTCTTGAGGCTGTTCCTCCAATGACAGGTTCAGTCACAGGGAAAAAATCGATATCATAATCATGGTTAAATTTAATCGCTATATCTCTAGTCAATTCAAGATGTTGTTTTTGATCGTCTCCTACGGGAACATGCGTCGCATGGTATAGCAAAATGTCTGCAGCCATCAGGGCAGGATATGCAAATAAACCAAGGGCAGCATTTTGAGCATTTTTCCCGGCCTTATCTTTAAATTGCGTCATTCGCTGCATCCAACCCATCCTGGCCACGCAATTAAAAACCCAAGCTAATTGGGCATGCTCGGCTACGGCTGATTGATTGAAAAGGATAGACGAATTAGGATCTATGCCTGCGGCTATAAAAAAAGCTGCAATTTGTCTAGTATTTTGCTTTAATTCTATTGGGTTTTGCCATGCTGTTATCGCATGTTGATCGACAACACAGTATATAGTTTCGTACTCTTTGCTCTGCATTTCCACAAAGCGTTTAACGGCACCAAGATAGTTTCCTAATGTGAGACCTCCTGTAGGCTGAACACCTGAAAACACTCGTTTTTCAAAAGTTTTGAATGACGACTTTTTATCTTGGTCTATCATAAGCAATGCCCCTGACAAATTATCATAAAGATGCAGTAATCCTGTAGTTGCAACACGTCAAGAAGCCTTCTGAATGGTCATACCAATTCAGTTACCTAATTTAAGGCCTTTTCTGAATTTTTCGGGAAAGCCTTCAGCATGTAAACGATGACTAGGTAAATTGTCGAACCCGCAAAAACTAGTCCGATTGCAAAAAATACCCTTTCAGCTGATGTCTGCATCGCAATGTACATGTTTTGACTGGTAGCCCATAGAATTATACCCATCACCAAGCTTGCAAAAAAAGTACGCTTGATGCGGTTGGTGGAAGTTTTCAACGCACTTGCTGCACGCCCAAATTTTTTAGCGCTGATCCATAATAGAATAGATGTAACCCAAGCTGATGCGCTCGCAGCTACTGCAACTGCTATCCAACCCATAACTTTGAGAAGTGCAATTGCAAGAATTGCATTTAATAACATTGAAATGACCGCAAATCGCAGCGGAGTTTTTGTGTCTTCTCGTGCAAAGTATAATGGTTGCAAAAGTTTTTGTATCATAAAGGCCGGAAGTCCAAGACCGTAAATGGCAGTGGCGTATGATATAGCAAGTGCATCCTGCCTTGATGTTTCTCCATGTTCAAAAAGAGCTGAAACAAGAGGCAAGGGGATTAAACACAAAGCAAAGCTGGAGGGTAGGGCCACAAACCATACCATTTCAGCACTTTTAGAATATGTGATTTGTGCTTGATTACTATCGCCTGTTTTTAAATGACGAGAGAGTTTTGGTAATAGAACTGTTCCAACTGCTATTCCGGCTATTCCAAGAGGCAGTTGATACAACCTATCCGCAAAGTATAAAAAACTTATTGCACCGGTTTCTTGACTAGCAACGAGCTGCCCAACCAACAAATTGATCTGGAGCACGCCACCAGCTAACGCAGCAGGTATCGCTAGTTTTACAAGGTTGCCTATGTCTTTGTTCCATTTAGGAACGGAGAAGGTAATTTTAATTCCTGTTTTGTATGTAGCCAGCCAAAGCAAACTTAATTGAATTATGCCGGCAATGGGTATGGACCACACCAACCATACCATTATGTTATGTTCGGTTGCCCGCGCGGTAAGAAGGGCAAATACTATAGTTATATTTAAAATGACTGGTGCAGCAGCTGCTATAGCAAAGCGTCCAGTTGTATTCAAAATTCCGGAAAATAAAGCTGCTAAGGAGATTAACAGTATATAGGGAAACATAATTCTTCCAAAATCGACTGTTAAATCGAACCTGTGATCAGAGGCAAAACCTGCTGCTGTTAAAAATACCAGACCCGGCATAAAAACCATGGCAATTGATGTAAGTATTAAAAGTAAAGTTAGTAAGTTTGCAAAAACATTGTTAGCAAACTCCTT